>JAFGBH010000094.1 GCA_016933215.1 Deltaproteobacteria bacterium | reverse complement strand
GTTTAGTAAGTTAGAATTTATTTTCTGTGTTTTCTGGCAGAAAATAATTTCGTTAACGCACTTATCCCGATTATCGGGTTTAAGGAATAATGCATTTTTTATTCGCTCGCAATCCCCGCCGCAAGCAGTGGGGAATGCGCTCGCTGTTCAATTCAAAATAAAGATGAAGGGGCGATCATCATGAAAAGCTCACATGCCGTCAATGACAGGGTTCTTGCTATCGATTTAACCTCGGGTAAAACGAGCACCATTTCGATAACCGAAGAGGACAGACGCCGCTACCTGGGTGGTAAGGGGATCGCCCTTAAACTCCTCTACGATAACATAGCACCCGGAGTTGACCCCCTTTCACCGGAGAATATCATCGTCTTTATGACCGGCCCCACGGCAGGAACACAATCTCCCGCCGGAGGCCGTTTTATCGTGGCCGGGAAATCACCCCTCACCGGCATATTCGTTTCATCCCTTGCCGGCGGAAGGTTCGGCCTCAGCCTTAAGAGGGCCGGTTACGACGGCATCATGGTCAGAGGAAAGGCTTCGTCTCCCGTCTATATCAAGGTAATCGACGATCAGGTCTCCATAGAGGATGCATCTTCTCTCTGGGGAATGGACACCTATGATCTTCAGGAAGCGCATAAAAACGAGGGAGACTGGGTCACCATCGGCCCCGCCGGAGAAAACAGTGTCCGCTTTGCCGTCATTGCGACAGGGAGAAGGATTGCAGGACGTGGCGGACTTGGAACGGTCATGGGATCGAAAAATCTCAAGGGTATCGTGGCGAAGGGCGGTAAAAAATTCGGCCCCGCCGATTCGATAGTATTCAAAAAAGCGGTAACAAAAGCCCAGCAAAAGGTCAAGTCTCACCCCAACACGGGCAAAGATCTTCGTGATCTCGGAACTCCCCAGAATGTGAAAATCTACGGCACATCGGGAATCATGCCGGTCAGGAATTTCAACCGGACGAGTTTCGACAAGATGAATGGGCTCACCGGGGAAAAAATACGGGACGAACACTTCCTCAAAAACCATGGCTGTGTCGGATGCCCCATTCAGTGCGGGCGGATGGGACGATTTAACGGCAGAGAGCTGGTATCTCCCGAGTATGAAACCATAGGACTCATGGGATCAAATCTCATGATCGGTGACATTTCCACCATCGCAGAATGGAACGAAAAACTGAACCGGCTGGGCATGGATTCCATCAGTACCGGAAGCACCATCGCCTTTGTCATGGAACTGACCGAACGGGGAATCATCCAGAGCGATCTTTCCTTCGGAAATCCCGACGGCATCGCAGAAATACTGGAAGACATCGCCCACCGCAGGGGTTTCGGAAATGAGCTTGCCGAGGGCACGCGGAGACTCGCCGAGAAGTTCGGCGGCGAAGATTTTGCCATAAACGTCAAGGGCCTCGAAATGGCGGCCTATGATCCGAGGGGATGCACCGGTCAGGGACTCGCATATGCGACGGCAAACTGCGGTGCCACACATCTTTCGGGGAGTACGCACGCAATTGAAGTCAACACCTACCTCAGCCAGCACGGAACGAAGGGGAAACCCCACTTCGTCAGGTTTATGCAGGATGTCACCGACGCCATCAATTCATCGATTTTTTGCATACAGACCATGTACCCCTTTCTCGAAGAAAACTTTGCCTACAAATACACGCCAATGCCGATCATGCAGTTTATTATGCGAAACCTCCCCGCCATTGCGGTCAAGACCACCGATCTTTCCGACTACGCCGGTCTTATGTCGGGACTTCTCGGATTCAAAATCACAAAAGGCGATTACTATGAAATCGGTGAGAGGATCTTTAACCTCGAACGCTTAATGAACAGCCGCGAAGGAATATCGAGAGACGACGACACTCTTCCCGCGCGCCTGCTTAACGAAGTCCGAGAAGACGGATGGCCGCCCATCGAACTCGACAGCATGCTCGAAAAGTATTACCGGCTGCGGGGGTGGGATGAAAGGGGACACCCGACACCTGGTGTTCTTGACCGACTGGAAATTTCACATTAGGAGGGGACAATCATGACGGAAAAAAAAGGACTGGTGCTTGTAACCGGTGCGGCCGGTTTTACCGGGCATCATATGGTAATGGCGGCCGTAAAGGCAGGCTTCAGAGTACGGGCGACCGATATTTCGAGCCGCCATTACAGCGCCATGTTCGAGGCTCTCGACGTTGAATTCATCGCCTCCGATCTGACACGTGCTGATGGGCTGGAGAGACTCACCGAGGGAGTTGACTGTGTATTTCATGTTGCCGGCATCCACGATTACTCCACCTCCGACAGGGTCATACGCGCCATCAATGTTGGTGGTGTCGAAAACATCTGCAAAGCCACCCTCGCCTCCGGTGTTAATCGTCTGGTGCACTGGTCCTCGGTGGGTGTTTACGGCTATGACTGGTACACGAAAACTCCTGTCAAAGAGGATAACAGAAAACTGACGCCGCCTCTCAACAACTACAATATCACCAAATGGGAGGGGGAACAGGTGGTATGGAACCACATAAAAGAAAATAATCTTCGCGCAACAATCCTGCGGCCAGCCGCTATTTACGGTACGAGATGCGAGTATGGCCTCTACAACGCCTTCAGTCAGGTCTATAAAGACCGTAAAAAGAAAAAGCTCCTCATGATCGGCAGAGGAGATAGGACCGAGGCCTTCGTCCACGTAAAGGATGTCTGCAGGGCGGCGCTTTACGCCGGCGAGAATGAAGCCATGATCGGTGAGGCCTACAATGTAAGCGACGATACGCGTATCACAACGGCCGAATTCTTCAGGCTGATATCGAGGGAACTTCTGGGGGAGGAAAAGGAGTTTTGTCATATTCCCAAGAATGTCCTGATACCCGTTGCTGTGGTGTCGCAGTTTGTGGCGGGAATACTCGGTACGAAATCGCTCCTTGAAAAGGCAACGCTCCACTACCTTTCCTGCGACAGGATATGGGATAACACAAAACTCAAAGCAACAGGTTTTAAATTCCTCTACCCGACGATGCATGAAGGGATGAAAGAAACGCTCACTTGGTACAGGGATAACGGATGGTTCAGACTATAATCTAACGATAATTTCAAAGGGAGGGAATAACCATGGGAGAAGAAATCAGGACCATAGAAAGGCTGGTCAGGGAAAACGCCGAGCGATATGCCGACATACCATTTCTGAACTTCTACGACGAAATCGTGACCTATAAGGATCTCGATGAGAGAACCGATGCCGTTGCCAGATTTCTTATCGAGAAGGGCGTACGAAAGGGAGATATCGTCTCATACATGTTGGGGAACAGCCCCTATTATTTCTACACGCTTCTCGGCGCCCAGAAGATCGGTGCAATCGGCGGCCCGATCAGCTGCTGGTGGCAGGCGGAGGAAGTGGAATTCCTGGTGAACGACTCGAAGCCGAAGGTCCTCGTCATGGATGCTGAATATGCCCCTATCGTATCGGCAATAAAGGATAAAATGCCCTCGGTTAAAACGGTCGTTATCAATTCACCGAACCCGATGGAGCTGGATTATGCCCATGAGTATCTTCCCGATATCATCGCGTCCCATGCGGGAAAGCTCGATCTCGACAATCCGCCGCTCCCGGATGATGTATCGACCATCATGTACACCTCGGGAACGACGGGAACACCGAAAGGTGTAATGCTCACCCATTGGGGTACGGTCTTCGGCGCAAAAATCAAAACAGAGCCCTTCCCCCTCGAAGCGGGCGATATAGCCCTCTGTGTCCTTCCCCTCTTCCACTCGGGCGGCCTGAATGACCTTTCCTATCCCTGTATCTATCGTGGTGTTTCAATCGTTCTCAGGCGCGGCTTCTCGGCAACCGAGTTCTGGGAGTGTGTGGAAAAGTATAAGGTCAATGCCTTTTATATCGTTCCCACCATGTGGAACATTCTCCTCAATGCACCGGAATCGAAAACCGTGAATACAAGTTCTCTCAAATTCGGTCTTTCAGGAGCGGCACCTATTCCTCCCGAACAGTTAAGAGAGTGCGAGCAACGATTCAATATCCCCATAATCGAGGCCTACGGTTCAACGGAAAACACGGGGGGCACCACGGCAAACCATCTCGACAAACGAAAAGACGGTTCTATCGGAATGGGATTTGCGGGAATCGAAGTCAAGATCTTCGATGAAAAGGATAACGAACTCCCCACGGGAAAAATCGGCGAGATCGTCGTAAAAGGCGATAACGTCATGAAGGGATACTTCAACAATCCCGAGATGACGGCAGACACCATAAAAAAGGGATGGCTCCACACGGGCGACGTGGGCTACGTCGATGAAGATGGATTCTTCTTTATCGTGGACCGCATAAAGGACATGATAATCCGCGGCGGTGTCAACGTCTATCCAAAGGAACTGGAGAGCATCATCTATACCCATCCGAAGATAAGCCAGGTTGCCGTCATACCGGAATCGGATCAGAAATACGGCCAGGTCGCCAAGGCATGCATCGTACTCAAACGGGGTGAAGAGGCCACGGAAGATGAAATGAGGGACTTCTGCAGGGAGCACCTGGCCGACTACAAGGTTCCCGCATATTACGTCTTTCGCGAAGGGCTTCCCACCAATGCCGTGGGGAAGGTCATAAAAAAAGACCTCATCAAGGAGCTTGAAGAGGAAGCCACGGCAGAACCGGTCCCCGTCGCATACCTCTTCGAGGGGATGCCCCCCCGTTTCATACCGGAGAAGGCCGAGGGAGTAGAGGCCACGGTGAGCTACAATATCACCGGCAAAGGCGGCGGAAAGTGGACAGTCACCATTAAAGACCAGAAAATGACCCTGACAGAGGGTATCCTGAAAGAACCCACGGTCTATCTTTTTGCAAAAGACAGCGATTACCACGACATCGCCACGGGAAAGCTTGACGGCATCACCGCCGTGGTAACGGGCAAACTAAAGATCGAAGGCGATGTGGGCTTCATGGCGAAACTGAGGGAGATGATGAAGCCGCTGGATTGAGGTAGAAAGGCACACAGTTACAAAGGCACAAAGTATATAATAAGGAGGATTATAATGGCGCTGAGAACAGCGGAAGAATACAGAGAAGGACTGCGAGACGGGAGAAAGGTCTACCTCTTGGGAAATCCCGTTCCCGACGTGACCGAAGACCCCTATATCAAGGTAGGGGTGGAAACGGGTGCCCACGATTTTCTTATGGGCCATGACCCGGAGATGAGGGAAATCGCCGTCATGAAGGACACTGAAACGGGGGAAGAGATAAGCACCTATTTTGAAGTGCCCGACGTACCCGAAGTAATCAAACGACGGCACAATCTTATACTGAAGGCCTGCTACTACGCCGATGGAGCGATCCCTTTTGTCAAGGATGTGGGGACCGATATCATGAACGGTATCAAGGTCGCCTCCCGTCTCATGGGAAATAAGGAGTACGAAGGGCGAATCGATAACTATCGCCGATACTGTGCCAGAAACGATCTTTCAATGGCGGGCGCGGTGACCGATGTAAAAGGCGACAGGAGAAAGGGCCCGAGCGAACAGGAAAGTCCCGACTACTACGTGAGGGTTGTGGATGAGACTGAAGATGAGATCGTGGTCTCCGGCGCAAAGGCGCACATCACGGCGGGTGTCTATGTCGACGAAATCCTTGTCATACCAACGAGAAACCTGACCGAGGCGGAGGCCGACTATGCCGTGGCATTTGCCATACCGGTAAATACACCGGGTATAACCCAGATATGCAGACCAAACTTCCGCTTCGAGGACACAAATCATTTTCCCACACCTCATCCCCGAAGGGGGCACGTGGAATCGCTCCTCATCTTCGATAACGTCCGTGTCCCGAAAGAACGCGTATTTATGCTGAGAGAATGGCAGTTTGCCCAGATTCTGACCTATGCCTTTGCAGCATTCCACCGCTTTACGGCAGTTACCTATAAGATACCGATACTGGAGTTTATGACCGGTCTCGGCATGCTCGCCGCCGATGCCAACGGCGTGAGCAAGGCCTCCCATGTCCGGGAGATCTTTGTCAACATGATAAAATACACGGAAACGACAAAGTCCCTCGCGAGGGCCGCCCTCTACGAGCCCGAGGATTTCGGCGGCTCCGGTCTCTTCGTCCCGAACCGTCTTACCTGCAATATGGCAAAGCTCTTCTTCGCTTCAAACTTTCACGAGTTTGTCCGTGACATCCAGGATATCTCGGGAGGTCTCCTGGTAACACAACCGACCTATCGAGACTGGGAAAATCCCGAATTGAACCCCTACCTTCGAAAATACATGGGCGGTGCGTCGGGATACACTGCCGAAGAGCGTCTGAAATTAATGAGTTCGCTTCATCACACGGTGGGAAGCGATTTTGCCGCCTGGCACGAAGTATGTACCATTCATGCCGAGGGGTCCTTTGCATCGCAGAAGATGATGCTCATGGTTGAGGCGCCTATCGAAGAGTACAAGAAAAAGGCAAAAACTATTGTCGGCTTGAATGTGTAAGGGCTGAAGGTATACACCGAGACACTACAATTTATGAAAGGAGAATTTTCATGTTCACAACGGAACTCTGCGACATTTTGAAGATTGAATACCCCATTATTCTCGGCGGGATGGTGTGGATCGGAAAATCGGAGTTGGCGGCCGCCGTATCGGAGGCGGGGGGACTCGGACTCCTCGCTGCGGGTGGAATGACCCTGGAAGAAATGTCAGAAGAAGCAGAAAAGGTACGAGAGATAACGTCAAAACCCTTTGGCGTCAATGTACCCCTTGCGAGACCCGATGCATGGGATCTGATAGAGAGAGCAGTAAAGGGCGGTGCCTCCGTGGTTGCGACATCGGCGGGAAGCCCCAAAAAATTAACGGGGCAGATAAAGGATCTGGGCTGTACGGTTATGCATGTGGTTCCATCAGTCTCTTTCGCTGAGAAATGCGCTGATGCCGGAGTTGATATTGTCATTGCAGAAGGAATTGAAGCCGGCGGTCATGACGGATTTGATGAGATTACGACGATGGCACTTATTCCTCAGGTAGTGGATGCGGTTACCGTTCCCGTTGTCGCAGCGGGAGGCATCGCCGATGGCAGGGGTTTTGTGGCCGCGCTGTCCCTCGGTGCGAAGGGGGTACAGATGGGAACGCGTTTCGTTGCCACTCACGAATCGGCGGCCCATCCCCGCTTCAAGGAAGCCATCCTGAAGGTAGGGGCAAACGGGACGACCCTTACGGGAAGAACGACCGTGGGACCCACACGGGGGATAAAGAACAGGCTGACAGAAATGATACTCGATGCGGAAAGACGGGGAGCAACACAGGATGAAATCTTTGATCTCATTGGTGAGGGCCGTTCCGCCATTGCGAGCATCGAGGGAGATATCGAAGAGGGCTCGGTCTACTGCGGTCAGATCGGAGGAATGATACGAGAGATCAAGAGCGTCAAAGACGTGATAGACAACGTAATTCGAGAGGCCGAAGCGGTGGTACGATCACTTCAGAGAGGGATTTCTGACTGATATACGGGGAGAACGCAACCTCTTTGAACTTTTCTCCCTTTTTTCGGTTTTGAGAGAGGCTGATATTTTCTTCACGGAGATGTATAAAGGAGGAAACTGCGATGAAGAATCTCAAGGGAAAGAATGCTCTTCTTACAGGGGGTTCTCGCGGCCTTGGACCGGTTATTGCTGAGGCACTTGCAGGAGAGGGAATCAACATCGCCCTTGCCGCACGCTCCGAAGAGGAACTGAATAAAGTTGCAGACAATCTCTCATCCCATAACATTCGCACCGTGGCAATTCCCGCCGACATCACTGATGAAGCATCTTTGCAACACCTCATTGAGAAAACGATTGAAACCCTCGGTACCATCGACATCCTGGTAAACAACGCCGGCATCGAATGGGTGAGCCGTTATGTCAGCCTCTCGCCGGATCATATACGGCGCATCATCAAAACCAATCTGATGGGACCGATGGTGCTCACGAGACTGGTACTGCCCCACATGCTTGAACGGAAAAGCGGACATATCGTAACCATGTCATCGCTGGGGGGCAAAAAGGGATCACCCTATTCCGCCACCTATGCCGCCACAAAGGCGGGACTGATTGAATGGACGAGCGGTCTTCGACAGGAACTGAAGGAAACTGGTATCGGTGTATCCGTCATATGCCCCGGTTTTGTCTCCAATGTCGGCATGTTTGCCGTTTACGACAAACGAGCACCAAGAATCGTCGGCGAGACAACTCCCGAAAAAGTTGCCCGTGCCGTGATACGGGCTATCAAGAAGGACATTCAGGAGACTATCGTGAGCCCCGGCGCAATTATCGTGATGAAGCTCCTCGATGCCATCCACCCTGCCATCATGTCGACATTTCTGCGGTACACCGGCGTCTATGATTTCTACCGTGGGCAGGCCGACGATAATGAAGAGGAATTGCGTGGGGGCGATTCCGGCTGATCGTTTTCAGTCGCCCCTCACGGGCTTTGTCAATCGCCCCAAAGAAGAAATCACTTGATGGAAAAAATTTGACATTCCCCTTTTTTCATTTTAGCACTATAATACGTCGAGAAAGGGGGGAAAATGAAAAAACTCAGCCTCTACACGCTTATTATACTCGTTGCCAGCCTTCTCATCTTCGGCTGCACCGGCGCGAAAACGGTCACACCAAAACCCGAACAACCGGCAAAGGCGGAATCGGTCTCTCCGATAGCCGAAACACTCCGACCGATTGTTATTTATGACAGCTGGTCGGGCAATACGAAAAAGATTGCCGAGGTGATCGCCCACGAGCTCGGCTGCGACGCCGTTTTTATCGACGACATCGACAAGTACGATCTCAGGTCCTACAACCTTATCATCATCGGATCACCGGTTCATACCGGTATGCCGACGAAGAAGATCAAGCAGTTTCTGTCCCAGGTACAACCCGCGAAATACTCCGCCGTCTTTGTCACTTACGGTGCTCCGGGGTTTGGCCCCCTGACGGCAAAAATATGCTTGGACTGTATGGAGAAGAAATTGGGAGATACCTCAATTGGCAGGTTTAAATGTCACGGTTTTCACCACATCATGAAAACCTATCCCGACCATCCCAATACGGATGATGCAAAAGAGGCCATAGCCTTCGCCAGTGATCTCGCAAAGAAATGCCTCGAAAGATTGTAGCGGTCCCTCCCGAAAAACAGATACAACGCTGAAAAGGGTGAGAAAGATGGGTGGATGGGCTAAGGAAATAGAAGAAGCGGCATCGATACTATCACGATCGACGCAGGCGGTGGCAACATGTGGAGCCGGCGTCTCCGCCGAAAGCGGAATCTCGACGTTCCGGGATGAAGGCGGAATATGGGACAGGATAGACCCCATGGAGGTGGGTACACCTTCCGGACTCATCAATACCCTGGAGCGGGATGCCGAGAAACTTCTCCCCCTCTTTATCGAGATCCTCGACACCTTCGAGCAGGCGGAACCCAATCCCGGTCATTTTGCACTGGCAGACCTGGAGGACATGGAGATACTAAAAACCGTCATCACTCAGAACACCGACAACCTCCACCAGGAAGCGGGAAACACCGATCTTATCGAGGTGCATGGAAATATGTTCAGGATGAAATGCCTGGCCTGCTACCAGACAAAGAAGTATGACAGGAAAAAGCTTATAGAAGAGATACGGGAAAAACTGGGCCAGATACGTGAATACAATATCTCTACCCTCGCCTCACTTGCGCCGAGATGCAATATGTGCGGATTTATCACACGGCCGGATGTCGTAATGTTCAGCGAGGCCGTCCAGGACCTGCCCCGCGCCTACAAGGTCTCCGGCGAATGTGATACGATGCTCGTACTCGGCACATCGGGTGTGGTATATCCCGCCGCCTATTTTCCGATGGAGGCGAGGAAAAAGGGGGCCAAAATAATTGTAATAAACCCGACGGAAAACGCCTTTCCTTCAATCACCGATGTCTATATACCTGTGAAAACCGGCGAGGCTCTTCCCGCCATCGTAAACCTGATCAGGGGAGAGGCCGCCTGACGGTTCAGGGATGTTGAGGCCATTTTATTCCGATACCCGCATTGCTTGGGAACAGGGTAAATGAAAAAAGTCAACGGAACATCAAGTGAATACCCTAAGGAAGCAATGCAAGCAGGCTGGACACACCAGGAAAAGTGGGTATGGAAAAGGATAGAAGGGGGAGAGGAAGCCGATCTCGGAAAAATGGGCGGCACCGATGAAGAGCGGGTCTTGACACCCGAATTTGTAAATACAATCCTCTCACACGAGGATTACAGAAAGGACATAACAGAAAGGGGAGTTTCTATAACGGGTGCCTGTTTCAGGGGTCCGATCGATTTGTCGGGCCTTGTTATCGACCATAGACTCATGTTTACCGACTGCCTCTTTCTCGCCGATGTCGATTTAACCTCACTTAAAAGCAGCGATTCCATATTCGTGAGTGGTTCACGCTTCGCCGGAAAGGTGAACATGGATTCTATTCAGGTCGAGTACAACCTCACGATAAAGGAAAAAACAAGGTTCGATGGAGAGGTGAGCCTCGTCGCTGCAAAAATAGGAAATCAAATTGATATCAACGCCTCCACCTTCAGAAAGAATGTAAACATGAACAGCCTAAAGGCCGACAAATATCTCCTTATCAGCGAGGGATCTCTTTTTGAAGGTGAAACAAGCATGGTATCCGCCAAAATAGGGGACCATCTGGAGCTCAGTCATTCCGGATTCCACGGAAAATTGAATATGAGCAACATTGAAGTCGAGGAAAGCCTCTTCATCAACAATGGTTCCTTATTCAATGGTCCGGTGGATATGGTATCGGCACATATCGGAGATGTCATAGAATTCAAGAGCTCCTCTTTTGCCATGGGTCTGAATATGAATAATTGCCAGGTGGGAAACGATTGTTCCCTCACGGACAACTGCCGATTCGGCGGTACCGTGACCATGACCTCCGCACATATAAGGGGAACCCTGAACATGAATGGCCTGAGCTTCGAGGACAATGTGAATCTGCAGCACCTTCACACCTGGGGCAACCTGACCATGAGGGACTCCACCTTTAAAGGTCATGTAGAACTTGTCTTTATCATCGTCGATAACAATCTGGACATATCCTCCAGCAGATTCGAATCTCTGGATCTCACCGGTGCCAAAATCAACGGCAGATTGGTCTTTGCCTCGGGAAAGCTGTCACCTGTAAGCTGGGGACATGAATCGAGAATTATCCTGCGTAACGCACGTGCCGGCGTCGTCGAGGACAGGGAGGACGGATGGCCCGACGAGGTTCTGCTCACGGGCTTTATCTATAAAAAACTGGGGAGCAGCGAAGCCTTCAAGATAAATTCCATCGCCGAGAGAAAGATGTCATGGATAGAGAACTGGCTGGAAAAAGAGAAAATTTACTCACCTCAGCCATACGAACAATTGAGTAAGGTCCTCCGAAAAATGGGCTTCGTATCAAAGGCCAATAAAATCCTTTTCCTGGCAAAGGAGCGGGAAAGAAAAAATGCACGGGGACTCGACTGGCTCTGGCTCACGCTTCAGCACGATTTTACCGGTTACGGGATCTACCTCGGGTACCTCCTTGTATGGGCTTTTTTCCTGGTTTTGTTCGGCATGTTTTTCCTGAGCTTCTCCGGACAGGGAGTATCCCAGAAGATCCCGAACGGGTTCTATTACAGTTTCGACATGCTGATCCCCCTTTTCAGACTTGAAGAGCATCACTACAAGGTAACGCTTATCGGTTTGACAAAATATTACTTCTACTTTATGAAGGCCATGGGGTATCTCCTGATTGTCATCTTAATCTCCGGAATTATGGCGAAGGTACTGAAGAAGAAATAGTATTCTCTTCTCATCGCCATTTCATGTTGCAGCAGGGGTTCCCCTAATTAAGCCTTTTAGAAAGGCTCCACGTTAAAAAAGCCGAAAACAGACTGTTAATAGATGATCCCTGCACGTGACGACCATTTCTATATTACCTCGACGGGAAGGCTTGCACGCAGGCTACGCCGTCAATTCGTAAATTCACGTATCGACGAGGGCCGTCGCTGCTGGAAACCGCTCAGGGCCATGGACCTCAATAGCTGGTTAAAAGAGCTCTGGCGTGACTCCTGGCCCGACAAGACAGAGGCTCCGGAAATAATACTATTAAAGCTATGGGAAGAGCTGGCCGAATCAAACCCGCCCCCTTCACCCCTTGAGAACGATCTCGGTCTTGTACGCCTCCTGGACGAAAATTTCAAAACCATGATTCGGAACAAAATCGACCCCTCATCGGGTTCCCCTTCCACACCTCTGGTGGAATGGCGAAGGAAAATATGCGCCTCCTTTACAAGGACCCTTCGCAGCAGAAACTACTTCCATCCTTCGGAGCTTCCCCTTAAGGTCTGCCGCGAGATCGAGGCGAATAGGATCGTTTTACCCGACACAATTACCCTCGCCGGTTTCGACTCTCCCGCCCCCGTGGAAGCGGATCTTTTTTCACTGCTCGAAAAGAGGTGCACTATCGAATACCTCAAGGACCAGCGGGAAAAAGCCACGGATATGGAGGCAATCGCCCTTCCCTCGCCGGAGCAGGAAGTCATCTATCTCGCCCATCGCCTGGTCGAAGATGCCCGGTCACTTCCGCTCGACCGCATAGGGGTCATAGTCCCCGATCTCGATGCCTACGAGGCAAGTATCGAACGATCCCTGAGAGACGTCATGGGGGAAAATGAGCCCGCTGATCATCAGTGGTTTAACATTACTCTCGGGGGAACCATCTACGATCTCCCCCTTATAAAGGCGGCCATGCTCCCCCTCCTATTCATTCTGGCAGGGGAAACTAAAGACCTCTTCCTGTCCCTCATTCTGTCACCCTATTACGGGTACTGGAAAGGGAAGCGGCAGGACATATCGAGGGCGGACCTTATCTGGAGGGAAGCATCGATTGGATCGGGACTTTCCGCTCTTTTATCGTTAGTGAACAGGAAAAACCGGGGCACGAAAGAAAAAATATTTCACGGGAACCCCCGAACCCTTTTGCCCCTTTTCGGAATCAAATCCACGTCCAAAAAAAGTGCAGATGACTGGATAAAGGCACTGGATGACACCTGGTCACACCTTTCGTTTCCGGTAATTTCCGGCGAAGAAGATACCCTTGCCTGGAACCATCTGAAAGAGATTATGGCCGACCTCGGGAGGCATCTTTCGAGTGTAAGGATGGATGCCCATGAATTCCTCTCATGGATCACCAATATGGCGTCCCATAAAAAGACAAAGGTCGGCGCATCGGAAGATGCGGGCATACAGATTATGGGAATGGTAGAATCGCGGGGACTCGACTTCGATAAGGTCTATGTACTGGACATGAATGACCGTTCCCTGCCGCAGCCCGTGAGACCCCTTCCGCTGCTCGACGGGACGGAGAGACATTCCGTTCAGGGGGCAACGGCGGAGATGCAGTATGAATTTGCCGAAAAGGCCTTCCAGAACCTGATGCTGACGGCAAAGGATATAACTTTCCTGAGAGCCGAAGAGGAAAACTCAAAACCCCTTACCCCCTCACCTTTTTGGATTGGTGACGAAAGACGGGAATCCCTCAATATCTGGAGGACACCGACACCAGCCTGGCTCAGGGCAGACTGGCTGAGATTGGCCCACGAGGAATCGAAGAAAGCCGTGACAATAAATCATCATGAACCGGACTCACCCATCGATCCGGAGACCATTCCCCCAGTTCTTTCAATGGGTAAAATAGAGACCGCGCTGGCCTGCCCCTACAGGTTTTTCGTCTCGACAATACTGGGAATGGAGAAACTTGAGGAGAGAGAAGCCGCCACTTCCCCCATGGAGAGAGGAAACAGGCTTCACCGTGTACTGGCCTCATTTACAGAAAAGATGCGGGGCGGCAATATTAATCTTGAAAAAGAACGGGCCAGGGCAATGGACCTCCTTTTTGAATCGGCGGACGAGGCACTCAGTGATTGTGCCGGGGACCCCCTGTGGGAGGTGGAACGCCGACGCTGGTTCGATGAACCGGGCCTTCTCATTTCATGGCTCGACGAAGAACTGCGTCATCGTCAGTCAGGATGGATCTGTATCGAGGAGGAAATGGACTTTAAGGACCTGAAAAATGAGAATTGGCCCTTCTCCCTGAAGGGACGCATCGACAGGATAGACCATCATGAATCGGAAGGAATACTGTGCATCGATTATAAGACTGGAAACACCCCTCCTTCGGCAGATGTAATCTCAAGACTCAAGGCCCCCCAGCTCCCGGTCTATCTCCTGGCACTGCGAGAAGCAACTATTCCCGCCATGGAAAAATACTGTAAAGAAAAGAGGATTCTCTCGGCAGCGTACATGCAGCTCAAATCGGCGGAAGATATCAAAACCTCCTGGATTCTGGGGACGGATCCGCTCCTCGACGAATGGACAGAAGTAATAGCGAAAATCGGAAGGATACTGAAAAGCGGACATATGAGCGCCGATCCCTTTCCCGTATCAAAGGTGGATAAAAAAGATCAGATCTGCGAGGACTGCCCCTTTCTGACCCTGTGCGAACGGGGCCTCTATTCCGATTTACCCAACGCAGAGAAGGATGGCGATGAAGGAACACCTTATTGACAGAGAAGAGCGCTTGGCTGCCCTCGATACAACAACCTCTCATCATGTGGAGTCTCCCGCAGGGTCAGGGAAGACGCTCCTTCTCACCACCAGATTCCTCAAACTTCTGAGTGAAGTCAAACATCCCCGCGAGATCCTCGCCCTCACCTTTACCGAAAAAGCAGCGGGCGAAATGAAGAACCGCATAATCAACTATCTCACAAGGGCGGGGAGAAAATCATCACCCATCGATTCACTGGACAAGGAACTGCTCGAATTGGGTAAAAAGGCGCTGGAGAAGCACCAGGATTCCACTCAGATCATCACCTCTTCAAACGGCCTCAACATCATGACCTTTCATGGCTTCTGTAATTATGTGGCGAGAAGGGCCCCCCTGGAGGCCGGTGTGGCACCGGATTACGAAATCATAGATGAAGAGACTCAATCCCTTCTGATGAATGAGGTCATAGAGAACTATTTCAGGAGTTCTTTGTCTTATCCCGAGGGTAGTATGGAGAGGATATCTCTTGAGAACAGGCTCCTGCACTACAACAATAATTGGAAGGGACTCGATAATGAATTGAGGGAACTCATAGGAAAACGAGACCGTGTCCGGGACCTCACCGTATTTGTCAGGGAGGCAGGGGGGCGTGGCCTCTCCAATATTCCCGAAATTCTCAAGGAGAGAATGCGCCCCTATATAGAAGAATGCCTGGAAGACCTGCGTAGAATATTTACTTCCTGCGACCCCGGGATGAGATGGAAAGACTTTGTGTGTCATCTGGAGGAGAAGGGGGCAACGATTGCAGCGATGATGCCCCTCTCAGTACCGGAGCCGCTATGGGAAGAGCTCTCATCATGGCAGGAAATAGGGGAAATACTGCTTACAAGAAGCGGAACTCCGAGAAGGTCCCTTGGCCCGAAAAGGGGGTTCTACGACAATTTCGGAAAGACGGAATGGGGAAAGTCAATCTCCGACATGGATGAGGATGTAGCGAAAAGACTTTACGAAACGATGAGTTACCCCTCTTTCCACGACACCGGATCGGACGTTGAGACGCTGTCCGATTTCATAATCGTCGCCGCCGATGTAATAGAGCGCTATGAATCTCTTTGCAGAAAGAGACACCTGACAGATTTCGTCGGCCTGGAACAAGCGGCCCTTCGCGTACTCGATGAAAACAATCCTTCCGATCTCCACCTCTTTCTTGACCACCGGATACAGCACCTCCTGATCGACGAATTTCAGGACACAAGCAGAATACAGTGGACCCTGATTAAAAGACTCTGCGACGGCTGGGTCCCCGGCGACGGCAGAACCGTATTCATCGTCGGTGATCCGAAACAATCCATCTACGCATTCAGAAATGCAGAAGTAGCCCTCTTTCAGGAGGCCAAATCGGGCATTCCCCTGTCGGGTCACGGGGTGTTGCCCTTGTCTATCCATACCCTCAAGACCAATTTCCGATCTTCCGGGCGGCTTATAGCGTGGACGAACGAACTCTTTGGAAAAACCGTGATGGCCGATCCCAGGCCTGAAGCCGATGAGGTCTCATTCAGCCCCTCGGCACCGGCGGGCAAAAAGGATGACCGCTCACTTCTATCCTTAAATCTCTTTGCCGATGAGGATAATGAAAGGGCGAGGGAGAAGGAGGCAAAATGGCTCGCCAGAAGGGTAAGACGTGCCTTTGATGAAACCGGCGGAGAGAAATCCATTGCCGTTCTGCTTTTCACCAGAAACCGCCTGACCAGATATCTCAGCGCCTTTAAAGAGGAAGGTCTTCCCGTCCAGGTACAGGAGGGGTTGAGCCTTGTGAAGAGGCCGGAGATAGGGCACCTCATTCAGATGACGAATCTGCTTGCAATGCCCCACGATGATCTCGCATGGGCATCACTCCTGCGGTCCCCCTGGTGCTGGTTTGATATCACCACCCTTCTCGGAATATCAAAACAGAGTCCGGAAAGCTGGAGAGACAAGATTAGAATGTCGGCCACGCGAGATCCGAAGCTCAGGGATATAGTGAATGCCACCGATGGGGCATTTCTTAGGGTCGGGAGGGATCCGCTGGGAAAGATAGTTAAAAAACTCTGGGCCGACCTGAACGGTCCCGCCGAAACCGCCCGTCTTTTCGGAATGGCGGGAGTTGCAAACTGCCATGAGTTCTTTCACGTGCTTGAAGATATGGAAGAAGGAATCCCCCTGGAAACCCTCAAACGTTTGCGGGGTGCGATGGAACGGCTCTACGAACCGGCCGATCCCACGCTATCAAGATCCTCCGTCCAGATGATGACGATCCACAGGGCAAAGGGTCTCGAATTTGATATCGTCTTTCTTCCCTATCTGGATTGGAAACCCATCATTAGCGGCCCCCCTGTATCTCCACCCTATCTTCTGGAGCGGATTCCCGGGGGCGAAGGGAAAAACGTTATAGCCATGGGAGGCGACCGCAGACGGGGAGTTGCTTCAAAAACATATGACTTCCTGAAAAAAATCAAGAAAGAGAGACGGTGGGGGGAAGCGAAACGATGGTTCTATGTGGCATCGACCCGGGCCAGAGATTCCCTCATAATGAGCGGTGTAGCGAAAATCAAAGATGATATCATTTCGGCACCGGATAACAGCGTTCTCAAATGGGTAATGGATCATGAGGGAATAAACGATAGAGACACTGCCCATATTGTGGAAGCAGAAAACAAAATGCTCTCCATTTACGTAAATCCCGAGATCGGTCCCTCCGTGAGAGTGACCGCGGATCATGAACCGGAACTTCCCGAACCATACGAACTATTTCCACAGAGGATTCCCCACAGGGCTCTCCCCCCTTCATCATTCAGGTCAGACGAACCCGAACCGAGATATGCCATGGAAAGGGCGGAATCACCTTCAGAGGATGCAGTCATACGGGGAATCGTAACACACAGGATGTTGAGTACCTATATTAAAAGATCCTTCTTACCTTCGGAGAAGGCAGTTGCAATGACCCTGGTCCATGAAGGAATGACGTGTGAGACGGCAAATACAATGGCCGGCGAAATAGTGAAAGAGGTGGGGGCAACCGTAAGCGAGCCCTTTCTGTCAGGATTGATAGGAAGATCACATCCAATCGTGGAAACAGAATGGCCCCTGGAATATCTGACCGAGGGTGGAGGTATTCGTTCGGGAATAATAGACCTCGCCGTATTTGACGGCACATCATGGTGGATTGTAGACTTCAAGACGTCCCGTCCGGCAGAGGGCGACAATCTTGAAGACTTTTTACAGATGGAAGAAAAAAAATACACGCCCCAGATCGATCACTATCGTTCCATGCTTAAAAATCTCATACATGACGACTCACAGAAAATACGGGCTGGTATCTATCTCACTGCATTGCCGCTCTGGAGGGAAATAAAAAACATCTAAAACGGTGTTGACAAAAAAGAAATAGAAACTATTATATAAAAGTTTAATGTGAGAATGATTAATCGGGGAGTTCATAATCGGTGCTCACTGATTATACGAAAGGGGTAGAGTATTGACAACGAACCTTTACCGATGCAAAAAGACGAGTCTTTTCATCACGGAACCCTGTGAAGACAGGACGTGCGAGTGGTGGCTGAAAAACGAGACATTCTGTAACTGCACCTGGGTGGCCTGCAATTACGGGCCCTTCACCCTTGAGGAAGTCGGTGAAATGATGGGTGTTACCCGTGAAAGGATACGACAGATAGAGGCAAAGGCCCTCAAAAAGCTGCAGCATAAAAAGAGGAAAGATCAGCTTATCGATTTTTCCATGTATAATTACGACGAAAAGTAGGTTGCTTTAACAATTACTTCTTTTTTCGAGATTTTAATTCCCCGAGAAATTTTTCCATGCACTCCTTCCGCTCGGCCCTGGAAAAGAGGAGTCCCGCTATCTCGAATTCATGCTCCAGAGCGGTGCTCTTGTCAAGCCGGGGAACAATGTCCGATATTCTCTTTACCGCCTCGAGTGCCTTCGCCGGCCTCTTGGAAAGTTCACGCACAATTATCTCTGCCTCTTCCATAAATTTCTCGGGCGGCGCCACTTTGTTCACGAGGCCGATTCTCAATGCCTCCTTCGCGGCAATAGGCTCACCGAGCATGGTGATTTCCTTTGCCTTGGAAACACCCACAATCCGTCTCAGGGGATCGAAAAGCGGGTTAAGGCCGAACTTCAATTCGGGATGACCGAATATAGCCGTTTCGGAGGCCACAATAAGATCGCAGATAACCGCGATATTGAATCCGCCGCCAAGGGCGATGCCGCTGACCGCTGCGACCACCGGCTTTCTGAAGGTGTAAATCCTCTCGAGACACCTGATTATGGAGCTTATGTAATCGTCAAGCTCCCCCTCGGGAAGTTGGGATAACTCGACCAGGTCCATGCCCGCCGAAAAGACAGCATCGCCCCCCGTGAGGATAACGGCATTGACGGAGGTATCCTTTTCCAGCATCTCAAAACAGTCGTCCAATTCCCGTCTCATCGCTTTCGTCAGGGCATTCATCTCCCTGGGCCGATCGAGAGTAACGACAGCGTATCCTTCCCTCTTTTCCACTGCAATATTTTTATAGTCCATGAGAATCCTTACCGTAATCCACGATCTTTTTCAGTTCTCTTCCAACCTTGAAAGAAGGTGCCCTCCTGGTGGGAATATACACCTCTTTATCGGTCTTTGGGTTTCTCCCCATGCGGGAATCTCTCGACCTCACCGAAAATACCCCAAAATTTCTCAGCTCTATCCTCTCTCCCCTCACCAGGGCCTCTTTCATGCCTTCAAGCATGCAATCCACGGCAAAGGCCACATCTTTCAGCGGATAATCCTGGAGCCTTTCTCTCACCTTCTCCACGAGCTCCCTCTTTGTCATACTCACATCCCCTTCATCAGGTCGTCGAGGTAGAGATAGTCAATTCCGCGAGAGTGCAGGTCCAATTCCTTCGATATCACCGACGCCGCCTCTCCCAGGATATATCTGAGCAGTCCCCCTCTCTTCTCCTTCGGATAGACAACATCGGGCTCTCCTTCAATGCCTGCAAGCTTCGCGGCAAGATCCACGGAATATTCCATTGTGCCGAGCTCATCGACGAGGCCAAGCTCAAGTGCCTGTCTCCCCGTGAAAATCTTTGCCGAGGCAGTCTCTTTTATCGTTTCCTTCGAGATGTTCCTGTTTTGGGCCACCACCTCAACAAACTGCTCATAAATATCATCAATGACTTCCTGAATAACCTTTTGCTCCTCGTCGGTCATTTCCCTGAGCGGCGAGCCCATGTCTTTATATTTTCCGCTCTTTATAATCGTCGATTTCAGCCCTATCTTTTTCAATAATTCCTCTACCTGAGAGAACTGGGCTATGACGCCGATGCTTCCCGTAATCGTTCCGGGATTGGCAACAATCCTGTTGGCGGCACAGGCGATGTAATAACCGCCGGATGCGGCAACGGTCCCCATCGAGGCAACAACGCTTTTCTCGGCCTTAACCTTCAGGACCTTTTCGTATATCTCCTGTGAGGGCACGATTGCACCCCCCGGTGTCTCAAGCCTCAGAACCACCGCCTTGATGCTCTCATCTCTCGCATATTCATCGAGTTTGTCGACTGTATCTTTGGAATCGCCTATGAAGCCCTTGACGATCACGACGCCCACTTTATCCTTCACGGAAAAGTCGGCGCCGTCCCTGGTAAAGTAGGTAATGACGAGAAAAAACAGCACCCCTACGCCAAGCAAGAGCAAAAAACCGAAGAGTATTGGATGTCTTCTCATGTTGTGAAGCTCCCCGCCCACAGGGCGGGGCTTCCCGGTAATGAATAGCTTAATTATAGTGCGCCCCTTGACCCCGCCTACGAGGCGGGGCTTGCGAGTGCGCTCCCGGTCAAGGAAAGTACACTAAACTTTTATGCCGGACAGAATCTCTCCGAGATTAGAAACTACCTTTTCCTTGTTATTTACATACTGATTTTGTGACGATGCATCCGATGCGGCTTCACAATCTTTGATGCTGAGCCCCACCTTCTGACTGTCAACATCAATATTCTTTATGGCCGCCGATACGGTATCACCCACGGAATAGATTTCCTTGGCCGATTTAACCCGCTCGTGGCTTATCTCCGATATGTGAACAAGCCCCTCTATCCCCTCTTCTATCTCAACAAAGACTCCAAAATCAGTCACATTGGTAACCTTGCCGGAGATGACCGCACCGATGCCGAACTTTTCCCTGAGCTCTTCCCAGGGATTCTTCTCAAGCTGTTTTATACCGAGAGAAAACTTCTCATTCTCCACATCTACATTCAGGACAACGGCCTCGATCTCCTGACCCTTCTTATAAAATTCCGAGGGATGCTTTATCCGTTTTCTCCAGGATATATCAGATACATGAATGAGACCGTCGATATCATCTTCAATTCCGATAAAGATTCCGAAGTCGGTAACATTTCTGATCTTGCCCATGATAACGGTTCCCGCAGGATAACTCTCCTTCAGGGCAATCCAGGGATTCTCCATCGTCTGCTTGAGGCCCAGGGAAACTCTCTTGCTCTCGGGATTGACGTCGAGTACCATAACCTTGACGGAATCACCGACAGACAGGATCTTGGAAGGATGTCTCATCTTCTTCGTCCAGAACATCTCCGAGACATGGATAAGTCCCTCCACCCCCGGCTCCAGCTCCACAAATGCACCGTAGTCGGTAAGGCTGACCGTCTTACCCTCCACTATTTCATTGATCGCATACCGCTCGTCGATATTATCCCAGGGATTTTCGGTGAGCTGCTTGAGTCCCAGAGAAACCCTTTCCTTTTCTCTGTCAAAACTCAGGACCTTCACCGTTATCTTATCGTCTCTGGAAAAGCTCTCCGATGGGTGCCGTATCCTTCCCCAGGACATGTCCGTAATATGCAAAAGCCCGTCTATTCCGCCCAGGTCAATAAAGATACCATAATCGGTTATATTTTTGACAACGCCCTCTACAACCTTACCCACTTCGAGGGTCTCAAGGGTCTTTTTCTTTTTATCTGTCTGCTCGCGTTCCAGTATTGATTTTCTCGAGAGAACGACATTGCTTCTCTTTCTGTCGTATTTGAGGACATCAAAATCGAGGGTCTGACCGACATACCTGTCGAGATCCTTGACGGGGTGGACATCAACCTGAGATCCGGGGAGAAATGCTATAAAGCCGATATCAACGGAAAGCCCGCCTTTTACCCTTTTCAGAACCGTACCCTGTACCGTACCGCCACTATCGTGGGCATGAATCACATCGTCCCATATCTTTACCTTGACGGCCTTTTCTCTCGACAGGATGAGGTCGTCTTCCCTTTTCCTGTCCACGAGGACATCTATTTCGTCACCAACCGAAACAGTGATGTCTCCGTTTTCGTCCTTGAACTCATTTATATTTAAGCGTCCCTCGGTCTTATAGCCCACGTCAACCATGACAAGATCTTCACTCATCTGAACTATTTTGCCTGTAACTATTTTTCCCGTGGAAACGTCCTGCACGCTCTTTTCGTAGAGTTCAACAAAGCTTAAATTATCTTCCTGTTCTTTTTCCTGACTTTTAATCTCCTCGCTTTCGTTCTCTTTCTGTTCTTCCTGTTCAGTTATTAAGTTGTCTTCGTTAACCATTAAACTAATACCCCCTGACATTATTCTAAAATACAACCGAATCCGAGTTTCCTAACATACTGATAATAAAATATCAAGCGAATAGAAATCCCAAATTCTTTATTTTTCAATACTTACAAAGACGTTACGATACATTTTCTAAATGCCCGCCCCTGTTTTTTCCCGTATCACACCTATCATTTTATCGACGACTTCCGTCATTTTCATATTCGTCGTATCGAGAATATAGGCATCTTCGGCAGGTCGGAGCGGCGAGACGTTTCGTTTCATATCCTGCCGGTCCCTGACCACGATGCCGCTTTTTATCTCTTCAAAGTCTGCCGCCACACCTCTCCTTTTGAGTTGCAGGTATCGACGCTTCGCCCGTTCGTGGATGTCAGCCTTGATAAAAAACTTAACATCTGCATCGGGAAACACCACTGTTCCCATGTCCCTTCCCTCGGCAACCACTCCTCCGGAGAGTGCCGCCTTCCGTTGTATCGGAAGGAGCGCGGCTCTGACAGCGGGAATCGCCGATACCGTCGAGGCCAGAATGCTTATCTTTTCGGTCCTCAGTCTGCCCGTAATATCGTCTCCGCCTGCCAGAATTTTCATTTCCCCGTTTGCGAGGCGGAGCGTTATGTCGATATTCTCACAGAATTTCGAAACCGCCTCCCTGTTATCGGGAGATATTCCCGATTCCGCAACCCCGAGAGCGACTGCCCTGTAAAGGGCGCCCGTGTCAAGGTAGACACAGGAACTTCTCTTTGAGAGCGCCTTGCTTACCGAACTCTTCCCCACACCGGCGGGACCGTCAACCGTTATGATCAGTCTTTCTTTCATATGAAAACCGCGTTGCTCCATCGATCAATATTGCACAGGAAATGTCCTGAATGTATCGAAACAATCAGCTACCTGAAGGATTTTAAAAAGAATACTTGCAGGACCGGAAGCGACTCAGGATAGCGCTACTTCATGAAGAAAAAACATGTTCTTCCCACAGGGAAGGTATATATACAGGGTATAGTATCACATTCAGATCCAGGACCGACGATTTTTTCCGAAAGTCCGAATCACCCTTATCCCTCGTTAATTTCTTTTTTCTTTAGAATCTCCATCATTCTTTTGATATTATCCCCATCCTCTCGCCAGAGCCAGCAGCTGTTGACCACCAGCGAGGGATCAAACTCCGGCATCTTTATAGCGGAATCCTCTCTTTTTCTGCTGTAGTAGGCCCATTGTCCCTGGACCGCTGCAGATCCCATGGCGAGGATAAGATTATTCATATGAATGCACCCCCGTATGCCCCCCATGCTATCGATGACATTTTGCGTGAAACCGTGTTTGATTTCAAGGCCAACCAGCCTTTCGACAGAGTCAACCAGTTCACGGCAGATATTACTCGGCACATGACGCATATCGGCTTCGGCCTTTTCTATCAGGAGACGCGGCAGCGAGATTGTCAGTCTCACTATTATATCGTGGATAGCCCCCGGTTCCATGGATTTGCCCGACGAAAAAACAAATGAAGGGAACAAACGGTCATCCCTCAGTTTTCCTTCCACCATGATGGTGCCGTCCCCTGTCTCGAAGGTATCAACGGATATATTTCGTTTATGAATATGTGTTTTCATATGGGTTCGCTATGCATGATTGAAGCTCCCCACAACATTGCGGGGAATGTGCTCTATATCATAGAGAAAATCCCTTCGCAAACTAATCTTGATAAAACCCTCAAAAAAGGCTACATTGCCACGGTAATTATGAGAGCAAACACTAATAACAAGAAAATCAAGAAGATACTCTTCGTTTTTGGCATCTTCATGTGTCTCACTTTCTGTAGCACATTTTCCGCCTCCGCCCTCACCGTCGAAGACGAGAAAAAGCTCGGAAAGGAATTTTATGAAAAGCTTGAACGTAAGGGTGTCTTCCTGAATGACCGGATAATCAACGACTATTTCAACGCAATCGGGCAGAGCATGCTCTCCCAGGGGAAACCATCTCCCTTCTCCTTTACCTTCACCGTCATTAAAAACCCCGGGATCAACGCATTCGCCACACCCGGCGGCTACGTCTATGTCTACAGCGGCCTTATAAGGATATCGGAGAACGAGGCTCAACTCGCCGGCGTACTCGCTCATGAGATTGCCCATGTAAAGTGCAGACATATCGCCAAAATCCTGGAAAGATCAAAAAAAGTGGGGATCGCCACCATGGCGGCCATTTTGGCGGGGGCCTTCATCGGAGGAGGTGACGAAACGACGGCCGCCGTGACGACCTTCTCCATTGCGGCGGCAGCAAGCATGAACCTGAAATACACGAGGGAACATGAAGAAGAGGCAGACCGGATGGGCATGTCATACCTCGTGAAGGCGGGATACGACGGGAAGGGAATGCTCGACTTCCTCAAGATCATGAGACAATATGAGTACTACTCCAACTCGATTCCCTCGTACTTTCTGACACACCCGGGCACCGGTGAGAGGATCGCATACCTCGATGGACTGCTGCAGACAACATACAAAAAGAGGGGGAAAGAGGATATTACCGAAAAGTACGAGCGGATAAAAACGTCACTCATCCTCGGCGAGACAAACCCCGAATCGAAACTGAAATATTTCGAAAACAGGCTGAAGGACAAACCCGACGATATCGAAGGCCTCTATGGATGTGCCGTCGTTTACGGAGATATGGGAAGAACGGAGGATTCCTTCAGGAACTTTAAGAAGGCCCTCCTGCTCGCACCTGACGATGCCGACATACTCCGTGATATGGGGATACAGTATTTTAACCTCGGCAGCACAGGGGATGCAATCGATGCGCTCCAGAGGGCCTATTGTATCGACGAAGACGACGAAGGCACTATATTCTTTCTCGGAAGAGCCTACGATGCCGCGGGGAATTATCGCTCTGCACTGGAGCTCTATGAAAAGTTCCGGAAAGGGAATCCCGATAATACCGACATCTATTACAATCTGGCCATGATAGAGGGAAAGATCAACAATCAGGGAGAGTCACACTACAACTTCGGCATCTACTTCAAGAAAAGAGGAAAGCCGAAAAGCGCCCTTTTCCACTTCAAGGAGGCATTGAAATATATAGCACCGGAAAGCACAAGGGGATCAGAAATACAGAAGGAAATCGATTCGATGAAATAATAAGTCGCAAAAACGGTATCCTAACGATTAGCAAGGAGGGTAGCAATGAAGGTTTCGGTAAAGAAGGGAAATCTGGCAGATTATGACTGCGAGGCGGTCATTGCCGGCCACTTTGAAGACGAAAAAAAGCTGACGGGCGACGCCGAAGTTCTGGATAAACGATGCGGCGGGCTTTTAAGCAGGTTGCTCAAAGACGGAGACTTTGAGGGAAAGCTTTTCCAAACCTCGGTTTTATACACGGATACATTCATCAAGAGTAAACGCATCGTCTTTATCGGAATGGGCAAAAGGAAAGACTTCGATCTCGAAACACTGCGGGGTGTCTTCTCCAAAGCAGCGCAGAAGGTGAGAGATCTGCACCTGAAGAATTTTGCCGCCTCCCTCGATTTCGGCACTCTCGACCTTAAAGAGGACAATATGGCAGAATCTGCTGTTGAAGGCGTCCTCCTCGGACTTTACCGATTCACCCCCTATAAGACGAAAGCGGCCGACAAGACCCCGGAGGTCAGGGAATTTACCCTGATTGCTGAAAACCCGAAAGCGGCTAAGACCTCAAAGGCTGCCGCAAAGAGGGCCGAGACAATCTCTGCTGCCGTCTATCTCGCGAGAGACCTCGTCTCGGCACCCGCCAATGAAATGACCCCCACGATTATCGCCAACCGTGCCAGGAAAATGGCCGAGACACGACCCATCGACATCAAGGTCTTTGACGAGAGACAGATGAAGAGGCTCGGCATGAATGCCCTTCTCGGTGTCGCACGCGGAAGCGCCGAACCTGCCAAATTCATCATAATGAACTACGCAGGCGGCAGAAAGGCAGAAAAACCGATCATCTTCGTGGGAAAGGGCATCACCTTCGACAGCGGGGGTATCAGCATCAAACCCTCGGCAAATATGGACGAAATGAAGAGTGACATGGCGGGCGGAGCCGCCGTCATCGGGGCGATGCAGGCGCTTGCGGATCTTACAATCCCTCTCAATGTCGTGGGAATCGTCCCCGCAACGGAAAATCTCCCCGGCGGAAAGGCCTACAAACCGGGCGATATCCTGAAATCACTCTCGGGCACCACGATCGAGGTAAAAAACACCGACGCCGAAGGGAGGCTGATACTTGCCGATGCCCTCTCTTATGCCGGCAGGTACAAACCGGAGGCGATCATCGATCTTGCCACACTGACCGGCGCATGCATTATCGCACTGGGCGACCATCTTATCGGAATGCTGGGTACGGACGATACACTGAAGGGGATGGTAAAGGAGGCCGCCGATATGACGGGCGACTATGTATGGGAGCTTCCCCTCTGGCAGGACTACGATGAAATGCTGAAAAGCGACGTGGCAGATGTCCAGAACGTGGGCGGGCGCGCCGCCGGTACGATAACGGCAGGATTGTTTCTCGAGAAATTCGTCGGTGACTATCCCTGGGTACATCTCGACATCGCCGGACCCGCCCTCCTCGCTAAAGAAAAACCCTACATTCCGAAGGGCGCATCGGGAGTCGGTGTACGGCTTCTCGTTCAGTTCCTGAGAAACCGGGCCGGCAAAGCAGATGCATAACATTCTTCAGGTAAGGGATCTCAAGACCCACTTCGAGACGAGAAACGGCACCGTGAAGGCCGTCGACGGTGTCTCGGTCGAGGTCAATCGGGGCGACACCCTCGGAATCGTCGGCGAATCCGGCTGCGGAAAGACCGTTCTTGCCCTTTCCGTCATGAGACTGATACCGGAGCCCCCGGGCAGGATCGTCTCGGGAACTATCATGTTCGACGGCATTGACCTCCTGAGCCTCGATAAGGAAGAAATGAGAAAACTTCGGGGCCGGGAAATATCGATGATATTCCAGGAACCGATGAATTCGCTCAATCCCGTTCTCAAGATTGGCGATCAGGTTGCCGAGGCGATAGGGCTTCACCAGGGGCTCTCAAAAAAGGATTCTCTGGAGCGCGCACTCGAAATGCTGCAGCTTGTCGGCATGCCCTCGGCAAAGGAACGACTGAAGAATTACCCCCACCAGATGAGCGGGGGAATGCGGCAGCGTGTCATGATCGCCATGGCACTTTCCTGCAATCCGAGGCTCATGCTCGCCGACGAACCCACCACCGCCCTCGACGTCACCATTCAGGCCCAGATTATCGACCTTATCAACGCGATGAAGGAGAAAGTGGGAACGTCGGTCATTCTCATCACCCACGATCTCGGCGTCATCGCCGAGGCTGCCCAGTATGCGGCGGTCATGTATGCGGGTAAAGTGGTGGAATACTGCGGCGTCAGCGACCTCTTTTCGAACCCCCTCCATCCCTACACGGAAGGGCTTATGGAATCGACGCCGAATATCGGCGAGATACCCGACGATAAGGAGAAACGCCTCACTGTCATTCCCGGTACGGTGCCCAATCTCTACAGCCTGCCCGAAGGGTGCAGTTTCCAGGAGCGGTGCCCCTCCGTCATGGAAATATGCCGAAAGCGGGAACCGGAACTGAAGGAGAAAGTTCCCGGCCATCAGGTACGATGCTGGAAACAGGAATAGTGATAGAATGAACGACCTGCTGTTAGATATCAGGGGATTAAAAAAATACTTCATCATCCGGAGCGGATTTCTCTCGGGAAGGAGAAGCGTGGTGAAGGCCATCGACGGCGTGGACCTGCAGATTTTTAAAGGTGAGACCCTGGGGCTCGTGGGAGAGAGCGGATGCGGAAAGACAACCCTGGGAAGAATCGTATCGCGTCTCGAAGAGCCGACATCGGGAGCAATCCTCTTCAATGACGAGAATGTTCTCCTCTACGGGGGGGAACAATTGAAGAACTTCAGGAGGAACGTTCAGCTCATATTTCAGGACCCTTACTCGTCGCTCAATCCCCGAATGAGCGCCGGCGCTATCGTGGGAGAGTCTCTCGGCATCCATAATATTTTGAAGGGAAAAGAACGGGAGGAACGTGTCGCGAAACTGATGGAAGTCGTGGGTCTGAACAGGGAGCAACTGGGTCGTTACCCCCACGAATTCAGCGGCGGTCAGCGGCAGCGTATCGGCATCGCACGGGCCCTTGCCCTCAATCCGAGTCTCGTCATCGCCGATGAACCCGTCTCAGCCCTCGATGTTTCAATCCAGGCCCAGATCCTGAACCTCCTCAAAGACCTGCAGGCCGAATTCGATCTCACCTACCTCTTCATCAGCCATGATCTCGGAGTCGTCGGACACATGAGCGACAGAATAGCGGTGATGTACCTCGGAAAAATCGTCGAGATGACCGACAGAAAATCGCTCTATAAAACACCCTATCACCCCTATACGAAGGCGCTCCTCGCGGCCGTGCCGGTCCCGAACCCATCGGTAAAAAGAGAGAAAACTGTCCTGAAGGGTGACATCCCGAGCCCGATCAATCCGCCATCGGGGTGTGCATTCCACCCGCGATGCCCCTTTCGAATGGATATCTGTGACACCATCGAGCCTGAACTCCTCGACAAGGGGGGCGGTCATCTGGCGGCCTGTCACCTCAGCAACTGAGTCGCAAATATTCACTTTTCCCCGTCCGAAATCTTCCAAAAAAATACTTGACGAAAAGGTCTCAAAAGAATAAATAGGGTAACCTGTTTTTGGGGCATTTATTTTTTGAAACTCCGCCGCTTTTCTGATAGGGATAACGCAACAAAAAATAAGCGCCCGTAGCTCAGCTGGATAGAGTCGCAGACTTCGAATCTGTTGGTCGTTGGTTCGAATCCAACCGGGCGTACCAGTCAACACGCCAGTTTTTTGGAAGATATAAAGGGCCCTTAGCTCAGCTGGTAGCAGCAACTGACTCTTAATCAGTAGGTCGTCGGTTCGAACCCGACAGGGCCCACCAGTAAATGGAAGGGGTTAGCTACAATAGCTAACCCCTTTGCTGTTTTTGGGACTATATTACAAAGGTCAAAAGAATGAAAACCCGTCAATCGAGCGGTAGCAGCCGGGCAAAGAAGAAGGCGAGTTTTTACACTCGCCTTCTTTCATTTTACACATTCGGCTTCGGCCGTTTAGTCCTCCGGTTCATAAAAGACGATGGTGAATCCGCCGTTCACTGTAACGGCGTAGGTTGTGTCGTGTGTGTAGACGCCTTCATCCACCTCTTCAATTTCCGAGAGACAAAACTCGGTAAACTCCACCCCTCCCGGAAGCTCATAGCCGATTCGCACCGTCTTACCGCCGTCCTCAACCTCAGTGTAGCCGCGGAGATCAATGGTACCATTCAAGAGGTCATCGATGTCATCCTCGGGATCGTCATCCCAGCAGTCAACGAATTCCCATTGGAAGCTGTCGCCACCACCCACCTCACCATCATCGCTCACATCAAACCAGGTGAAGTCATTGTAACCCTCCTGCCGGACGTCTGCGGGGTTCTCGCCCTCGTTAAAGGCACTGCAATAATCCCTCACGGGCACTTCATCCTCGAGGACATCCTCAAGATCGGGGATAATATCAAAGGTCGTCGTAAGAAACTGGGAATTCTCGATAAGGAACCGAATGATGCTTCCCGAAAAAGCGGCCTTTCGCTGCCACTCTGGCTCATCACTGTCGAGCAGATATTCAAAAAACTCACCCCAGCCGTAAAATTTGGTAAAAGGATCTTGCGTCTGATCGGTAGTCGTAATGGTAACGCCCGCCCCTTTTTCCTGATCAACACCCACTGTTACGGTGATTGTCTCATCACCGCTCTGGACAGTCCATGCCCCCGTCGCGGGGGGGTCTTCCTCGGGAATCTCAATATCGGCCGTTACATTCAGGGTCAACGGTCCGAAATACTCGTCGGATCCTTCGCCCTCCATTGCCTGCACGATCGTACTTGCTTCATTCAGTTCATCAAAGATCGTATAGTCGCCGTCTTTCGTATCAATGCTCCCGTAGACGACACCGCTCAGTTCAAGGATATAGTCGCCTGAATCGTCGGAGTATGAAACCACCAGCGGTCCCGGCTTGTCCGGTAATACGACCACGGCCTGCGGTTCCGCCGACACTCCATTCTTCTCGACGGGATCCATGTCGATGGTGAAATTGTAATGCCGGAGTGTGTCTGACCCGCCGCCATCGTCATCCCCCCCGGTCCCGACGATGGAGACGAGCCCCAGGGTAATCACGCCGATAAGACATAAATACCATACCATTGTCGTAAATCTCTTTTTTGCTTTCTTCATTACGAAAACCTCCTTCAATGATAATTGATTGTGGTGTTACAGAACGGAAGCACACGCTGCGGATGTTGACGGAACGTGGAGCACTTCACCATAAGACGCTGCAGGGAAAATCGACGTCACGCCGATCTACATGCGCTTTAATGCATGCAGTATAAAAGACCGGCTCCGTCATGTCAAAAGGAAAAAATGGCGAATACAGAGAAAAAGGTCTCATCGTCTCGCAATTATTTTATGCTATTTCAACTAATTGATTATACATGCTATTATCTTCATCAGCCTCGGTTCGATTCCCATGCAGTTCCGTCATTTTTCATCTCACTCCCTCATAAAACAACTAATTTTTATCATCCGATAATGAATTATTCGCCAATACACTGTATATAGATCATTAAACACATTTTATTAGCAGGTTCCTCCTAATGAATCGTATGAAATACATCGTCGTCGCAGTTCAGATAGCCATTGTGTCTTTCACTGCAGGGGCGGCCTTCGCAACGGAGAGCTACAAAGATCTGCATACCTTCAGCTTTTATTTCGAAAACGATATCGTTGCCCGCACCGACCAGGCTTACACCAACGGAGTGAAGCTGACCTGGGTTTCACCCGATCTTACGAGCTACGCGGAAAGTGAAAATCTCCCGGAATGGAGCCTCCCCCTCATACAGAAAATACCCTTTATTCACGAACCTGACCTCCAGCGAAACATTGCCCTCTCGATCGGTCAGAATATGTACACGCCGGAGGATACCGCACGGTATGACCTGGTTGAAGACGACAGGCCCTATGCGGGATGGACCTATTTCGGCATTGCCTTTCACAATAAGAATGACCGGCGGCTGGATTCCCTCGAGATTCAGTTCGGAATCATAGGCCCGCAATCCTATGCCGACAGAACGCAGCGACTGGTCCATGAGATCAAAGGGGTGGAGATTTCCAACGGATGGGATCATCAGCTCAAAAACGAACCGGGGCTTGCCATCATTGCCGAACGCAAGTATCGGGTATTAAGAATGGAGGCCAGAAACGGACTGGGAAGTGACACCATTACCCACCTGGGCGGGGCAGTGGGAAACGTATCGATCTATGCAAATGCCGGCGTGGAAACACGACTCGGGTTGCATGTCCCCGTCGATTTTGGCACATCACTGATTCGACCCGCCGGCGATACGAGCGCTCCCGCAGGCATCGGCGATCCCCGTAGCCCCGGAAGTTTACCCTATGGCATCTACCTTTTCGGTTCCGTTGACGGACGCGCCGTCATCCGTGACATATTTCTGGATGGAAACACCTTTACCGACAGTCACAGCGTGGACAGAAAAAACTTCGTCGCCGATATCTCTGCTGGCATCAGCGTTATCTTCTATCAATACAAGCTTTCCTATGCCCAGGTGATGCGTACCAAGGAGTTCAGAGGACAGGAAAGGGAACACTGGTTCGGGTCCGTTTCGCTTTCCTTTTCCTATTAACGAAACTGGCCATAAGAAGTTTACAGCACCAGTCCATCTGCTTTTTTTGTAATATATCAGTAGCTTTTGTATGGAAATCCTGATAGAAGTAGCGTCTCGCCTGTCCGGGCTATTAAAGCAAGTCAGTCTATCGGGAATGGCGCGGAGTAAACCAGTGGTAAGAATAATGCATGGATGCAGAAAACGGGAAGGGAGAGCAGTATGGGTTCCAAACAGGAAGCAACAGTCGTAGGGCACAAGGCCTATTTTGAGGCAAAACTGAATGAACGACGTTCATACCTTGTCGAAAAGGGAATCGATCCTCAAGGGATTGCGAAGGATACCATCTTAAAAAATCTTAAAGCAAAAGTAAAAAAAATGAACCTCAGAGTGGAGGCACTCGCCAAGATCACAAAAAGAACGGAAGAGCTGGCAAAGATAAAGGCCGACAGGCTCGCGGCCCCGAAAAAACAGAAAGCGGAAAAGGAAAAGGCGCCCGAGGCTTCGTCCGAAGAGGACAAAGAAAAGAAGAAAAAAAAGAAAAAGAAGGAAGCCGAAGCACCGGCCGAATAATGAAGCTCCCCGCAATCCCGCCGCAAGCAGCGGGGAATGCTCGCTTCTCAATTCATGAGCCGAAGGCGAATACTATATTCCTTTTTAATTGCGCCCCCTGACCCCGCTTACAAGGCAGGGCTTGAGGGTACGCCCCCGGTCAGTCCTTTTTCACCTCCCTTTCAGGATTAGTCCGCCCAGGGTCACACAACAAATCTGCTCAACCGGTCAGCGGCACCTCCATGTCACCCTCCGGTCCACCCGAGAGCGAAATGGTAAGCGGCCTCCGGTCATCGTGCGCAAGATAGGTCGTCGTTGTGGGGAAGGCAAACTCTATACCTTCCTCATTGAAGGCACGGAGAATTTCAAAATTGACAACTTCATTAAATTCTATTGACTTCCAGTAGTCATTGTGCCTGAACCAGTATACGACAAGTATATTCAAAGAGGCATCGTTGAAATCATTGAACACGACCTTGGGGGGATTACTCGGATCAAGATCGGGGCTGTCCTTCAGGATTTCCTTGATGATCTCAACGGCCCGTTCCACCTTGTCGGGTGGTGTATCGTAGGTAATTGTCACATTCATCCACCTTCGGATATAGGGGCGAGACTGAACATTCTCGATCGTGATGGATGCCATTTTTTCATTGGGGATGGAGAGGAGGTGTCCCCAGAAATTACGTATCCGGGTACAGCGAAATCCTATCTCTTCCACCCTGCCGTTGGTACCCTCAACCAGGACCCAGTCGCCGACGCCGAAAGGCTTGTCGATCATGAGCATGAAACTGCCAAAGAGATTCTTTAACGTATCCTGTGCGGCCAGTGCCACGGCGAGGCCACCGATCCCGAGGCCGGCCAGGAGCGTCGTCATCGGTTTGCCCGTTGCCGCCTTGAGAAGATAAATAACACCGAAGATGATAACAATTGTCCGTGTCACTATCCTCACCATCTGAACGAAATTCATGTCGAACTCGTTGTCGTCTCGCATGACGAATCTGGTTAACTGGTATTCCAGGACATCGAGGAGTCGGTAGAGAAAGAGCACCACAACGAGGGCACCGAGGACACTGACAAGTGTTGCCAGTATCGAACTGGCACCCTCGGGAAGCGTTAAGATTTCCTTGGCCGCATACACAGCAATTGCCAGGAGCAGAAATCGTATTGGCCAGATGGCCGCTGATAAAATCAGCCTGAGATGGGCCTTCTCTTCCGTATCTTTCATTGCATCCGTCATGGTCTCCAAGAAAACCGAGAAGAGCCTGCCGCCGATGTAGATAACGGCAAAGACGATCACGATCAGCAGGTAGTCCCACCATGCCGATTTCCAGAGCCATTCAGGGAAGAGTGCCTTTTGCGTATAGACAAAGAATCCCGCGGCAATGACAACCCCCACAATTCGGAGGGTTCCCTTCAGGTTTTTAAAGGCCTTCGTCGAAAGCTTCCGTCTCGTTCCCACCGGCATTACCAGCTTAACAAGGTCGAGCATACTGACAAGAAGAAAGACGAAAAACATCAGAGCCATTGCAACGAGGAACATCTCCAGTCCGGCGAGGAGTGTTGTAAGCTGTTCGGGCAATAACAGGGGAGCCGCTGCAACCTTCAGGATGAATGCGGCAAAGGCAAGCCGGAGTATGGGGAAAACGCCCGAAACATAAGGCACCCACTCCTTGAGCACCCCTTTCTTCAGGACCTTCCCCATCTGCCGGTTGGAAAATCGCCACAGGAATTCAAGGAGTACAAAACCCGCAACCAATATCGCCACTGAAAGGACAATCTGCCAGAGGTCGTTCCCCTTGATAAAACCCTGGGCGAGTGACTGAACCCATTGAGAAATGTTTTGAATTGCCTCCATCATATTCCCTCCTTATCTTTCTATAAGGTTATTGTGCTGATTTGATGGTGTACTATAGTTCTATATCACACATACCAAGCTATTAAAATATTAAGCAATAACAGCAGGGAGAATGAGTGCATATCCCTGTAGAGATTTTTCGCCATAGACGGAGAAGTAAAAAGCTTCTCCTTTACAATCTTCATGCAAATTGGTAGTCTTCGCAAAAATATTCCGATCCCGCATGATCACAGACGGTATCTTTCCTCCAATCGTACACAAAAGCGGTTGAGTACATATAGAGAAAGGAGAAAATATGTTCAACTATTTGCTGACGGAAGAACAGAAAAAGATCAGGGATGAGGCCCGTGATCTCGTCAAGTGGGTCCCGAGAGATATGATTCTCGACATGGACAAGGACAAGATCAAGTTTCCGAAGGAATTTCTGAGCGAAGCGGGACGGAGAAACCTTCTGGGATGCCGGTATCCCAAGAAATGGGGCGGCAGGGACATGGACTGGGTCACGACCTGTGCGGTGATGGAAGAGATCGGAACACTCGGCTACGAATTTGCCTGCGTCTTCGGTGTGGGAGCCGAGCTGGTATGCGATGCCATCATAATCCATGGAACGGATGCACAGAAGGATAAGTACGTAAAACCCCTCCTGAAAGGAGAGCTCTTCGCCGCCGAATGTCTGACGGAACCACGGGGCGGGTCTGACTTTTTCGGCGCCACGACAACGGCGGAGGACAAGGGTGATCATTTTCTCTTAAACGGGCAGAAACGATTTATCGTGGGCGGTGAAGGAGCTGATTTCTTTCTCGTCTATGCCCGCACCGATTTTGACCCCGAGGCAAAACCACAAAAATCTCTCACCGCTTTTCTCGTCGATCGCACGGAGGGAGTGGAGACAAAATATCTCTACGGTCTTATGGGATGCCGCGGCGGCGGAACGGCACGTCTTATCTTCAAGGACGTCAAGGTTCCGAAGGAAAATGTCCTGGGTGAGGTAAACGGTGCCTATCCCGTCTTCAATACCATGATGATTCCCGAACGTCTGGGGACTGCCGTGATGACCATCGGAGCGGCGAGACCGGCACTCGAAATCGCCACCAATTATACATCACGACGAAAGGCCTTCGGCCAGATCATTGCCCAGTTCGAGGGGGTGAGCTTTCAGATTGCCGAGGCGGTCATGCTCCTCGATGCGGCCCGCGCCCTGGGGTATGCGACGGCCCGGGCCGTTGACGAAGGGGTCGATATGCACCTCATTCGCCGCATGGTATCGGAAAGCAAGAAGTTTATAACAGAATCCTGTCAGAAGGCAGTGCACAATGCCATGCAGGTCGTGGGCGGAATCGGATATACGACCATATTTCCGATAGAACGCATCTACCGCGATGTTCGTCTCGCATCGATCTGGACGGGAACGAGCGAGGTTATGTCGATGATAACGGCGCACGAATGGTACCGGGAATTTCTCCTGCAAAAGGCGGCAAATCTTCCCCGTGACTATGAGGCCGATGCGGAAGATGCCTTCGCCGAGGAAGAAAAAATATACGAGTAGACAAAAACAGCTCGATATTATATAGAATACCTACTGTTCCATAGAGCCGTTTCATGAAAAACGGCTCTATGGTTTTTTATTTTTCAATAACGGACCCGATCTATCCGAAGGAAAGAAAGGGGATAGGACGGGAAATTGAGGGGTCGCAGGGCAAACGGGAGAGGAGTGGAGGATTGAAATGGATAAAGTTCCCATAACGAAAGCAGGCTTCGAAAATCTGAAAAAAGAACTGGAACGGTTGAACCGAATTGATGTTCCTCAAAATATAAAGGATATTGAAGAGGCAAGAGCCCACGGAGATATCTCGGAAAATGCAGAATACGCCGCGGCAAAAGAGCGGCAGTCCTTCATACAGGGGAAGATACAGGAAATAGAAAACAATCTGGCCACCTCGGTAGTCATCGACCTCAATAATCTTACCGACGAAAGAGTCGTCTTCGGAACAACAGTCACGATAGAAGACATCGATTCCGGTGAAACGACACAATATCAGCTCGTGGGGCCCTTTGAATCGGACATAAGCAAGAATAAAATATCCGTCACCTCGCCGATCGGCAAGGCACTCATCGGAAAAGAGATAGGCGAAGAAGTCACCTTCAGGACACCGGGCGGAACGAGAAACATTGAAGTTCTCGATATAACGATAGAAACAGAAAATTAAACCGTAAAGCAGGAAGGCTCAGACAATCTTCCAGTCGGTTGCGATGGGTGAGTCCTTCAGGACCACGCCCTTTTCGGCAAGAGAATCCCGTATGCTGTCGGCCCTCGCCCAATCCTTTGCAGCCCTGGCATCCCGTCTTTCAGCAATGAGGTGTTCTATCTCGTCCATATCGAGGCCCCGTTTATGAGCTTCGCGCTTCCTGTCGATCTCAAAATACTCATCGGGATCCTCAAGAAACAATCCCAGAACCTTGCCCACTTCCCGTATATAGCCCTTTGCCGTATCGAGGACGAAAAGCGATTCGGGGGAGGGGGTAAAATCCTTTTCGGCGAGATACCCGTTTATCAACCGAACCGCATCAAAGATGTACCCGAGGGCACGCGCCGTATTGAAATCATCATCCATTGCCTCGACAAATTTTTCGGGCAGTTCCCCTATCTTTGCATACACTTCGGCATTGTTGCCGGTGAGGTCCTTTGAGGAAAGACCGGTAAAATCAATCTCTTTCTCAAGAACGTCGTTGATATTTTTCAGTGTGGAATAAAACCGCTCCATTCCCGTCCGGGCCTCGGCGAGGGCATCGTCGGAAAAGTCGATATAGCTCTTATAGTGGCTCTGAACGATGAAGAGTCGCACCACCTCGGGATGATAATTTTTCAGCACATCCTTTATGGAAAAGATGTTCCCCAGAGATTTTGACATCTTTTCGCTATT
>JAFGBH010000093.1 GCA_016933215.1 Deltaproteobacteria bacterium | reverse complement strand
TACCGAAGTGGTCGTAACGGGGTCGACTCGAAATCGACTTGGGGGCCAAAAGCTCTCACGTGGGTTCGAATCCCACCCTCTCCGCCATTATATAGATTGATTTTCTGGAGAGATGTCCGAGCCGGCTGAAGGAGCACGACTGGAAATCGTGTGTATGCCCACAAAGGTGTACCGGGGGTTCGAATCCCCCTCTCTCCGCCATTTCTTTAATTATCCGTTCGGTAGCCGGGCCCCGTGGAACAGAGAATTGTGAACCCCGTCAGGTCCGGAAGGAAGCAGCGGCAGCAACTTCGATGTTTGCTACGGGATCACCCGGCTATCATTTATTGATAGTCTGACAGGAGTCTCCTATGGAATACCGTGTTCTGGCCCGAAAATGGAGACCTCAGATCTTCGAGGAGGTCGTGGGGCAGGATCATGTCGTAAAAACACTTAAAAATGCCATAAATCTCAACAGGATTGCCCATGCCTATTTATTCAGTGGACCGCGAGGGACGGGCAAGACCTCCGTGGCACGGATACTGGCCAAGGCGATCAATTGCGAAAAGGGGCCCTCCGAAACACCGTGCAATCAGTGTTCAAATTGCAAAGAGATTACGGACGGGTCATCTCTCGACGTTCGGGAAATCGACGGGGCATCGAACAGAGGTATCGATGAGATACGGGAACTGAGAGAAAATATAAAATTCTCTCCCGTAGCCTCCCGTTATAAGGTGTATATTATTGATGAAGTCCACATGCTAACCAAAGAGGCCTTTAATGCGCTCCTGAAGACGCTCGAAGAACCCCCCTCCCATGTGATTTTTGTCTTTGCAACGACGGAAATATACAAGGTTCCGGCAACGATCCTCTCCAGGTGTCAGCACTTTGACTTCAAGCGGATATCCCTGCGACAGATAATCGATAATCTTGGCGTGATAGCAAAAGGCGAAGGCATAACGATAAGCGATGAGGGATTGACCTGGATTGCAAAGGGGGGAGAGGGGAGCCTCCGGGATGCACAGAGCATTTTCGATCAGGTCATATCCTATGCAGGGATGGATATAAAGGATGGTGATGTTGAGGAACTCCTTGGCCTCTCCGACAGGAGGTTTCTTGCCGAACTTTCCCGTGCCGTTCTTGCACGGGATGCGGGCAAATGCCTCAAGATTGTGGACGAAGCATACTACTCGGGTATGGACATCAAGCAGTTTTACCAGATGTTTCTCAATCATTTGATGGATCTCCTTACCGTTATAATAACGGAGAAGGAAGAACTGCTGATGGATCTCTCGGATCATGAGATAGGGGAACTCAAGAAGATCTCCGAGGGAGCTTCACGCGAAACACTTCAGCGCCTCCTGGATATATTGATTGCCGAAGAGGATGACATACGAAAAGGCATGGAGCCCAGGCTCAACATGGAATACGTGCTGGTAAAAATGGCCTATCTTGAGCCGATGGTACCCGTCGATGAAATCCTGTCGAGGATGGAGGCCCTTGAAAAAAGTCTGAAACCGGGGAGCGAAGAAAAAAAAAGCGCACCTGAAAGCATAAGGGAGCCCGAGAAGAAGAGTGATGTTCGTGTCGAGACGAGGAGGGAAGATGATCTCAGGAGGAGGGATAAAGGTGATAACCTGTGGGGCGATTTTACAGATTATGTAAAGAAAAAAAGCAATCCCCTCTGGTCCAAGATTGTGCCGGGCAAACTGCTCGGCTATGACAACAGGTGTATGACGATCGGTTTTCCCGAGGGCTATATTTTTCTGGAAAGCATTATGGAAAAATCGCAGAAGAAACTTTTGACCCGCATTGCGGGAGAATTTTTCGGAGAAGATATATCGGTCAAGATTACGTCGCTCGAGGGAGTCCCCAATAATTATGGGAACTCTTCCAACGGTAACACAAAGGCGATGGAAAATTTAAAAAGTGAGGCGCTGAAGCACCCTCTCGTTCAAAAGGTGCTAGATGTGTTTGAGAGCGCTGAAATACGAGACGTGATAATAAAGAAATAGTAGTTGCCTGATTCATCAGGCTCGTTTACAGTGGTCGCCCGATAATCGGATGCAGTCAACTCTGTCGATACATCGGCGTACTGCAAAAATTCGATGGTTTTGTAAGTCCCGTTTCGCGAAACTTCTTACCAGACCATTGATCTTGAGGAGGTAGAAAACATTGTCACAAAATATGGGAAAGATCATGAAGCAGGCCCAGAAGATGCAGGAGAGAATGCTCCGCATGCAGGAGGAGCTTGCTGCCAAGACAGTGGAGGCAACGTCGGGCGGAGGGATGATCACGGCCGTGGTGAACGGAAAATATGAGCTTGTATCGTTGAAAATCGAACGTGAAGTAGTAGATCCCGAGGATATCGAGATGCTCCAGGATTTGATCGTGGCTGCCGTCAATGAGGGCGTTCGCAAATCGCAGGAAATGGCCCAGGAAGAAATGGCAAAGGTAACGGGCGGGCTCAATATACCGGGGCTTATCTAACGGGAGGCTTGGAAGTCACGTTTTTCCATTTTCGTATGTATGGTACGACTCCATCGATCAGGCTCTTAGTGAAAGGTTCTGTTTTATTATGACTGGATACGCTGCGCCGATACGGCATCTCATAGAGGAATTGAGCAGATTCCCCGGCATAGGGGAGAAGACTGCAACACGGCTCGCCACGTTCATCCTCCGCTCTTCTGAAGAAGATGCGGTGAGGCTTGCCGAAAGCATTGTCGAGGTGAAACGGAAGATACGGTTCTGTGCCCGCTGCTTCAATCTTGCGGAAAAGGAACTCTGCGAAATATGCGCTGATCCCACGAGAGATACCAATTCCATATGCGTGGTTGAAGACCCCGATTCCCTCGTGGCAATCGAGGAAAGCGGAAGTTTCAGGGGCACCTATCACGTCCTGCACGGCGTTCTCTCGCCCGTTGATGGGATCGGTCCCGATAACCTGAGGATCCATGAACTTATTGACAGGGTGTCAGAGGGGACAATTTCCGAGATTATTCTGGCCACCAACCCCAGCGTTCAGGGGGAGTCGACAGCACTCCTTATCACGAAACTCCTTCAGGGAAAGGATGTGGCGATTACCCGTATTGCGCTCGGTATCCCTGTGGGAGGCGATCTCAAATATGTAGACAAGATGACCATGGCAAAGGCCATGGAATTTCGCCGGGGGGCATAGGAGATTCCTATGGCCGGGCTCAGGGAAATATCCTGCCGTGTGGTTTCGAAAACCGTGAGGGATCTCTTTATCGAGGTTAACTACAGGCTTGGAGACGATGTCCTCGATGCCCTGCAACATGCGGTCGATACTGAAGATTCGGAACTGGGACGCTATGCCCTTGAGAGGATCATCGAAAATGCCGAGATTGCGGGCAGGGAGTCGCTCCCCCTTTGTCAGGACACGGGGCTTGCCGTCGTCTTTGTAGAGGTAGGCCAGGATGTCCACGTTGTGGACGGCGATCTTTACGAGGCCATACAGGAAGGTGTGAGAGAGGCATACAGTCACGGCTTCCTCAGAAAATCCGTCTGCGACCCCCTCTCCAGAGAGAATACCTCCGATAATACCCCTGCAGTCATTCATGCCGATATAGTAAAGGGAAATAAAATCCGGATCGTTGCCATGCCCAAGGGTGGGGGGAGTGAGAATATGAGCAGTTCCGTCGTCCTTCTCCCCTCGGACGGGATTGAGGGAATAAAACAACATGTTGTGGATATGGTGGCAAAAGCAGGACCCAATCCCTGTCCGCCGGTGATTGTGGGGGTTGGCATAGGGGGTTCTCTTGAAATGTCGGCGCTTCTCTCGAAGAAGGCGCTCCTCCGTCCCGTCGGAGAGCCCAATAAAGGTGATGACCGTCTTTCAACGATGGAATCGGAGATTCTCAAAGAGGTAAATTCCCTCGGTACGGGTCCCCAGGGATATGGCGGAAGAACGACGGCGCTTGCGGTTCATATAGAAATGATGCCCTGTCATATTGCGAGCCTTCCCGTATCGGTCAACATTCAGTGTCATGTTGCGAGGCACGGGGAAACAATAATCTGAGGGGTTCGGAAACCGGAAATCGAAAATCGAATGACGGAAACCAGAAAGCGAATATCGAAAAACGAATGACGAATAACGGAAATCGAAAATCGAATAACGGAAACCGCTTTGCGTATTACGTTTTACGATTTACGATCTGCGAATTCTGATTTACGAAAGTTGTTTCAATGAAGGACATACGAAAGATACATACGCCGCTGGCGGATGAGATATGCAGGGAGCTGTCGGCGGGTGATGCTGTGACTCTGAGTGGTACGATTCTCACCGGACGGGACGTGGCGCACAGACGGCTCTTCGACGCTGGAACGAGGGGAGAAGCACTCCCTGTCGACCTCCGTGGAATGGTGATGTTCTACGCAGCCCCCACTCCTGCGAGGCCGGGCCGTATTATCGGGTCGATAGGTCCGACGACGAGCATGCGAATGGACCGGTATACCCCGAAGTTGATCGAATTGGGGCTCAAGGGGATGATCGGAAAGGGGAGGCGCTCTTTCGAGGTAAGAGAATCGATAAAAGAGCATAATGCCGTCTATTTTGGGGCGATAGGCGGGGTTGCGGCCCTGATGTCACGGCGTGTGAGAAGTGCTGAAGTCGTGGCGTTTCCGGAGCTTGGTCCCGAGGCCATGATGCGGCTCGAGGTAGTGGATTTCCCTCTCGTGGTGATAAATGATTCGAAGGGGGGAGATCTCTACGAAGACGCCGTCAGTCGCCGCGGCGACGCGCGAAGGCCCTCGGAGAACACCCCGATAGAGATGTTATAATACTAACTCCTTATCATTCTTTACAAAAACCAAAACAAAGCGGAGATGGTTAACCATGGCTCGCAAGGAGTACTCTGCGTCACGTTTCTTTATCAAATCGATGATCTGAACATGCTGTTTTTTAATTTCGTGCATTTCGCTGGCACCCTCGAGGAGATGGCACTGATTTTGCTATATACCGATCCAGAGATAGTTGTAAAGATCTCTCATAATCTGGGTATGAAGTGAATTTCTCTACCTTGTCTGTGGGTATAAGAAAAGGGGCCGCCTAAAAAAAGCGGAAAGGAAAGCCAATGCAATGAAGGTTACACACCAAATCCATGCCATCTGAAGCGTGTGCTGGGTATTCATGAGGAACCACGGAAACTCATAAAGTCTACCGAGGGTTATGAATTGATAGAGATAAAAGGCGCGGACAAATGCTGGTGTATGTCGGGTGCCTTCGGTGTTCAACATAGTACCCTGTCAATTCCAGTCCTTAAGCAGAAGAGTGACAACATCAATAATATCGGTGCCGTGATTGTTGCCTCTGCGTGTTCGGGATGCATGATCCAGATCCAGGGGGGTGTCGACCAACAGGCTCCGGACAAGAAAATGAAACATATAGCTGATATACTAACTGAGAATATCAGAGATTAAAACATACTATAGCCTAAACTAAAGGAGCTGTATCAATGTTAGGAGAAGAAACGAAAAAGAAATTTTGCGAAATCGTGGGTGAGGAGTCCTATCTGGATTCTGTTGAGGATTTGATCAGTTATTCCTACGATTCCTCCGTGGAGGAGGCAATGCCGGATGCCGTTGTGCTGCCGGGGAACACGGAACAGGTCTCGGCGATTATGAAAGTGGCCAACGAAGAGGATATCCCCGTGACACCACGAGGAGCGGGAACGAACCTCAGCGGGGGGACGGTGCCCCTGAAGGGCGGAATAGTGCTTGTGTTGACACGAATGAACAGGCTGATCGAGATCAACAGGGAAGACAGGTACGCCATCGTTGAGGCGGGACATACCAATCTGGAATTGCAGAACAAGGTGAAAGAGGTCGGGCTCTTCTATCCCCCTGACCCCGCTTCCTGGTCGGTGAGCACCCTCGGGGGGAACGTCGGTGAAAATGCGGGCGGACCTCGTGGCGTCAAATATGGCGTGACACGGGACTGGATACTGGGCCTCAAGGCTGTACTGGCCGATGGCAGAATTATCAATGCCGGCGGTGTTACCGCTAAAAATGTTACGGGAATCGACCTCATATCACTCTTTACGGGATCCGAGGGATGCCTTGGCATTGTAACGGAGGTTACGGTAAAGTTGCTTCCCCTTCCGCCGTTTCAGCAGAGCATTCAGGCATTTTTCCCTGAACTGGACGGCGCAAGCAGAACGGTTGCCCGAATCATCGGATCGGGGATAGTCCCCGTGGCGCTCGAACTTATGGACAGGGTGGTGGTAAATATGATCGAAGATTCGGCCCATATCGGATTGCCCAG
>JAFGBH010000092.1 GCA_016933215.1 Deltaproteobacteria bacterium | reverse complement strand
GGATCCTCCCATAGTATCACTTTTGCCGAGGCAGCGCCCCTTCGGGGGTCTATCTCACTGAGATAATTGTTCAGCATGTCCTTAAAGAGCGGGGTTCGAATAATCTCGGCAAGCACACTTCCTTCGCCGTCTCTCGCTTCAGACATTTTCATTGTCTCAATCATCCCCCTCTCCCTTCTTCCCGCTTCCAGGGTCATAATGGAAATACCCCTCGTGTACCATGGTTGAGATGTTATCCCTTATACTTCTAATCGACTCTCCATCAAATTCCTCCATGATTTCCTCCAAGAATGCATGAAGAAGTTCAGGGGGAAATTTTTCCCTCACCTGCAGGATAATCTCATCCAGAAACCGAATCATCGAATTCGCAAGAGAAGGAAGAGCCCCCATCAAGGACAAAACAATCTCGGGATCCTCCCATAGTATCGTCCTGGCAAGTTCCCTCGCATTATCGGGATCGACACCGTTTAACAGGGACCTCACATTCTCCTTGAATGCCGGTCTTTTAAGCAGCACTTTTAAAATCCTGTTTGTTGCGTCGACAATCCCTCTATTCTGCTCAACAGACATACCCATTCCCCTCTACAATGTTGTACAGTTAAAAAAATACCTCGCCGATTCCATCTGGCAGAGCTGTTTGCCCCCCATCCAGAGCTGTATGATCTTGATATCCCTCCAGTGCTTCTCTATATCCCAATTCCTGTCCGTACCATAGACACCCATAACATCCATGGCCTTGCCAAAGTTTTCCACTGCCCTGTCTGAAACAAAGTCCTTGATATTTCGAATCTTTCCCACAACCGCTTCCGAAGTGATCGGTTCGCCATAGGGTTTGTTTCTCCGGTCTCCCATCATGGCGGCCTCGTGTCCCAGTATCCTGCAGATATCGATATCGCCCGCAATACGACCAATAACAGCCGCAATAGCATCATCCTCCTTAAGAAGTCTGTTGCGATAGGTTCGTGAAGAGACAAATTCGTACAGCTTCTCATAGAGATTCAGCATCGCACCCGTTAAGAAGCCAATGCTTGCCACCTGACCGAAGGATATAAGCTGATAGAAAGCCTTCGCATCCAGGCCGGGACCATGTGCCCTGTACCGCTTCGGTACTCTCACCTCCTCAAACCACACATCGCCGTTTTTGTCTCCGGACATTCCCGCCTTTTCGTAAGGTCCGCCCTGGGTCACTCCCTTCATATCGGCGGGCACAAAGATAAAGGCAAAGACATCGGGATCACCCGAACCGGGCTTAGTCGTACAGGGCACCCCAAAAAGCTTGGAAACTCCCCCACTGTTTGAGGGCCAGATTTTGTGACCGTTGATTACCCACTCTTCACCATCGAGTCGGGCAGTCGTCTTGATTGTTTTTCCCTTCAAAAGTCCCAGGTTTTCTATATCGGATCCTCCCTGAGGTTCGGTCATGGCATTTGCCGCAAACACCGCTTCTTTCGTATTACAGAAGAGGGGGGCAAATTCTTCAGCGAGTTTCATGTTCACGTAGGGTTCAACCAGTATAGTGAGAAGCGGCCAGAAAGTAACGCCACAGGCAACGGCCATTCCCGTATCAGCCCTCCCCATCTCCTCGCAGAGAGCGTAGGCAATCCTGAAAAGGGAATCAGATCGTGCAAGACCCCATCCACCACATTCCTCGGGAAACATGGATTTCTGGAGTCCCAGTTGCCCCATGAGTTTATCAAAGGCGGGTTCTATGAGCGTGTGATCCTTCCAGTCTTCGTCAAATTTTCTTCTTACCGGCATGACCTCCGTTTCGGCCCAATTTCTGATCACCGCGCGAAGGGGCTTGTCCAAGGGTGATATGTACTCCTCGGGCCTTGAAAACTGATCAAAGTGATCCATTGCATTCACTCCTTTTTAAAGGTCTTTGCAGTCATAAAAATAACGGGCAATATCCATTTTAACCGGCACATCGGCACCGATACCGCAGAGATGAGACTGTATCGTTTTGATGTCCCGCCAGTGTTTTTCCACATGCCATTCCTTTGAATACCCGGCTGAGCCCATAAGCTCCATGCCCCTGTTAATTGCCTTCATAATACCCCGATGAACACGTTCCCCTGTCATCTCTGCATAAGCATAAATTGCCTGCCCGCCGATTCCACCATATTGCTCGCTTCCGGCAATAATCTGGGCCAGGCTGAAGCATAACAGCTTTGCGGTGGCTATCTCCCCCGCCACATCGGCCAGAACATATGCGCAGAGGGGGTTCTCTTTCAGCAAACCGCCGCCTTTTATAACCCTGGTTTCGGCCCATTCACGCACTATCTCGAAAAAATTGAATGCCGCACCGAGACTCACACCGCTGAGAAAAAGATTGAGCCACGTATATAACTCCAATACCGATCCATCCCGACCGATCACGTTCTCGGCCGGTATTGTTACATTCTCAAAGCTAATATCCGCATTTTTACATGCATCAAGTCCTGTATCCTTTATGGCGTCTCCCTTTACGACGCCCTCTGTCTCACTCGGGACAAAGGCAAGAACAGTTTTCCCCTCTTCAGTTGAGGAGACGACACAGTAGAGACCGGCATTCCTTCCGCATCCAACCGGCCTCAGTTTTTCACCGATTATACTATATCCCCCATCTGTTTTTTCTATACGGGATGTAACTGATCTGCCGAAATAAAGTGGCGTCTCGCTATCTGTAACGCCTCCCCCTGGAAGGATCAGCGCCACGTCATTAATACCATCGGTAAAGCTGAGCGGCACCAAGGCATCACAGAGAAGATCGTTGATACTTGGTTTCATGGTAATCACAGAGAAAAGGGTAAATTTCAGGGCAACGGCGAATCCGATCGCGGCATCGGCCCTTCCTACTTCACTCAGAACTGCCATAATGCCAGGTGCCCCGGTCAATTCGTTCCATCCGTAACCTCCGTAATTTTCGGTCAGAACGAGCCTTTCAAGACCCATGTCTCCTATCAGTTTCAACCGCTTTTCAATAAAAAGCTCCTCGTAGTTCAGTCGATACTCGTGGCGTTTCGATATGATCTCCCTGTCAGCCCACTTCCTGACAAGTAAGACAAAATCTTTCGCGCCATCGTCAACCCACTCCTGAGGACACAAAAACAGATCATTGATTGCCATAGCGCATCCCCCCTCAGTTTATAATGAATAGCAGAAAATTGAATCTCCGACTGTTCAGTTCAATCCCTTAAAAACAAGAAGGAAAAGACAACTCACGAATAAATACTATAGTATTTTTTCTCGATAACATAGTATTTTTTTGGCATTGCGTATGCGAATATATATTCAAAGATTGAGATTCCCCGCAACAGGTTGCGGGGAATCTCCGATTGTTTAGTAAGTTAGAATTTATTTTCTGTGTTTTCTGGCAAAAAATAATTCGTTAACTCACTTATCCCGATTGTCGGGATTAAGGAAAATGCTTGTCTTTTATTCGCTCGCTGTTCAATTCAAGATAAGAATTTAATGAAAAGAGTATTTATTATAAAGCCGATAGCATAATTACGCCGAAACCACATACTGTTTCTCTAAGACGCAATCTGAAGAAGCGAAATGTCGGACTTTTTTTCTTTGGGTCTTGACTAGAACAGCACTATGAAATGTGCTAAAAGTCTAGTCATGTCAATAAGTAACAAGTATATAAAAAATGCCAAGAT
>JAFGBH010000091.1 GCA_016933215.1 Deltaproteobacteria bacterium | reverse complement strand
ATGGATGGATGGATGGATGGATGGATGGATGGATGGAGTAGTTTCATTCCCGCACTGGCTTTCGGTGAAGATACTCGATTCACTTACAAGTCCTCAGATTTCAGGTTATGACTTAAGTGATTATTACCACTCGAAACAAGAACAGCCACTCCTTGGTCTCATAAAGTCAAACCGTTAGCAAGGCACATATCATCAGGAATTGAGTCTGTACGATCAACACCGGCGGTTGGAGGGTTTAGATAATTAAATATATCCGGCTACTACCAACCCGGAAAGGGCCGCAAGAATGCTAAAGAACATGGAAATATAGCCGGTCCGTCGGTGCCAGCGCCTCAGTTGCTGGATTTGTGAGCGGATTTTAAACTGAAGATGCCCTAGCACGGGGGTGCTCACGGATAACAGGGCCCCGGCCAGACCCAGCCAGGCATGGGGAACCTGGAGGTGGCCATTTCCTCCCTGAGAGACCATGACGACTGCAGCTACTAAGCCGATACCGAGGCAAACCACACCAGTGATTCCTGCGGGGCGATGAAATTTCAGCCACCAGTGTTTTTCCCGGAGAAACCTGACTACAAAAATCCCCGCGGCCATCAAGATCAAGCCAGCTCCCATGAATGCCACATGAGTATAAAAAGGATACATTTTCTCTAAAGCAAGCCTCTTTTCAAGAAAAGGATTCGGCAGACTCTAATCAACGGTTATTTTTCCTGACGCAGAACCGAATTTGTTACACGTTGCCTTTACTTCGATGACATCGCCCCGGGCAGCATCAAGCGTATAGTTAGAGGTGAAGGTTTCGGAAGGCTGATTTGTGTAACTATGGGAGGCGACCGATGTACCGTTTTTCATTATTTCGATCTTGTCTATGTAATGACCGGCGGAGAATCGAGTGTGGGTAACGGTTACACTAAGGGCCTTGGCTTCCAGGTCGTAGGATAGCAAGACCTCTTTGGGGGGATGGGCACCGGCTCCACTGGAAATGAAGGACATCACAGTGAAGACGGCAAAGATACTTACGATGAAAAAAATTACGCTATGCTTTTTTTTATCAGACATGATTTCTGTTCCTTTCTTCAAAGATTTGTTGTGATATAAAGGGAAGAGAACCCGTAAGAACTTACATATTTGAAAAAAGTATAGGGAAAACATGGTCCTATGTCAACGAAAACTTTATATTTATTAGTATATTTATTAGTATTTATTAGTACAACAGCGCCCTTTATTACCGTCAGTTAAACTAATAAGTTATCCCTATTCCAACGGCGGCCTATTTTATCAATATTAAGAATAGTAGGTAGGCTAAAGGCCCTGTTCTTTTATTAAGGCTCTTCTTTCTTTTGTTTTGCCTCCTCCTCGTCTCTCAAAACTTTCCGGAGTACCTTGCCTACTGCGGATTTGGGGAGTGAATCACGAAACTCGACGACTTTCGGGACCTTGTAAACGGCGAGCTTTGTCTTGCAGAATTCGATTATTTCCTCTTCTGATGCCTTCTCGCCGGGGTTCAGAACGACATATGCCTTGACGGTTTCTCCTCTGTAGGCGTCTCCGATTCCGACGGCAACGGCTTCAAAAACCTTCGGGTGTTGGTAGAGAACTTCGTCTATGTCCCGTGGATAAATATTGTAGCCGCCGGCTATTATCATATCCTTTTTGCGGTCCACAATAAATATGTAGCCGTCTTCATCAACCTGGGCGATGTCTCCCGTATAGAGCCAACCATCCCGGAGCTGATTCGATGTTTCATCGGGATTATCCCAGTATTCCCTCATAATGAGGGGACCTTTCATAATCAGCTCGCCCGGTTCACCGTCGGGAACGTCGTTTGCGCCATTTTCTATATCGACGAGACGAACATCGTTATCGGGAAAGGGTATCCCGATACTTCCCGCCTTTTTGAGACCCAGTATGGGATTTGCAATACCGAGAGATGTCGATTCGCTCAGTCCGTATCCCTCGCTGTAAAAAATTCCCATATCCTGTACCTGCTCGATAAGCTCAACGGGCATGGGAGCCCCTCCTGAGTTGAGAAGCCCGAGTTTTTTATCGAGGTTCGCCCCGGCGGCCTTGGGATGGTTGATAATAGCGGTAATCATCGTGGGAACGGCCGAGAAGAAGGTTATATCGTTGAAATTTGCACAAAGACCTAACAGTTCATCAATTTCAAAGCGGGGAACCAGTATCTGGGTGGCGCAGTTGAAAAGCGCCCAGTTCATGGCTACTATGTTTCCGTAGACGTGGAAATAGGGCAGAACAGAGAGTACCGAGCGTTTTTCCGGTGAAATAAGGGAAATGGTGGGATTTCCCCACTGAGAACAGACCAGGGTAGCCGCTATGACATTAGCATGGGAGAGAACGGCTCCCTTTGGAATTCCCGTTGTGCCTCCGGTGAACTGTATCAGGGCAGGATCTCCTGAAGCTATCGGGATTCTGGGAATCTTTGTGTCTTTGCAGTTTTCGATGAGTGATGAGAAATGGTGCCATCCTTCGTCGAGATCGAGATCCTTGGCAGTGCTGACACCCAATCCATCGATAAAGTCGGTAACCTTGGTTACGATTATGCGGGGAATCCTTGCATCTTCTATGAGAGGTCTTACAATGGGAAACGCCATATCGAAGGTAATGAGGGTGGTCATATCGGTCGTTTCCACTATGAGCTTGAGTTCGTCCGTCGTATAGAGGGGATTAAGGTTTACAGCTATCGCTCCGAGCGAGAGCGTGGCGAGGTAAGAAATGACATACTGGGGGCAATTGGGCAGATGGAGTCCGACTCGGTCCCCCTTTTTTATTCCCAGTTCCCCCAGTGCATTGGTCAATCGCAGCATCTGTTCCCTGAGTTGCCAGAAGGTCATTTCCGTACCATAGAAATTGAGGGCCGCCTTGTCGGGATAGGTCCCGGCGGCTATCTGAAAAATGGAATGCGCCGGGATACGCGGGTATCGAAGGGTTGTGGGGACATTATAATCGTAGTGGTCATGCCAGGGCCTTGATTCCATATACTGTTCCTCATTGTCTGCTATCTTGTAAACAGGTTTTCGTATGCAATCGCTTTAAAGAAAAAAATTATTGTAATGTGCCTATCGCAAGAGCAGGTTTCCCCGATCTGGTCTGGATGTAGAGAACATCATCGTTTCCGTGGCATATGCGCAGGCGTAGCTTGTCTAGGCCATCTTTTCTAATATACCCTTCGGAGAGAAGATTTTCCACGTCTAATCTGAATATCCCGATAAAGTGGGGATTGCTCACGCTGTTTTTCTTCCAGGAAAGATTGAGGTAGAGGGTTTTCTGGGTGGAGGGAATGGCGATATGATAATGATGCTCGAAATCATCGTTTCCCGTCCAGCGACGGTATTTGTGCAGGAACGATTCCTGTTCGATACGGCGTGCCAGATGTCTGAACTGTGGTAGGGGATAATGCTCCTTTGGCATGAGTGGGGCAACCTCACAGTGCAAATTAGAAAACTGATTATCTGTAGCATATCATTTTTTTTATGTCCAGACGTTGAAGTATCTAAAATCAGTCGGAAAACAATTATAATTTCTGTTGACCCTTCCATCTTTTTCTGTATGATTCCGTGAGATGGGGTGAGGTAATGGATAGATCGATTGAGAAAAGACTTTCCGAACTGAGGAAGGCGGGGGAAACGGCCGATAAACTTATGGAGGGAAGAGTTCTTGTTTTGCAGAAGGAAAAGGGGTATCGATTTTCTATTGACGCAATTCTCCTGGCACATTTTGTACAACTAGAAGGCCACGATTACGCCTGTGATCTGGGTACGGGGAGTGCCGTGATTCCTATTGTTCTGTCAAAGAGACATGATCGCGTAACAATAGCGGGAGTAGAAATCCAGGATGATCTGGCGGATATGGCGATGAGAAATGTACGGCTCAACGATCTGGAACATTCCATCAGGATATATAAGGGTGATATAAAGAAGATCGGCAATATTTTCAACAAAGAATCATTTCGATGTGTTTTTTTCAATCCTCCCTATAGGAAAGTGAATTCGGGAAGAATAAATCCTGACCGGGAAAAGGCTGTTGCCAGACATGAAATTGAAAGTACGGTAGCTGATTTCCTCTCTGCTGCACGATATCTCTTGAGTGAGGGCGGTTCGGTTAATATCATATATCCGGCGACACGATCGGTGGAACTGATATTCGGGATGAGAAAAATGACCCTTGAACCCAAAAGGATACGAATGGTGCACTCGAATAGCAGTTCCAGGGCCCAATTTGTGCTGGCTGAGGGGATTAAGGGGGGAGGGGAAGAACTGCTTATTATGCCCCCCCTTTATATATACAATGATGATGGTACATATTCTGTGGAGATGGAAGAGGTATTCAGGGAGATCAACCATTCCCGCTCATTTTACGGTTGATCATCTCCTTTTTCATAATCCTCTTGATTATAGTTTTCAATTCCCCGTCAGTAATAGTGGCGGTGGTTTTCGTGATAAGCCTTTTTTCTCTCTCTTTTAATGTAATATCTGCGGTGACCATCGCATCATCCGTGTCAGGATCGGTTGGGGGTGAAGCAGTGTGGCCGATGGAAAAATGGATGCCTTTAAACGTTGTCTTTTCCATTGCAGCGCTTAACCTCTCCATGATTTCCTGTTTCATGAACTGAAGCTCCTGCATCCAGGCGGGTGTTGAAACCTTGACATAGAGCGTTCCGTTTTTGAACTTGAAGGGATCGGACTGGGCTGATATCTGGGGCCCGACCGCTTTTCTCCATGCGTTACGGATATCCTGATCCATAATATCGATGGAAATTTTTTTCCTCTTGAGGGCTTTTTCAAGAAAATCGCCAAGCCTTTCAAGTTTTTTTTGTCCTTTTCTTGCTCTTCTCCGACTATACATGGTAATTTTCTCTCATAATTGCAGCTGTCAGTCAAGGAAGCTGTTGGAAGGGAAGTTATATATGGATTTAATGAAGATGATGGAAAAAATGAGGGCCAACCCCGAGTTTCAAAGTGCTGGTATGGTGCTTATTCACAATGGCGTTGCAAGAAATACTTCACGGGATGGCAAACCAGTCAATGAACTCACCGTAAAGGCCGACAGGGAAATGCTTAAGGAGGTAGTGTCGTTGGCAAAAAAGCGTACCGGTATCATAGACGTCCTTGCCGAGGTGAATGAGGGCACCCTCAGGCCCGGCGATGATGTGATGCTCGTTGCCGTGGCGGGCGATTTCAGGGAGAATGTTTTTCCCGCTCTCATGGATACCGTAGACGAGATAAAGCGGAAGGTCACGAAAAAGGAAGAGAGATAAGGGCATGTTTATCGTGAGGGAGACGATGACATTGTGAATAGGAATACCCGTCAAGATATTCTTGATATATTTTATGCCGGTCTCGATGTAGCCGATCCGAAACGCGCGGTCACGAAAATCCTCAGGCTCCAAGATGGGGAACTTCTTGCCATCGGCGGCGATCTCTATGATTTGAAGACATTTGAAAGGATCATCGTCGTGGGATTTGGGAAAGCGGCATCGCCCATGGCGCTCGCTCTTGAAGATCTTCTCGATTCCCGTATCGCCGAAGGAAGAGTGACGACAAAGTATGGCTATGGTCTTCCCCTGAAATATATATCCTGTGCCGAAGCGGGGCATCCCATTCCAGACCAGGCCGGCCTTTCTGCCGCAACAAAGATCCTCAGTCTTCTCGAGAATGCAGAAAAAAAAGACCTTGTCATTTGTCTTATATCGGGTGGCGGGTCTGCCTTGGTACCGCTGCCCGAACGGGGCATATCCCTTACAGACAAACAAAAGACAACCCAGGCACTTCTTGAATGCGGTGCATCTATTCATGAAATAAATGCGGTACGAAAACATATATCGAAGGTAAAGGGGGGCAAACTTGCAAGGGCTGCCTTTCCGGCCACGCTCGTTGCACTTCTCCTCTCGGATGTTATCGGGGACGATCTCGATGTCATTGCCTCAGGTCCCACGGTTCCGGACCGGTCTACATTTCGCGATTGTATCGATATAATCGACAAATATAATATTTCTGCGTTGATGCCAAAATCGGTCATATCTTTCCTTAAGCGCGGGGCTGAAGGGGAAGAAAAAGAAACGCCCAAACCGGGGGACCCGGTTTTCAATTCTTCCCATGCCTATATAACAGGAAGTTCCCTTCATTCCCTTGAGGCTTCCAAAAATAAGGCTTCTGCTATCGGTTACAATGCAATGATACTGTCGTCGTCCATAGAGGGTGAAACGCGTGAGGTGGCCAAGGTCCACACAGCCATAGCGAAAGAGATAGGAAAAACGGGGAACCCCCTTGGAAAACCCGCCTGTATCATATCGGGAGGTGAGACAACGGTCACTATCAGGGGTGATGGACTGGGCGGCAGAAATACGGAATTTTGTCTTGCATCGGCAATCGAAATAGAGGGATTGGAGGGCGTTACGGTGCTGAGCGGCGGTACGGATGGTACTGATGGGCCGACGGATGCTGCCGGTGCAATTGTGAACGGGAAAACCGTAACGGAGGCCCGTTTACTGGGACTCGATCCGTTTCAGTACCTGAAAAACAACGATTCATACCATTTCTTCGAAGCAACAGACGATCTCCTCAAGACGGGACCGACTATGACGAATGTCATGGATCTGAGAATCATTCTCGTCGTCTGAACTGAACAGCGAGTGCATTCCCCGTTGCTTGCAGCGGGGTTAGCGAGCGAATAAAGAACAACATTTTCCTTAATCCCGCTTATACGGGATTGCGGGAATCTTCAATTACGCCTTTGCATACCGGGATTTTTCGCTGTTTACGACTTCCCTTATTTCATCAAGAATTCCCGGTATCTTCATGATGATACGTTCCCAGGAGACCGTCTGCGGTATCTCGAAGAGCTGGCTCTGATTTTCCTTCTCGTAGGCAAGAAGATCGTTATCGAGACCTTTGTCAAGATATTTATGAAACCGTTTGTCGCTCAAAAGTACGCGCAGGAAACGGTCGGTAATCCGATAGGGAGAGGTAAAGAAATCTCCAGCCGTTAAAATGGCATCCTTGAAGACGCCGCGGACAATCTCCTCCTCGGCATTCCGGTCGTATGAAAGATCGCAGAATGCTGAATTTGCAGCATATTTTTTAATCAGTTCATCAGCCACGCTGAGATATGTCGCGGTGAGGTCCTGCACGAAATAATCGGATATTTCGAGGCCCTCTTCCACAACCAGGGTTGAAAGTATGGTTGTGACCACATCCATGGCCATTTTATAGAGTCCCTTGTCTATCGCTTCTTCAGAGACGATCTGGTGTTTATGGTCGAAGGGCCTCGTGGAAAATTGAACCTGGGCTACGTTGTTTGCCTTTCGGTAGACCTCGATGAGGGTGAAAACCTCCACCCCCCAGTTTGTTGCGAAGTGCATACGTTTTAAAAGGCTTGTGTCAAAGACAACTTCTCCTGAGAGCTGATAGTTGAACGACAGAAGATAATCTATGATTCTCAGGAATTTGTCTTCGCCCGTTTCTGAAAATTTCCGCTTCAGTGCCATAAGGAGAGGATCGAGGAGGAGACGTTTTACACGGCCGTACATACGACCGTCGCTGATTCTGGAGTAGAAGGCCTTCGAGAATTCGTGATCGAGTGCGATCACCGGATAGAAAAGACGGTCAAGCTGTCTTCTGTGAAAGGTCCTGATGTCCGCATCGAGAACTCCGATGTACTGTGAGTCAAGTGCCTGGGCAATGCCGAAGGACATGAACATGTTTCGACCCTTGCCGGTCTGATCTGCCTTGAAGCCGGCTTCTCCAAGCTTTTTGTAGAGTCCTTTGAAGTTTTTGCCATCATTATGTTGAATGATATAATTCTTAATGTCGGCGCTCTTGAGGATGCGCGCAAGATCGAGAGATTCCGCAGACGATGCGCTGTCAAGGCCGAATATGATTCTATAGAGATAAGTTATTCTGCTCAGCTGTTTGATGATATTTAAAAATACCGGTCTGTTTTCAGGCAGGGTAAATTCAGTTGCCAGTGTGGGAACGACCAGAACAGGCCTTTTTCCTCTCGCCTTTTGCCTCAGTTTCGGTCCCAGATCATCGGTTTTCTGTCCTAAGAGGTATAAAGTAGTTATTTTCGTGTGTTTCTGGCTAAAGTTAAACATTATTATTCCTCCCCCCACATATAAGATTACAATGATCCCTTAGTCTGATTGTAGCGCTGAAGAAGCGAAAATGAACTCAGCAGGAATCCCTCATGGTGTTTTCGAGTACGCCTTCAACACGGTTTTTGATATCCTCAAGACCACCTTTACTGGTGGACTCAAAACGAAGGACTAAAACGGGTTGCGTATTTGAGGCCCTGACGAGTCCCCAGCCGTTTTCGAACTGTACCCTGACTCCGTCGATGTCATTGATGGTGTTATCTTTTTTGAAATAATCTCTTACTTTTTCAACGATATGAAATTTCATGGTATCGGAACAATCAACCCTGATCTCCGGAGTACTGAATGTTTGGGGGACATCTGAAAGAAGTGTGCTCAGCTTTTCGCCTGTTTCGGAGAGGATTTCGAGGAGTCGTAAAGCGGCGTAGATCGCGTCATCGTACCCGAAGTATCTGTCGGCAAAGAAGAGGTGACCGCTCATCTCTCCGGCCAAAAGCGCCCCTTCTTCTTTCATCTTGCTTTTGATCAGAGAATGACCCGCCTTCCACATAATCGGCCGGCCGCCATTTTTCTCAATATCGTCAAAGAGCCTTTGGGAGCATTTCACTTCTCCTATTATTGCTGCGCCGGGACTTCTCTTCAGAATGAAGCGTGAGAACAGAAGAAGGAGTTCATCACCCCAGAGGATATCTCCCGCGTCTGTTATGACACCGATTCTGTCGGCATCACCGTCAAAGGCTATCCCCACGTCGGCCTTTTTCTCCTCTACAAGCCCTATTAAATCCTTAAGATTTTCCGTCACCGTGGGATCGGGAAAGTGATTTGGGAATGTGCCGTCCATTTCGCAGTAGAGCGGGGTTACGGAGCAGTTGAATCGTTCCAGAAGGGGAAGGGCGAAAAAACCGCCAACACCGTTTCCTCCATCGAGAATAATATTCAACCCATGCCTGATTTTTACATTATTATAGAGGTAGTCTTGGTATTGCTCTGCAATGGTGTCTTTTCGTATTGTCCCCTGGCCGGATGAAAAGGTGTCACTTTCTATTATCTTTCTCAACTCCTGTATCTCTTTGCCGTATATTGTGTCGGGGCCGATGCATATTTTAAATCCGTTAAAATCGGGAGGATTATGGCTTCCCGTTACCATAACGCCTCCTCCGGTTTTTAGGTGCCTGACTGAAAAATAGAGCATAGGGGTGGCGCAGAGTCCTATGTCGATGACATCGATGCCGACTGACGTTATTCCCTCAGCGATTGCAATTCCATAGTCTTCAGAGGAAAGGCGGCAATCCCTTCCTATCGTCATGGTCTTCACGCCGCGTTCTTTGCCGTAGGTTCCTATAGCCTTTCCGAGCTTGTAGACGAAGTCGTAATCGAGGTCCTTTCCGACAACTCCCCTAACATCATATTCTCTGAATACTTCCGGATTCATCGCGTTACTCCCATTGAAAAAGATAGGTTAATTTTAACACAAGCAGGTATTTTAAACAAGAAAGCGATATATGTTTGACAGCCCTTGTACCCTCATGTTAGGTTTACACACTATTAAAGAAAATGAAGGGGAGGTTTCAAAATGGCATGGCATGACGATGAGGGGAGTCCTTGGGGCAATAAACAACCGCCTGACCTTAAAGAGATTGTGGATAAGATCAAAAAGGCCCTTCCTTTCAAGATTCCCTTCGGGGAAAAGCACGGTCTGATCCCGCTTATAATAGCAGTCATAGTTATATTCTGGCTTGCATCGGGAATCTTCTTTGTCGCTCCCGATGAGTCGGGTGTTGTTAAAAGATTCGGAAAGGCCGTCAGGTCAACGACGCCGGGACCCCATTACCATCTTCCTCCTCCCATCGAAACCGTCCTGAAACCGAAGGTGACACAGGTGAGAAGGATCGAGATAGGATTCAGGACCATTGGTGACAGGCAGATGGGAAAGCTGAGATCGGTGCCTGACGAAAGCCTCATGCTTACCAGATCCGAAAATATCGTTAATCTGACCTTTATCGTGCAGTATAAGATAAAGGATGCCATGGAGTATCTCTTCAACGTGATGAACCAGGAAAAGACGGTAAAAGATGCCGCTGAAGCTGCCATGAGGCAGACCGTCGGAGATAATGAAATCGACGATATCTTGACGACGGGAAAATTCCAGGTACAGCAGGATACGAAGGAAATTCTTCAGGATATACTGGATGGTTATAATGCAGGAATACATATCGTTGCTGTACAGCTTCAGGATGTTCATCCGCCCGATCAGGTGATGGCCGCCTTTAAGGACGTCGCGAGCGCAAAGGAAGACAAGGCAAAGATGATCAATGAGGCCCATGGATATCGAAACGAAATACTTCCGAAGGCAAAGGGAAAGGCGTCACAGATAGTAAATGACGCGATAGCTTATAAGGAATCGAAGATAATTTCAGCCGAGGGAGATGCGAGCCGGTTTTTGCAGGTTCTGGACCAGTACAGGGTCGCCAAAGAGGTTACGGAGAAGAGATTATATATCGAGATGATGGAAGAGATACTCCCGACAATTAGCAAGATTATTGTCGAAGGAAAGATAGGCGAAAATATGTTGCCCCACCTTCCGCTGGATAAAAAAATAAACAATAATGTGAAGCAGTAATCGGAGGAGATAATGAAGATTAAGGGAAAAATATGGATAATAGTTGCTTTTCTTATCGTCCTTGCGATGTCTCTTTCACTTTTTACTGTCGAGCAGACCGAACAGGCGATTGTAATACAACTCGGAAAGCCCTTTGGAGGCGTTAATGAACCGGGCCTGCACATGAAGATACCCTTTATACAGGAAGTGGTATCCTTCGAGAAGAGAATACTGGTTTATGATGCGTCGCCAACGGAGATTCTCACAAGAGATAAGAAGAATCTCGTCGTCGACAATTATACAAAATGGAAGATTACCGACCCCCTTAGATTTTATACCACGGTGAAAAATGAAAGGGGTGCCCAGGCGCGGCTTGACGATATCGTCTACGCACAGCTCAGAGTCGAGCTGGGACAGCACAACCTGTCGAGCATCGTGTCAAAAACAAGAAGCGAGATTATGGAAACCGTGACAAGAAAGTCGGCGGAGCGTGGGAAGGACTACGGAATAGAGGTGGTCGATGTCCGAATAAAGAGGGCTGATCTTCCCGAACAGAACGAGAAGCATGTCTTTGACAGAATGAGGGCGGAGCGGGAACGGCAGGCCAAGCAGTATCGCTCTGAAGGTGAAGAGGAATCGAAAAAGATAACGGCAAAGGCAGACATGGAAAGGACCGTTATCCTGGCGAAGGCATACAAGGAATCGGAAGTGCTGAAAGGCGAAGGGGATGCGGAGGCGGTTAAGATCTATGCGAAGGCCTACCAGGAGGATATAAAGTTCTACGAATTCATAAGGAGTCTTGAGGCCTATAAGAAGTCTTTAAAAGAGGATACGATGTTGATCTTCACCCCTGATGTCAAGTTTTTTAAGTATATCAGATAAATATTTTTAATTTTTTTCTTGACTTTTTCTGACGCTTAGTCCAGAAAAGTTATTAGTTAGGAAGGATTACTTATAATGGCAGGTATTATTTACGAGAGAGTTGGCGGTTTTTTTAGCTTCTTTAGCTTTTTTAAGGAGGTCTGCCTGTTGCGCTCGTAAACAGAATTGCTAATAAGAGCCGCGGGCGGACCGGAAACGAAGCCCGCGGCTCTTTTTTGTTTGAAAGGCCGTGGATATCCCACGGCCTTTTTTTATCTTACCATCAGAAAAGGAGGGAATAATGAAAAAAACAATCTATTTAACAATTACAATTTTGGCGCTTTTACTTGTGGTATCAGAGGTGACGGCAAAAACCATAAAGGTGGGTGCAGCGATCAACCTTACCGGTCCGGCATCAACCTGGGGTCAGTTTCATGCCAAGGGCCAGCAGGATTATTTTCGCTATGTAAACGAAGTCAAGGGCGGTATTGATGGTGACGAGATCGAAATGATACTCGTTGATACCATGTACAAGGTCACGGAGGCGGTCTCCGCTGTAAAAAAGTTTGCGGTGAGGGATAACGTGGATATGATAGCTACCTGGGGCGCCGGCGAAGGCCTGGCTGCAAAGCCGATTATTCAGCGTTACAAGATACCGACGATAAACTACTCGACAAGCTGGGAAATTCTTGAACCTCCTATTGACTATATGTATCTTCCTTTCGGCAGCTACCGTATGGACTGTTATGCGATTCTTGATTATATCAGCAAAATTCACAAGGGAGCTGCTCCGCCAAAGGTTGGCCTTTTGACCTACAACAACGCCTATGGCCGGTCGATTCACGAACCGAGCAAAGAGTATGCGGAAAAGCATAATATAGAGATCGTGAGCATTGAAGAGTTCCCCGCAAAAACGGTGGACCTTACGACGGAACTGCTTCGGTTGCGGAAAAACGGTGCCGAATATATCTTCATGCAGATGCTCCCTGCCGCAATAATAACGACGTTGAAGAGTGCTGACAGGATAAACTATGAGCCGGCGTTCTTCGGAACATGGACCTCTACCGATCCCGACTTCTTCCGTATGGGAGAGGGCCTTATTCGCGACCGCCTTCGGATCCAGTTCCCCGGCGGCCTGCCTGTCGATAAATCGGAAGGAATCAAAGTGATGGAAGAGCTCTGGAAGCGATACAAAACAGTGGACGATTTCGATGCGTCCTATTGGGAGGGTGTCTCCGTCGGAATGATTATGGAGAAGGCCTTCATTACTGCCAAAAAGAAGTACGGGAAGGTAACGCGAGAAACTATAAACATGGCAATGGAGTCATTCAGCGACGAAGACCTCGGCGGTCTGTTGCCGAATATCAGCTATTCTAAGACAAATCACGAGGGTTCATTCAAGGGAAGAATTGTTCAGGTCCATGAGGATGGAAGGTTTGTGCCCCTTACCAATTTCTTCGTACCGGGAAAAGACGAGATAAGGATTGTGAATTAGACGATGAAGGCATTTCGTGGCAGGCCGGGAATTTTTGATTCGGTTACGGTAACAGAGAGAAGGGCGGAGCTTGATGTAAGCGATCTCTCCCTGAGTTTCGGAGGTGTGATGGCACTCGGCAATGTCAGTCTCTCCGTAACAACGGGTGAGCTACTTGCGGTAATCGGGCCGAATGGTGCGGGGAAAACGAGCCTCCTTAATTGTCTCACAGGGTATTACAGGCCGCAGAAGGGCACCATTATATTTAACGGGAAAGATATAACCCATCTTCATACTCATGAACTCGTTAAGGAAGGAATCGGAAGGACCTTTCAGAATATTGAACTGTTCCCGGGGATGACGGTCCTTTCCAATATGCTCCTGGCCCGCCACATACATTGTAAATACAGACTTGGGGCTGCCCTTGCTTTTTTACCATCGGTGCGCCGTGAAGAGGTAGCGCACCGCCTGGTGGTGGAGGAAATCATAGATTTTCTCGAGATGCAGGCGATACGGAAGAAACCTGTGGGATCGTTGCCCTACGGATTACGAAAAAGGGTGGAACTGGGGAGGGCCCTGGCGCTGAAACCAAAGCTCCTGGTCCTTGATGAACCCTTTGCGGGCATGACACTTGAGGAAAAAGAAGACATGGTCCGTTTCCTTGCAGAGATGAATGAGGAATGGAAACAGACGATGATACTCGTCGAGCACGATATGTCCATCGTAATGAGTATTTCAAAACGCATTGTAGCGCTGAATTTCGGAGAAAAGCTGGCAGAGGGGAGTCCCGAACTGATCCAGAATAATCCGGAAGTTATCAAGGCATATCTTGGAGAGGAAGCGGTGATCTAGTGCAGACCATTGAAACGGGAAATCAAATGAAAGATGCTGCATCAGATTCAGACAAGTATACGCTGCCCCAAATTCTCGCGAGAAACGCTGCGAGTGCCGTTGGAAAACATGCGGCAATCCGGGAAAAGGCTTATGGAATATGGCAGACCTATTCCTGGGAAGAATATTTTCAGTTTTCCAAGTGGGTTGGATTGGGGCTCAAAGAACTCGGTCTTAAAAGGGGAGAAAACGTAGGAATCATCACGGACAATCATCCTGAATGGCTTTTCAGCGGGCTCGGGGTACAGGCGGTCGGCGGAATTACTCTCAACCTCTTTACCTCAGCGATAAGTGAAGAGCTTGTCGATACATTGAACCGGATCGGGGCAACCTATGTGATCGCCCAGGATCAGGAACAGGTGGACAAGCTTTTGGAGAAACGTGAGAGACTTTCCCATGTTCGCAAAGTCATCTATATCGATCAGACGGGGATGAGATCCTATCGTGACGATACATGGCTCATGAGTTTTGCCGGATTGCTTGAGTCAGGAAAAAATGTGGAGAGCGCAAAGCCGGACCTCTTCGACGATGAGTTATGGAAGGGTAGAACGAACGACATTGCGATCATGATTATGACCTCGGGAACGACTGGCCTATCAAAGCTCGCAATGCTCTCACACAGCAATTTTACGGATATTGGAGGTAAATGGATTGAATCGGCTCCGGTGAAAATCGAAGCAAACTGGCTATCTATTTCACCGCCCGCATGGATCGTCGATCAGATGTGGGGTATGGGCGTGGCGCTTATGGGAAAAATGACGATGAATTTTCCCGAGACGCCGGAGACCGTTCAGGAGGACTTCAGGGAACTGGGACCGAATACGATCATAACATCGTCGAGATTCTGGGAGGATCTTGCGTCAACGATCAGGGTAAAAATGGACGATGCCGGTTTTATCAAGCGCAAGCTCTTTGCACTCTCCGAAAAGATTGGGGGATACGTCGCCGATCTCGAATATCGGAATATCAGTATTCCAATTCATGTGAAACTATTGCGTGGAATAGCCTCCCTTATTATTTTTCGCCCCCTTCTCGATCGGATCGGTTGCGCACGCCTTGCAAGCGCTTACACAGGGGGGCACCCCATAAGTCCCGATGTGATACGGTTTTTCAGGTCCATGGGACTGAACCTCAAGCAGTGCTATGGGCTTACCGAAGCGGGAGGCATATTTCAGGTTCAGCCCGATGGGGAGGTGAAGGCGGAAACGGTGGGAAGGCCGCTGCCGAGAACAGAGGTGATGATCTCCGAAGATCAGGAGGTGCTCCTCGCGAGCGGTTCGGTTTTCAGGGGCTATTACAACGATTTTGAGGCAACGGAAGCGGCCTTCAGCAGGGGTTGGCTGAAAACGGGCGATGCAGGATATCTCGATGAGGACGGTCATCTCGTCATAATAGGGCGAAAGGAAGAGATCATACGAAACAAGGACGGAAATGCCTTTTCGCCCGATTTCATAGAAACACGCCTTAAATTCAGCCCCTATATCAAGGAGGCGGTGATCTTCGGTGAAAGCCGACCCTACATAACGGCCCTTATAAACATCGATATGGGGAATGTGGGTAACTGGGCCGAAGAACGGATGATTCCCTATACCACCTATACAGACCTTTCCCAGAGGCATGAAGTGGAAGGCCTGATAAAGGATGAGATTGAAAGTGTCAACGAAAGGCTTCCCGATCCCATGAAAATCCATAATTTCATCCTTCTTTACAAACTGTTAGATGCCGATGATGAAGAACTGACGAGGACGGGGAAGGTAAGGCGGCGATTCGTTTATGGCCTCTATATTAAGCTCATCGAGGCCATGTACTCCGGCGAGAAGGAGTTGGAAGTCAAGGGTACGGTGAGGTACCGGGACGGACAGGTGAACACCATCGAAACGAAAGTAAGAATACTGAATCTCTCTGAGGGAAGGATTGGATAATGGAATTTTTTGTGCAACTCCTGGTGAACGGAATAAGCATCGGTTTTCTTTACGGCATGGCGGCCATGGGATTTGTCATGATCTTCAAGTCCTCCAGTGTCTTGAATTTTGCCCATGGTGAACTGCTGGCTTTCGGGGCCTTCATCTTCTTAACCATGGTTACATGGGCGGGTCTTCCCGTCTATGCTGCCTTTCTTATTTCTCTCACGGGATGCTTCATCATGGGATTCGTGATCGAGCGCCTTTTTTTACGACCCCTTATCGGTGAACCCCTTATCTACGTTATCATGCTGACTGTGGGACTGGCCGCAATATTCAAGGGCCTGATGCTCCTCATATGGGGAGGAAACCTCTATATCTATCCCGATTTTCTTCCCCCGAACCTCTCGATTGAGTGGGGTGGCATCAATATACCACCCGTCTATGTGCTCTCGACTATGATCGGTCTTTTGTTCCTCGTCCTCCTGGGGCTCTTTTTTAAGTATTCTTCACAGGGTATTTATATGAGGTCCGTTGCAGACAATCAAACGGCTGCCCTTTCGCTGGGGGTTCATGTGAGGAGGGTCTTTGCGCTTTCCTGGGCCATTGCGGCGCTGGTGGCGGGAATGAGCGGTATCGTGCTCGGCATTATCAACGGCATCAATGTCCATGACCTTTCATCAGTGGGCCTCAAGGTCTTTCCCGTGGTCATTCTCGGAGGGCTCGACAGTATCGGTGGTGCCATTATAGGCGGTCTCATTATCGGACTCCTTGAAACATTCACGGGAGGGTATCTTTCTCCATCATTGAGGGATGTTGTACCCTATATCGTGCTCGTTTTCATATTGTTAATAAGGCCCTATGGCCTTTTCGGACTGGTAGAGATTGAAAGGGTTTAAGAGGTAGTAAAGATAATGAAACTTCAGTTGCATCCCTGCGGCAATTTCAAGGAACGGTACGAAGATGAACTGACAATTTTCGAGACGGACTATGGTCGTCTCTGGCTTGCCATAGGACTTTCAATGCTCTTCGGAGCGGTTCCCTTCGCCAGCGGACCCTACCTCCTTTATGTCCTTAACATTATCGCCATTACTTCCATAGCCGCTATAGGACTCAACATCCTCATCGGGTTTACCGGTCAGATCTCGCTTGGTCACGGGGCGTTTTTCGGTGTGGGGGCCTATGCTGCTGCCATACTTGCCACGCAGGTGCATTTTCCCTTTCTGTTAGCACTTCCGGCGGCGGGTCTTATAACGGCGATGGTGGGAATGGTATTCGGAATCCCCTCGGGACGGCTGAAGGGACTTTATCTTACGATTGCGACGCTGGCGGGACAGTTTATCATTGAGTATGTGCTCATACACTGGGATAGTCTCACACAAGGGACACGGGGAATCGTGCTCCCCCCCGTTTCCATATTCGGTATGGAAATTATCGATGAGCGGGGATTTTTCTACGTGACCTTTGCAAGCCTTGTTCTGATGACGCTGATCGCGGTAAATATAGTGAGAACACGATACGGACGGGCCTTCATTGCGATCAGGGACAATGATCGTGCCGCGGAAGGCATGGGGATACCTATATTTCAGTATAAACTCCTTTCCTTCGGTATAAGCTCATTTTATGCGGGATTTGCAGGAGCGCTCTGGGCATATTACATGACAAGCATTACGGCAGAACCTTTTACGCTGGGATTGTCCGTTGAATACATTGCCATGGTAATCATAGGGGGAATGGGAAGTGTCGCCGGTTCAATTTACGGAGCCGTATTTATTACCGGCCTTAACGAGACACTGCGATGGCTGACCGATATATTCATGAACATTGATGCCCTGCAGGGGGCGGGACTCACTATCGCTCCTCTCCGTGAGCTCGTATTCGGTTTTGCCATCGTTTTTTTCATCATATTTGAGCCAAGGGGATTGGCCGAGGTGTGGCGCATCATCCGTTCCAGTTTCAGGCTCTGGCCCTTTTCCTATTGAGACAGTGGCGGAATAATTCTTTGCGTGAAAAGCGGGATATAAAAAATGAAAGAGAAAAACATCTTACTTCAGCTTAATAATATAAGTGTTGTCTACTCCGACGTCATCCAGGTATTAAAAGGGGTGTCGCTTGGTGTTGAAATGAATCACATCGTATCTCTCCTGGGAAGCAACGGGGCGGGGAAAACAACGACACT
>JAFGBH010000090.1 GCA_016933215.1 Deltaproteobacteria bacterium | reverse complement strand
GTGGGCAGTTTATTGCAGGGAGACAGCCTTCCGATAGCGCTCGATCGGGCGGTGCAGTTTATCTCGCTGGGAGTACGGGCAACCTTTGGATACTCCTATGATACGAATGAGGGAATACTCTTGGAACGAATATTGAGTAATCTGCGGTCCAGCGTCCAGATAAGCAGTTATGAAATTCTGGATTGATTCCATAGGGAGGAGACGGTATCGAAATGAGCAAATATTTTCTCATCTTTTTCATGCTCCTGGGGGCGGTGGATTTTGGCTACGGTCTCTGGAGCGGTGACAGAATAAGTCTCCTCATTGGGGGGATCATGATTTTCATCGGATTCTCGATAATGAGAAAGGACAAAGAGAAACAAAAAAGGGACTCCTCTAAAAAGAAACCGCAGAATGAGGGATGAACTATATGGTTGAGAAGAGAAGCCCGAAAGCGGGAACAAAGGCAGTCTGGGCAGGCGAAGAGAAAGGGATGTGGGAGCGGTCGACACAGGTTCCCGTTGTCCATAGTGTTTCTTTCGGTTATGACGATCTTGACGAGTGGCTCCTGGTAGGGCAGGGCAGGAAATCAGGTCACATCTACAGCCGGAATACCAATCCCACGGTGCGGGTCTTTGAGGAAAAGGTTCGCGATCTTGAGGGAGCTGAGGCGGCGACAGGCTTTGCCACCGGTATGGCTGCCATAAGCAACACACTCTTTACACTCCTTTCGCCCGGAGATCGGGTCGTTTCCATCAAAGACAGCTATGGGGGGACGAGCAAATTGTTCCTTGAATTTCTGCCCCGTTTTCAGATTGAAGCTGCCCTCTGCGAGACGACGGATCATGAGGAAATTGAAAGAGCAATCGGACAAGGCTGCACGATTCTCTATCTGGAGACACCGACAAATCCCACGTTAAAAATTGTTGACATAGAACGCCTTGCAAGGGCGGCCCATGAAGTGGGTGCACGTGTCGTGGTGGACAATACCTTTGCCACACCAATAAACCAGACGCCGCTTGATCTGGGGGCGGACCTTGTGATCCACAGTGCAACGAAGTTTCTGGGCGGTCATGCCGATGCCTTGGGGGGTGTTGTCTGCGGGCCCTCGGATTTGGTAGGACGCATTTATCATTACCGCGAAATCACGGGAGCTTCCCTTGATCCGATGGCGGCGTATCTTCTTCTGCGCGGCATGAAAACGCTTCATCTTCGGGTTGAACGACAGAATCAAAGCGCCATGAAAATCGCCCGGTTTCTCCAGCGGCACCAGGCGGTCGAAAATGTGTACTATCCTGGTCTTGAAAGTCATCACCACCATGATCTTGCTGAACGGCAGATGAGGGGCTTTGGGGGTGTGCTCAGCTTTACCATCAGGGGCGATTTTGAGGCGGTCCGCGATTTCCTGCCCCGATTGAGCTATGCTCACCGTGCCGCGAATCTCGGTGCCGTTGAGACCGTCGTTGGACCTCCGGCAGTTACCAGTCATGTTGAGTGTACTCCGGAGGAGAGAAAGGCCATGGGAATCCCCGAGGGGCTCATACGGTATTCCGTCGGAATCGAGGACGTGGACGATCTAATCTTTGATCTTGATGAGGCCCTTTCTTCCATTGCCCGATAAGTGTTTTACCCAGACAGGCAATCCTTGAGCCTTTTTACGGACCCATCTCTTCCCAGAATATCGATGAGAGTCGGGATGTCGGGGCCGTGGCAACTACCAAAGAGGGCGAGCCTGAGGGGGAAATAAAAATTCTTTCCCTTTATGCCCATCTCACCGGTTGCCCGTTTTATCAGTGATGAGATCTCTTCCGGGTCCCAGTCTGCTTTCTTTTCCAACTCCTCGACCCAGAAAGAATAGAGCCTCTGAGCGTTTTCTTCTTCGATAAGTATTCGGTCCTCATCGGAGAACGTCAGATCTTCGTAGAACATTGTTGCGTGTTCAACCATGTCGGAGAGACGGTAGACGTAATCACGGGCCATATTGACGACCTTCAGGTATTTCTCGTTATCGCTGATATCGATTCCCGCCGCTTCAAAGTATGGTCTCGATTTCTCGGCAACATATTCAACGCTGAGGTGACGGACGTAATAGCCCCCCATCCAGTTCAGTTTTTCAGTGTCGAATATGGCGCCTGCCTTGTTGATCCGGTCAAGGGAAAAGGCCTCTTCCATCTCCTGAAGGGTGTAGATCTCCCTATCATCGGCGGCGTGCCATCCCAGAAGTACAATGAAATTCAGGAGGGCCTCCGTAAGATATCCCTTTTCGAGGTAGCTTTCGACGGCAACGTCACCCTGCCGTTTGCTCAGCTTGCTCCTGTCAGAGTTAAGAAGGAGCGGCAGATGGGCAAAGCTCGGTGCCTCCCAGCCGAAGGATTCGTAAAGATAGATGTGTTTCGGTACGCTGGAGAGCCATTCTTCACCGCGGATCACATGGCTGATTTCCATCAGGTGATCGTCTACCACGCTCGCCAGATGATAGGTGGGTAATCCGTCCGATTTGATCAGTATCTGATCGTCTACCTGGGAGTTCTCCATGGCAACCTTCTGACGGACGATATCGTCAAAGACGATTCTCCCCTCTTTCGGATACTTAAGTCGTATCACGTAGGGGATGCCTTTGCTGAGGTTTTCCTCGACCTTTTCTTTCGGCAGGTCTCTGCATTTCCCGTCATACATGGTGGGACGTTTCGTTTTTTTCTGCACATCCCGCAGCTTCTCGAGTCGCTCCTCGGTACAGAAACAGTAGTATGCCTGTCCCGCCTCCAGGAGGGTTTTCGCATGGTCCCGGTATATCTCTGACCTTTCCGTCTGGATGTAGGGGCCAAACTCACCGCCCCTGTCGGGACCTTCGTCGTACTCGAGTCCCACTGCCTTGAGTGTGGACATCAGCTTTTCTACTGCCCCCGGAATAGATCTCTTCTGATCCGTATCTTCGATACGAAGTATGAATTTACCCTTATTCTTGCGTGCGAAGAGATAATTAAACAGTGCCGTTCTGAGACCGCCCACATGCAGATATCCTGTCGGGCTCGGGGCAAATCTCACCCGCACCTCTTTTGCTTCAATCCTTGTCATTTCCCTGTCCTTCTGTCTGATTTCATCATTGTTCGTACTCTCATTATCATAGTTCCGGTTTCTTTTAAATAGGCTAAGGCGGATTGCGATGCCGGGACATTGTGCAGATATTCAGATATTCTTCCGGCTGGATGCGTTGTCATAGACGATAAACCAGGGCCTGTCAAGGAAAAGAGAAGATGTCAACTATGCCTTAATGACATGAGCGCACTTATCCATAAAAACATTTATGTTTGTTATTATAAATACTTGCTTCATCAATTCCAATGTGGCGTAAGAAGTGTCATTTTGACCGGGGGCGCACCCGCAAGCCCCGCCTCGTAGGCGGGGTCAAGGGGCGCAATATAATTAAACTATTCCTTACCGGGAAGCGCCCCGCCCTCAGGGCGGGCGGGGCGCTTCCCGTGTCAGTCAACCTGTCATGTTTATAGAGGGCATAGAGAGGAGAGAATGCCCTGTTTTTATGTGATGCGGTTTTGCATATGATGACCTGTCGTTCTGCATCGCCTTATAGAATCAATTATAACGGTAACTTATGTAGCTGTATCTTCGTCCGTTGCGTTCATGATGCCTGTATGCATTATTCCGGTATGATTTATTATTATCCAGTGATTACAATAGTATACACCGAATCATTGTTTGTGGTGATGTAAGATTGCATTGCGTAAGGCGAATCACTGTTCCAGTGAAACATAAGAGAAAAAAGTCCAATCTTAACTATATGTTTTCATTTCTTTTAATTTTTCACTTTCAATCTCCGCAAACCCGGTTGTGGCACGCATATTGAATAAGAAATTGTCGAATTTCCGGGTGTTTTTGAACATCAATAAGGATTTCGTGTTTTATATTCCACTGTAAGAGGAAGAAAGAGGAGGAAAAGAAATGAGTATTAAGAGGAAGTATGGAGGAATTCAGCCGGGTATTCCGTTAGGTCCGCTGACCCTGAGAATTCCATTTGTTCACTATCGCTTTGAATGGGCGGACTATATTCAGGGACTGCTGATGTGCACGGTCTGTCTGGCAATCATTCCCGTATTGACGAGCAAGCTCGGTATGTCCTTTGAAGTGGCACTGGCCATCGTAATTCTCAATGGAACATTGTATCTGACTCATGTCACCTTCGGTGATCCTGTTGTTCCAGGATGGGTCACACCGGCAATTCCCTTGCTGATTGCCTACTGTATGACCTTTGACGCTGGTGTTGAAAGAATGCAGTCATTGATTGCCTTCGAGATGACCTTTGGTTTCTTCTGTATTTTCCTGGGAGTGACCGGTCTGGCCAAGAAGTTCATATCCCTCATTCCCAACGCGGTTCAGGCGGCCATCCTTATGGGCGCAGGTTTCGCGGCGGTCATTCTGATTTTCCAGCCCGGTGAGGGATTGAAGAGCTTCGATTCTTATCCTTGGACGACCATTATCTGTATCGGACTTGCCTATTATCTTCTGTTCTCCGATCATTTCAAGAAGATCAGAAAGAAGAATAAGGCCCTGTGGTATCTTTCGAATCTGGGCATGATGCCTGCTTTGGCGCTGGCCGTCTTCGTTGGACCGCTGACCGGTGAGATCCCTTGGCCGACCTACGATGCGCATATTTTTACCAGCCCGGATTTCGGGTCTCTGATTAGAGATTGGACCATGCTTGGTTCCATCCCCGTGCCGCCCCTGAAGATGTTTTTGACCGGTCTCCCCATGGTAATCAGTGCCTATATCGTCGTGTTCGGTGACGTCATTCAGAGTCAGGCCCTTTTGGAAGACGCCCAGAAATATCGTCCCGACGAGAACGTCGATTACAACCCCAACAGGTCACACATTATCTTTGGAACAAGAAACCTGATCATGAGCGTTTTCGGTCCCGATATCTCCATGTGCGGTCCGCTCTGGGCAGCGATGCAGGTTGTTATCTGCGAGCGATACAAACACGGACCCGAGGCGATGGAATCAGTGAATGGTGGTGCCGGGTCGTTCCGTTTCGGAACATGGACAGGATACTTCCTCGCCCCCATTCTTGCGACGGTTAAACCGATTCTCGGCGTGGGACTGATATCGACAATGCTCATCCAGGGCTACGTCAGTGTCCGTGTGGGTGTTTTGAAGGCACGATCCTTTAACGACCTCGGTATTGCCGGTGTGGCCGGTGCAATTCTGGCGACCCGCGGTGCCGCCTGGGGTCTCGGTGCGGCGCTTCTGCTCTGCGCGCTGATTTATATTGGAACAAGCCGGGAGCATGCCTACATGGAAGAGGAACCGATATTCCCCTTCAACCATCCCGATAAGCTTGAAGCAGAGATCAGGGAACTGATGAAGGATGATCAGTAAATAGGGTAATCATGCCTGTTTTTCAGGCTATCTATCACAACGGGGTTCATACCTCCCCTTCCAAGGCCCTCCGCCTCCCTCCCCTGAAAAGGGGGAGGGAGGAAAGGGAGGGACCGCCCGTTCTATTGAGGGAAATTACGCGACAAATTGCTGGATTTACCGGGTACAAGAAGGTAGTATTCCCGTAATATTCTATAATTGAGAGTTGTAAGCATGGCCTATATTGAGGGATATCCCGGTGCAAAGATAAAGAGTACGACGGCGAAACACTGGGGCTTTATCGTTATCGTGACCGTTATGCTCGTCGGCATCATGGCCTACCTTTCAAAAGACTGGAGGGCAGAGCTGCCATCGATTATATTTACTGTGAGCATCATCCTGGCCATTGTCATATTCGTTTTCTTCAAGGTAAATCCCATGGGATGGAGAAAGCTTTTGATGCGGTCGAGCTTTGATAGAATGCTGAGGCTGGATCGTATGGTGGCTGATATTTTGTCCCAACTGGATGATACTCATTTCATATTTCATGATATAACCTTTGAGCTCTTTCATATCGAGAATCTGGTAATCTCTCCCCGGGGTATATTTGTAATCAGCAAAATCGGTAATGAGGGACAGCTTCAGATAAAGGACAAGAGCCTCTATGCGGGTGGCGAGTTGCTGGATAAACTTACAGGAAATGTATGGCGCGTCTGTCATCTTATTAATATAGTGATCGACAAGGGGTTCAAGGAAAAGATAATGCCGAAACCTGTGCTGGTCGTCCCCGAAGCGGGATCGGTAGCCGTGAAAAATTTTGAGGGGATTACCATTACGACGTTAGATAAGCTGAACGAATTCATTGAAACGCAAAAAGACAGCAAGATCAGCCAGGAGCTGGTCGAGCGTTTCGCCTTTTATATAAAAAAGCGGTATACGTAATTTAAACCTATCGCGATTGCGAGCGATTTTCTTGAACTGAACAGCGAGCGCATTCCCCGTTGCTTGCAGCGGGGTTAGCGAGCGAATAAAAAATAAGGGTCTAGACTAGAACAGCGGTTTATTTCTGAAGTTCTTTAACAACAATTTATAGATATCGGTGTTACGGTTGTTGAACCGATAT
>JAFGBH010000021.1 GCA_016933215.1 Deltaproteobacteria bacterium | reverse complement strand
TCTTGATGAATCCGTTATGAATCCAGTAGTTTGCAAAGGTTTTGCCCGACGCGCCTTCCGACTGGGCAATCTCATTCTCATGATGGGGGAAAATCAGGTCCTCCCCGCCGCCATGGATATCAAAGTTCTCCCCCAGATATCGCTGGCTCATGGCGGAACATTCTATATGCCATCCGGGTCTTCCCCGTCCCCAGGGGCTGTCCCACCAGGGCTCCCCCTCTTTGCTGGATTTCCAGAGGACAAAATCGAAGGGATTTTTCTTCCGTTCATCCACGTCGATCCGTGCTCCCGCCATCATGTCATCCAGGTTTCTCCCCGAAAGCTTGCCGTACCCTTCGAACCTGTCAATGGCGTAAAAGACATCTCCTTCAACGACGTAGGCAAGTTCCTTTTCGAGAAGGGTCGAGATGAGCCGTATCATTCCCTGGATATTTTCCGTCGCCCTGGGGGCTATGGCAGGCCGTGCCACACCGAGGTTGTCCATATCCTCATTATGCTCCTTCATAAACCGTTCCGATATCTCCGCTATATCGGTATTTTCGGCATTGGCCTTCGCGATAATCTTGTCATCCACATCGGTAAAATTCTTAACGTAGTTGACCTGATACCCTTTGTACTTGAGGTACTTATAAATAACGTCAAAAACCACGGCCGAACGGGCATGACCGATATGACACTCGTCGTAGGCAGTAATTCCGCATACATAGATCCCAATCTTTCCTTCTTCATTCGGGACAAATTCTTCTTTTTTCCTCGTCAGGGTGTTGTAAAAGTGCAGACTCATTGTTTCCTCTCAAAACGCCTCATTTCATCGGGCATAAAGCCATGCCGAAACCTCTAAGACAATGATATTCTTATGGATATAGCGATACCAGATTGAGACCGGCATCCTCCGGGAATCCATACATGAGGTTCATATTCTGCACGGCCTGACCGGCGGCTCCCTTCATCAGATTATCGATGGCGGAGACTATCACAATTCTTCCCGTTCTCTTATCAACGGTGATTCCTATATCACAGTAGTTGGACCCTCTGACCGATGAGATATTCGGGAGGCTCCCCACCGTGTAAACTCTCACAAATTTCTCGTCATCGTAAAAATCTTCATAGATACCGGATATTTGTGCAGCATCATAGGTTCCCTTCATATCCGCGTAGATGGTACTCAATATCCCTCTCGTCACAGGCAGAAGATGGGGGGTAAAGAGAACCTTCACCTCTTCGTTCGAAAGCACGGAGAGTTCCTGGTCCATCTCGGGGGCATGACGATGCCCGCCTACCTTATAGGCCTTAAATCCCTCATTGACTTCACAGAAGAGCGATCCCATCTGCAGCTCTCTCCCCGCACCGCTTGTTCCCGACTTGGAATCGACGATGATCGACGAGATGTTAATATAGTCGCCTTTCAGAAGCGGTGCAAGGCCCAGGATGACACCCGTGGGATAGCAACCGGGATTAGCGACGAGATCGGCCTTCCTGATATCGTCTCTGTAAAGCTCGGGTAGTCCGTAGACAGCCCTTTCAAGAAGCTGAGGAGCGCTGTGTTGTATATACCATTTTTCGTAGGTTGCCCGATCACGCAGCCGAAAATCGGCACTGAGATCCACAACCTTTTTCCCCGCTTCCAGAAAAGCGGGGACCACCGCCATTGCCTCACCATGGGGAAGTGCAAGGAAAACAACGTCACAGAGCCCGGCAACCGTCTCGGGAGATGCATCGATATATTCGAGATCGGTCAAACCCCTGAATATGGGGTATACGTCGGACACAGGGGTTCCCTTGTACTTTCTCGACGTCAGGGCCGCTACCTCCACCTCCGGGTGAAAGATGAGAAGCCTCAAAAGCTCCTGACCCGTATAACCGCTTGCACCATATATCCCTGCTTGTATCATCTGTTCCCTCCGAAAAAAAAAAGGGGGCCAAGGCCCCCATAGGTTTAATGCTATTATCTCTTCGAATACTGGAACCTTTTTCTCGCTCCGGGCTGTCCGTATTTCTTCCGCTCCTTTACCCTTGCATCCCTGGTAAGAAACCCTGCTTTTCTGAGAGCGGCTTTCAGGTCGGCATCATACTCCACAAGCGCCTTCGATATGCCGTGTTTAATCGCGTCGGCCTGCGCGGAAATACCGCCGCCTGCCACGTTGACATAGAAATCGTACTTATCTCTTTTCTCGGTAATATCAAGGGGCCGCCAGACCAGTCTTTTTAGAATATCCCGCGGGAAATACTCGTCAAAAGCTCTCTTGTTTATTACGAAATTACCGCTTCCTTCTTTCATCCATACCCGTGCCACTGCGTTTTTTCTCTTGCCCGTGGCATAGAATCTCTTATCGGCCATAGTACCTGATCTCCTACCCTAATTACATTTCCAGTACCTGTGTCTTCTGAGCATTATGGGGGTGCTCATCACCACAGTATATTTTCAGTTTCGTCAACATCTTCCTGCCCAGTCTGTTCTTCGGGAGCATACCTTTGACCGCGATACGAAGAAGATTTTCCGGTTTCTTTTCACGCATCTTCTCAGCCGAAGCACTCTTTAATCCTCCCGGGTAACCGCTGTGTCGATAATACATCTTCTGTTTGAGTTTATTACCCGTAAGGGTAATCTTCTCGGCATTTACCACAACGACAAAATCGCCGGTATCGACATGAGGTGTATAAATCGGCTTATGTTTGCCCCTCAGGCGAACTGCTATCTCCGCTGCCAGTCTTCCCAACACCTTATCGCTGGCATCGATAACATACCAGTCCCTTGATACTTCTTCTTTTTTCGCACTATAAGTCTTCATAAATCACCGTTTACTCGTAAGAACTGAAGGGGTAAACTATGAAATTAAAATGGATTTGTCAAGGAAAAACTATATAAATAGGCTTACCAATTTTGAGAGCTTCCCGCTCTTCCGAGACCGTAGAGTGAAAAGATAGCCATAACACTCCTATCATCGTCGGAATCCCTGTAGCTCAGTTCTATACCCCAGCACTGTCGGTGATAATCAATACCGAACTTCGTCTCGAGATCTTTCTCATAAAGCTCGTTTCTTCGCAGGCCATAAAGAAGATCGAGCGTCTCTGCAACTTTCGCCCTGGCGGAAAGATTCAACTCCTCGACGTCATCTTTTGTATACCGATATTCGGAGGTCAGTGAATCGCCTCGTTCGTCGCTGATATCGAGGCGACCGTTTAATTCTTTCCATTCCCCCGCATTGACGTCAATAACGGCATCGGAATCGAGGGCAAGAAAGCGGAAGGGATTGAGATCCATCTCTATCGTGATATCGCCAAAGGGCCTCCTCCTGTCACCGGGTTTTTCAATGTCTCTCCTCGCTTCACTGATATTGAAATCCTGCCCCAGCTTCAGACGGAAAAGCTCGCGGTAACTGACCTTTCCCTCGGCATCTTTCAGTCGTGCAGTCAGCGTATTTGTCACGGAGAAGTTGACAAGATTCGCCTCCGGTATCTCATCGGCAAAATCGGGAATGTCCTCCTGATCGATAGAGGGGATATAGGTATAGGCAAGCTCGGGTTTCACGCCATGACGAACCTTCTCGATGGTTCCCAGCCGCGTGGAAAAGATTCTTGACACCTCGGTTGAAATCACCGCTCCCGCGCTTACGAGGGCCCTGCTGCTCTGGCTCCCCTCGCCGGAATCATTGTTATCCGCGTCCCATATCGTCTCCCGGAAGCCCACCTCCGGTTCAAAGGTGAGATACTCCCCAAGATAAAGGGGAAGGGAAATCACGGGATAAAGATCGAGCAGGTGCCCCCGCTCCCCTTTTTCCCGGTAGTAATAGTCATAAACGGATTCCAGATTCACATAGAAAGGCGTTTCGAAAAGGGGCTGTTTTATCCCCGCAAGGGTAATCTCTGGATACTTCTGCACCGTCTCATCATTGGAATAGCTCAGGAAATCGTCGGTGTATCTGACCAGGGCTGTCAGGTTGACAAGATCCCACTCCTTGACGAGGCGTGCCTTCGAATCGAGCGATGTAAGAGATTTGTCACCCAGGAAGGAAACCCTTTTAAACCGGTCCCCATCTGGCCCATAATGGACCAGATAGTAGTTATAGGAGTCAAAATCCCTGAAAAACCAGCTATCAGAAACCTTGCTGATATCGGCTCTCAGATAAAAACCGGGGGTAAATTCTGTTTCGTGATTCAGGTAATAGGACCACCGTTCCTGTCCATCTTGCCAGTCCCTGTTCGGATAGCCGGAATTTTCCTCAGATATCCTCTTGGTATCGTTGAGATAGGAACCGTAGAGGCTGCCGAAGGAGTGATCACCGATACAATATCTGAATTCCGCCCCCTCCTGAAACCCTCGCTTGTCCATGTAACGCTGATACAAGGTCGCATCGACACGCTCCGATATGGCCCAGAAGAAGGGAAGTTCCATATCCCAGCCGAGTTTGTCGCTTGAGTGCGCGATATAGGGGAAGAGAAATCCCGACTGCCTCGTCGTCTTGGCGGGAAATCTCAGATAGGGAAAATAGAGCAACGGGACATTTCTTACCTGAAATGTCCCATCCTTTACACTCCCGTATCCATCGATCGTTACCTCTACCTTTTTGCCTGCAAACCTCCAGTCGGGGACCTCTCCTTCACAGGTCGTCACCCGCGCATCGACAAGAGAATAGGAGGCATCTCCCGTCTTTTCTATTTCGGATCCCGAGAGATAAAGATTGTTCTCCTGAAGGAAAAGGGTTCCCCCATTTATAACACCCCGTTTTGTGGCAATATCAAAACTGACACGCTCTCCCTGAAGAACATCCTTCCCGCTTTTTACAACCACACCGCCTTCGGCCACAACACGGCTCGTTGCCTTATTGAGGCTTACCCTGTCCGCTTTCAGGGTGCCGCCCGCAAAGATTATGATAACGTTTCCCTCTGCACGGTATGTCTCGCTGCTGCTGTCATAGGAGAGGCTGTCCGCCTCGATATTTATTGGACCTCTCGCAACATCAATTTCCGACGCGATGAGGGTGTCAACCATGACGAAAGAAAAGATGATAAAAATCGATACGATAAGGGAAAGCAGCACTCTTCTTTCCACAAATACTCCCTTCATTCTTGAAGCTCCCCGCAACACGTTGCGGGGAATCTCCGATTGTTTAGTACGTTAGAATTTGTTTTCTGTGTTTTCTGGCAGAAAATAAATTCGTTAACTCACTTATCCCGATTGTCGGGATTAAGGAATAAATTATTTTGTATTCGCTCGATAACCCCGCCACAAGTAGCAGGGTTATCGCTCGCTGTTCAATTCAATATCCCGTATTCATTAGCACAAAAAGCCTTTTTAAAAAATCTAAAAGAGAGCCTGCTCCTTAATTTCACCTATGAGATAGAGCGAACCGGTAATACAGATGAGATCATCCTTTGCCGAACTGTCGAGGGCCCTTGAAACCGCCTCCCGGGAATCGCGGGCCACTTCAACATCATTGTTATAGAGCCGGGCAACACCCTCCATATTCTCCGGTTTCAGGGCCCGTTCCTCCCGAATCCCCGTGAGAATGACCCGATCGGCAAGGGGAGCGAGCCGTCGCAACATGGCCCTGTAATCTTTATCATTCAGGGCACCGAAAACAACGGTAAGCTTCTTGAAGGAAAGTTCATGGGAGAGCACCTTGGCAAGGGCGGCAATGCCGGCCGGGTTATGGGCCCCGTCAAGGATCACCTGCGGCGATCTATTGACAATTTCCAACCTCCCCTCCCACGTTGCATCTCGCACACCGTCGATAAGGGATTTATTTTGTATCTTCAAACCTCTGGAGGCGAGAAGCTCCGCCGCTGCCAGGGAAAGAGCGGTATTTTCCAGCTGATGCCTGCCGATGAGGGAAAGAGACACGTTCCGGCAGATGGTTGTAATTCCATAGTAGGAAAATCTGCCCGGTCCGCTCCGCCTGACCCTGAAATCCCTCCCGATCCTGTAGAGAGTTGCTCCCTTCTCTTTGCTTATCGCTTCGATGGCCTCCAGGGCAGGTCCCTTCCTTACCCCGGTGACACAGGTTCCCTTTTCCTTAATGATTCCCCCCTTTTCCCCCGCAATGGACCGAAGATCCCTTCCGAGGTACTGGCTGTGTTCCATGGAGATATTGGTGATTATTGAAACCTCAGGAGTGACGAGATTTGTGGCGTCGAGTCTCCCCCCCATACCGACTTCCAAAACGGCGATGTCGACTGAGCAGCGTGCAAAATAGTGAAATGCAAGGGCGGTGGCAAACTCAAAATAGGTGACATCCCGATCCCCCCCACTTCGGAGTTCATCGATAAGATGGCAGAGGTCCTCCCTGGAAATCACGACGCCCTGTACCCGTATGCGCTCTTCAAAATCCACGAGGTGGGGGGAGGTAAAAAGGCCGACCTTCAGGCCCTCCTTCTGAAGGATTGACGAAAGGATTGCCGCAACGGATCCCTTTCCGTTCGTTCCTGCGATGAGGATTGATTTGTATGTTCTCTGGGGATTATCGGAATGCTCGAGGAGTTCCGTAAGAGGACCGAGGCCGAGGCGGATACCCCTCTTCTTCAAACTCGAAAGATAGTGAAGCGCTTCCTGACCGGCCATATATCTTTACCCGATTGAGCCTTTTCGCTGCTCCCGAAGAAAAGGCACCGCGGTATGCTGAAATACTATACAATAAACAAAAAGCCATGGGAAACACACCATCGCACCCATGGCTTCGCTACGAAACTATTGTTTTCAGACCTGTCCGTTACTCAGGAGTAACTTTAAATACCTCATCACCGGGGCGAACCCTGTCGGAGACTTTCATGCCGATGTAGTCTCCTACCTTGGCCTTTTCGATCTTCTCGTTGTTGATCTCCATAGAGTCGATCGTATTTTCAAAATCTGTCGTATGACCGGTGAATTTGATCGTATCTCCTACATCAAGCTCTCCAGAGGTTATTTTAATTGCCGCAACACTCGGTTTCGCGAAAAACTTTACCACCTCTCCTACTTTCTCTTCACCCATAATGTCGTCCTCCTTGCTATTCATGCAGAACAAAAAACAATCCTAAAATGATAGTATAGATAAGAAAATTTTAGATGTCCGACAATTGGTGGATTATAGCCTTACTGAAAAAAAAATCAAGAATAAAAAAGGCAAGGTAGATAACCTTGCATCTCTTCTCATATATTTTTTTTGGCTGCTACTTTTTCTTTGCCGCCTTTTTCTTCGGCTTCTTCGACTCTTTCTTGATCTCCGGGATCATTTCGATGATTGAGAGGGGGGCGTTATCTCCGACCCGATTGCCGGTTTTTATAATTCTCGTGTAGCCGCCCTCTCTTTCGCTGTAACGGGGCGACAATTCCACAAAGACCTTTTCCGTAACATTCCGATCCATTATATAGGAGAGGGCCTGTCTCCGGGCATGGAGACTTCCCCTCTTGCCCAGCGTAATCATCTTTTCGGCAACGCTTCGTAATTCCTTTGCCTTAGCATCGGTCGTTATTATTTTCTCATGCCTTAGAAGGGATGTTACCAGATTCCTCAGCATCGCTTTTCTATGGCTCGATGTCCTTCCCAGCTTCCTTCCGGCCTTTCTGTGGCGCATTACAGATCATTCCTTTCAAAATAAATTTTACTCTTCCGTATCCTCGCTCTTTTCAGGTGCGGGGAAATCGAGTTTCATGCCAAGGCCCAAACCCATCTCGGAAAGTATCTCTTTTATCTCATTAAGTGACTTTCTACCGAAATTCTTTGTCTTCAGCATCTCCGCCTCAGTCTTCTGGACAAGCTCACCGATGAACCGAATACCCGCATTTTTCAAGCAGTTGGCCGATCTGACCGAGAGTTCCAGTTCTTCAACGCCCTTGAAAAGATTTTCATTCACTCTTTCTTTCGCCTCAATCTTTTTCGGCGCTTCTTCTTCCTCTACCTCGTCAAAATTGATGAAGGCCTCCAGCTGCTCCTTTAATATCCTCGCGGCATAGGCAATGGCATCTTCGGGCATAATACTTCCGTCCGTCCACACCTCGAGTACAAGCCTGTCATAATCGGTAATCTGACCGACCCTGGCGTTGGTTACCGTATAGGTCACCTTTTTAATGGGCGAAAAGACCGCATCGATATTGATCGTCGTTTCGGGTTGCTCGATCTCAGTTTCTCTCGCGGCCGGGACATACCCTTTCCCAGTATCCACCACCATTTCCGCCTTTAATGTCGCCTTATCGGAGAGGGTTGCAATGGGGTGTTTCGGATTCAATATCTCGACCGTTCCATCGGTGATAATATCTCCCGCCGTCACCACGCCCTTCTTCGATGCATCGATGGTGATAGTCTTCGGTCCTTCCCCATGAAGCTTGAGACGAACGCCCTTTAAATTCAGTATAATAATTGTGACATCTTCTTTAACACCGGGAATTGTCGAAAACTCATGAAGGACTCCGTCAAATCTTACGGATACGATCGCCGCACCATAAATAGATGACAGGAGTACTCTCCTGAGGGCATTCCCCAATGTAATACCGAAACCTTTTTCCAAAGGCTGGCAGTCAAACTCGCCATAAAAAGAAGTACGGCTCTTTTCGTCAACCTCTATTTTCTTCGGTTTTATAAGACTGCGCCAATTTCTTTGCATATCTTTCGTTCCCTATTATTACGTTGTTTTATCTATTATTTAGAATAAAACTCAACTACCAACTGTTCCTGAACGGGCATCGCCAGCTCTTCCCTTGACGGCAGTGCCTTCAATGTCCCCTTAAAGCCATTCTTGTCAAATTCGATCCACTGAGGAATACCGCGCCTCGCCACCGTGTCCATCGCTTCAAGAATAGAGCCTATCTTCCTGCTTTTTTCCCTCACCTGTATTTCATCTCCTACCTTTACCTGATATGAGGGAATATTTACCTTGCTGCCGTTTACAAGAAAATGACTGTGCCGTACCAGCTGCCGCGCCTCATTCCTCGAATTCGCAAAACCAATCCTGTATATCATATTATCCAACCTCTTCTCCAAAAGGAGAAGGAGATTTGTACCCGATACGCCCTTCTGACGGTCACCCTTTTCAAAATAGCCCTGAAACTGCTTCTCCAGAAGACCGAACATCCTTTTAAGTTTCTGCTTCTCACGGAGCTGAATCCCATAGTCGGATTTTTTTCTTCTCATCTGGCCATGCTCACCCGGAGCATACCCCCGACGCTCAAAGGCACATTTGTCGCTATAGCATCTGTCACCTTTAAGAAACAGCTTTATGCCCTCGCTTCGGCATAACCTACATGATGATCCCCTATACCTTGCCAAAATATTCCTCCATTATATGTCTATATCTTTGTAATCCGATTAAACTCTTCTTCTCTTCGGCGGTCTACAGCCATTATGGGGAATCGGTGTAACATCCTTGATAAGGCTGATATTGAGCCCCGCTGACTGTATAGCCCTCAGTGCAGACTCGCGTCCCGCACCCGGCCCCTTTACATAAACCTGCACATTTCTCAGTCCATGTATCCTTGCTTTCTTGACCGCTTCCGTCGCCGTTAACTGCGCTGCAAAGGGAGTGCTTTTCCTTGAACCCTTGAATCCCTGACCACCGCCGGAAGACCAGGCGATAACATTGCCGCTCAGATCTGTAATAGTGACGATCGTATTATTAAAGGTCGATTGAATATGGGCAATACCGTCAGATATATTCTTTTTTTCTTTTTTCTTTGTACTTCTTTTCCTCTTAGGTTGAGCCATTTCCCCTCCGAATCTATGTTATTTCTTTCTCTTACCGCCGCCGATAGCCCGTCTGGGACCTTTTCGTGTTCTTGCATTGGTACACGTTCGCTGGCCCCTCACGGGAAGACCTCTTCTGTGTCTCAAGCCCCTGTATGCACCTATGTCCATAAGACGCTTGATCGACATGGTGATTTCTCTTTTGAGATCACCTTCAACTTTATATTCACCGTCTATTATATTTCGTATCGCCGTTATCTGTTCATCGGCGAGATTATCTGTCTTCGTATCAAAATCAATACCGGCCTCTTCCAGTATCTTTCTCGACCTGGTGCGTCCGATCCCGTAAATATACGTGAGCGCGATTTCCATTCTCTTGTTTTTCGGTAAATCAACACCTGCTATTCTTGCCACCTTGAAACCTCCCCTTTGCTATCCTTGTCTCTGTTTATGCTTGGGATTCTCGCACAATACTCTCAGAACGCCTCGCCTTCTGATAATCTTGCATTTATCGCATATTTTTTTGACTGATGCCCGTACCTTCACTGTACTCACTCCATGTATGACTTCATGTTATTTTGATCTGTAGGTAATTCGACCTCTTGTTAAATCATAGGGCGACAATTCAACGGTTACCTTGTCTCCCGGTAATATCTTTATAAAATGCATCCTCATCTTACCCGATATATGGGCAAGCACACGATGCCCGTTCTCAAGCTCGACCCGGAACATTGCATTCGGCAATGGTTCGATCACGGTACCTTCAACTACTATCGATTCTTCTTTCGCCATATTATCGATACCTATAAAATAATAATTTACTGTGCCGACATTGTCTTACTCAGTATTTCGGGCCCGTTTTCCGTAATTGCCACCGTATGCTCAAAGTGGGCCGATAGTTTTCCGTCTGTCGTCACCACCGTCCAGCCGTCGGATTTTACCTTGACCTTGTAGGTTCCCTCATTTACCATCGGTTCTATAGCCAAAACGATACCGGGTTTCAACTCGATGCCCCGTCCCCGAATTCCGTAATTGGGTACCGGCGGGTCCTCATGAAGGTTTTTTCCTATTCCGTGACCGACATAATCCCTTACAATCGAGAATCCCTCGCTTTCCACATGATCCTGAACCGCAAAAGAAACATCGCCCAGCCTGTTTCCCGCTTTTGCCTCCGCTATACCTTTGTAAAGAGCTTCTCTGGTCACCTTCATCAAACGCTTTGCCGTGTCGGAAACCTCGCCGACGGGTAACGTTATGGCAGAATCTCCGTAGTAACCACCGAAAAACACGCCGTAGTCGAGGCTAACGATGTCACCATCCTTCAAAACTCTCTCTGAAGGAAATCCGTGAACCACCTCGGAATTCACCGATGCACAGAGCGCAAAGGGATAACCGCTATACCCTTTGAAGGCCGGTCTCGCCCCTCTCTTTCGTGCATAGGATTCGGCATATTCATCCAGCTCAAGAGTCGTTATACCCGGCTTTACCAGCTCCCGTAATCCTTCCAATACATCGGCTACCATTGCATTGCTCTCCCTCATCTTCTTGATCTCTCCGGGAGATTTAAGGATTACCATCTATTTTCCCCTTTGAGGGGAACGCACCTGTCAGCGTCTCCTGCCGATACGCCCCTTCTTCATAAATCCGTCATATTGCCTGGTGAGCAAATGGGTCTCGATCTGACCTGCCGTATCAAGTGCGACACCAACCACAATAAGGAGAGCGGTACCACCAAAATAAAAAGGAACATCAAACTTGCTAATGAGAACACTGGGAAGCACACACACGGCAGACACATAAAGCGCACCGCAAAAGGTGAGCCTCGTCAGGATCCTGTCAATATATTCAGCCGTTTTCTTGCCTGGCCGTATCCCCGGCACATAGCCTCCATATTTCTTCATATTATCGGCAACATCCACCGGGTTGAAGGTGACGGCCGTATAGAAATAACAGAAAAATATTATAAATGCGACATAGAGCATTTCATATACTAATCGTCCCGGCATCAGGAAACCCGAAACCGCCTGCATCCAGGGGTGGGGAACGAAATTGGCTATCGTTGCCGGAAACATTATAATGGATGACGCAAAGATGGGGGGAATAACACCGGCGGTGTTGACCTTCAGGGGAAGGTGCGTGGTCTGTCCTCCGTACATCTTTCTCCCGACAACTCGCTTTGCGTACTGCACCGGTATCCTTCTCTGTCCGCTCTCTACGAACACAATGACAGCGACGACGACGACCATCATAACGAAAAGCAGTACAACAAAAAATATCCCCATCTCACCCGTGGAAAGCAATCTGAAGGTGTTTACCACCGCAGCGGGTCCTCTGCAGACGATACCTGCGAAAATTATCAGCGATATCCCGTTTCCGATCCCCCGTTCCGTTATCTGCTCACCGAGCCACATGATAAATGCCGTCCCGGCCGTGAGCGTAATAACCGTCATGATACGGAAGCTCCATCCAGGGGTAATAACAACCGATAACCCGGACGGTCCCGCCATATTTTCCAGTCCCACTGCAATGCCGAATCCCTGTATTATACTTAAAAGAACCGTTCCATAGCGTGTATACTGGGTAATCTTCCTTCGTCCCGCTGCCCCCTCTTTTGACAGTTTTTCGAGGTAGGGAACGGCCACGGTCAGAAGCTGCAGGATAATCGATGCACTGATGTAGGGCATGATTCCCAGTGCAAAAACCGCGAGCTGGCTCAAAGCCCCTCCGGCAAACATGTCAAAGAGCCCTAAGAGAGAACCCTTCGCCTGTTCAAAAAAGGCTGCCAGGGCCTGCGTATCGATTCCCGGTGTGGGAACATGCGCCCCTATCCTGTACACGGCCAGAAGAAAAAAGGTAAAGAGTATCCTCTTCTGGAGTTCAGGTATCTTCGCTATGTTTTTAAAACCGCTCAGCAAATTAAATGACCTCTATTGTTCCGCCTGAAGCTTCGATTTTTTCTCGTGCACTACGACTAACCCCGTGTACCCTTAATGACAGAGGATAATCGATTACTCCATTACCCAATATCTTAACGCCATCGCCTTTCCTCGTGATAATGCCGTTCTTTAGAAGGGCTTCGGCATCAACGACCGAACCCTGGGGGAACTTATTGAGCTGTTCCAGGTTAACAATTATTATATCCTTTTGAAACCTATTGTAAAAACCTCTCTTAGGCAATCTCCTCGTGAGGGGCATCTGACCGCCTTCAAAGCCCGGCTTCACGCCCCCGCCGGAACGGGCATTCTGCCCCTTATTACCCCTGCAGGACGTACCTCCGTGGCCGGAACCGACACCTCGGCCCACTCTTTTCCTCTTTTTCACCGCGCCCTTCGGAGGCCTCAATTCACTTAAATTCATGCCTTTGCTACCTCACATTCTTCGACGGAGACCAGGTGGGATACCTTTCTCGCCATACCGCGAATCTCAACGGTATCCTTCAAATAAACGGTTTTGTTAAGCTTTGTAAGCCCCATTCCGCGAAGCACCGCCCTCTGCTTTTCAGGCCTTCCTATGAAACTCCTTATCAATGTTATCTTCAGTTGTTTTTCCACAACCTGCACCTCAGTATGAAATCATTAAATCTCGGAAATATCTTTATTTCTCAGGGTCGCAATCTCGACAGGGTTTCTCAAATTAATGAGGCCGTCCATCGTCGCCTTCACGAGATTGTGCGGATTGTGAGAACCGAGGCATTTGGTCAAGATGTTCTGGACGCCGGCCACCTCGAGAATAGCCCTGACAGCACCGCCCGCTATGAGACCCGTACCGACGGAAGCAGGTTTCAGAAGAACTCTGCCTGCGCCGTAATGGCCGACGACCTCATGCGGAATTGTACCCCCGGTTATGGAGACCTTGACCATGTTTTTCTTTGCCATTTCGGTACCCTTCCTGATCGCTTCAGGAACCTCATGGGCCTTACCAAGTCCGATGCCGACCGATCCGTTTCCGTCACCCACAGCAACGACAGCGCTGAATCTGAATCTTCTGCCACCCTTTACAACCTTGGCTGTCCTCTTAATCTTTATTACCTTATCAAGAAGTTCGTTTTCTTCCATGTCTCCCTTGTCCAGTTTCAAAAATTATAATTTTATTCCCGATTCTCTTACGGCCTCTGCAAGAGATTTCACTCTCCCGTGATAGAGAAATCTACCCCTATCAAAAACGGCCTCGCTGATCTTCTTCTCAGCGAGCCTTTTTGCCAGTAATTTTCCGACTTCCTTCGCCGCATCAGCCTTTTTCAGCCCCTCAAGGGTCCCCTTCAGGTCTTTGCTTATCGATGACGCTTCTGCGATGGTCGTTCCCGAGGCATCATCAATCGCCTGAACATATATAAACCGTATGCTTCTAAAAACCGAAAGGCGTGGACGTTCCCCGGTACCAAAGATCTTGCTCCTCACCTTTCGTGCACGCCTCGCCCTTACTTTTTTCATTCGCTTTGTTGATGTCACAATAAACCACCCTTACTACTGCTATGCTCCCGCAGATTTCCCGACTTTTCTCCGCACCTTCTCGCCGGCATACCTGATCCCCTTACCCTTGTAAGGCTCAGGTCTTTTTACATTTCGTATCTCTGCCGCAACCTTTCCGACCAACTCTTTATCGATACCGGCAACGGTCAGATTAACCTGCCTGTCAACCTTGATCGAAATACCTTCCGGAATTTTATATTCCGCAGGCTGTGAATACCCAACGAGTAACCTTAGAACGGCACCATCCAGCTCTCCACGATACCCGACACCAACAATTTCAAGAGATTTTTCAAATCCCTTGCTGACACCGGCCACCATATTCGAGACTAATGTCCTTACAAGACCGTGCAGAGATCGTCCCTTTTTATCCTCCGACAGTCTGTTCACCACGATGGTGCCCTTATCGACGGAAACTTCCACTTCCTTCGGAATGTCTCTCGAGAGAGTCCCCTTCGGCCCCTCGACGGTTATTTTAGAATCAACCTGGGTAATTGTTACACCATCAGGAATTTCTATCGGTTTTCTACCAATTCTCGACATGAAAAATATCTCCCGATTTGCCTTATCAATTTCTTACCACACGCTACAGAGAATCTCACCACCGACATTCAGATCCCGTGCTTCCCTGTCTGTGACAACACCCTTGGATGTTGAAAGAATTGCCACACCGTAACCGTTCAAGACCTTCGGTATTTTGCGCCCTTTGGTATAGACTCTTCTGCCGGGCTTGCTCACCCTCTGTATGTTTTGTATAATCCGTTCCTTTGAATCCGTATACCTGAGATGGACTCGCAACACATCATGGTGCGGCTTCTTGTCACCTTTTTTGACCTCAAATCCGCCTATATAACCCGCCTGCTTTAACGCCTTTGCAATGCTCAAATTGATCCTTGACAAGAGTACGTCCACGCTCTTGAACTTCATTCGGTTTGCATTTCTTATTCTTGTCAACATATCAGCAACAGGATCAGTCATCCCCATTGTGCTTCTCCTTTACCAACTCGATTTTATAACGCCCGGAATTTCGCCATGAAGGGCACGCTTTCTCAAGCATATTCTACACATGTCAAATTTTCTATAATAGGCACGGGGCCTGCCGCAAAGCGGGCACCGGTTATACGCTCTCACAGGAAATTTACTGCTTCGTTTGGCTTTTGCAATCAACGATTTCTTCGCCACTGTAACCCTCCCTAGGTTCGAAATGGGACTCCCATCAATAATAGAAGCTTTCTCGCCTCATCATCTGTCTTTGCCGTTGTCACGATCGTGACATTCATGCCCTTGACCTTGTCAATTTTATCATAATCGATCTCAGGGAAAATATAGTGCTCATTAACACCCATGGAAAAATTTCCCCTTCCATCGAAAGACTTCGGCGAAATACCTCTGAAGTCCCGGATTCTCGGAATCGCAACACTCACGAGCCTGTCGAGAAATTCATACATTTTTTCACTCCTCAGGGTCGCCATACAGCCAATGGACATACCCTTTCGGAGTTTAAACGTAGCGATAGATTTTCGCGCCTTCGTCACAACAGGCTTCTGACCAACAATCATTGCAAGCTCTTCAACCGCACTGTCAAGAATCTTGATGTTCTGAATGGCCTCTCCCAGACCCATATTCACAACAATCTTCTCAATCTTCGGAACTTCCATCTTGTTCTTGTATTTAAGCTCCTTAAAAAGTGCGGGAGCCACTTCTTTCGTGTAAAGCTCTTTCAATCGTGCCATCAATCTATCCCCAATTTATTCATCCAGAAGCTCCTGGCATTTCCTGCAGATCCGTACCTTCTTGCCGTCTTCCAGGATCTTGTATCCCACCCTAACGCCGGTGTTACATTTGTTGCACACAAGCATTACGTTGGACACCTGTATTGATCCTTCCTTTTCAACGATTCCACCTTTACCCTTTGCGTCGGGTCTCTGGTGCTTCTTCCGAAGATTCAGCTTTTCAATAATCACACGGTTTTTATCCTTGATAACCTTGAGCACCTTGCCGGTCTTGTCTTTTTCCCGGCCGGCGATCACCTTGACCGTATCACCTTTTTTTATATGCGTTCCCTGCATCTCAACACCTAACTTACTCATCTTATAAAACCTCGGGGGCAAGAGAGACTATCTTCATAAACTGCTTTGCCCTCAACTCACGCGCCACCGGGCCGAATATTCTTGTTCCGAGAGGTTCAAGCGTATCGTTTATCAACACGGCAGAATTATCGTCAAATCTAAGATATGTGCCGTCGGTTCTGCCAATTTCCTTCTTGGTTCTCACCACCACGGCCTTCAGAACATCCCCCTTTTTCACCTTTGAGTTGGGGACAGCCTCTTTAACGGAAACCACAATCACGTCTCCGACACGTGCATATCTCTTCTTGGACCCACCAAGAACCTTTACACAACAGACCTTTTTAGCTCCAGAGTTGTCCGCCACATTCAAAAAGGTTTGCATCTGTATCATAACTAAAACCCCGCTACAGTAATCCTCTTACTTAGCCCTCTCTATTATTTCACGCACTCTCCACCGCTTATCTTTGCTCAGTGGACGTGACTCAGCGATCAAAACCGTATCTCCAATATTACACATATTATTCTCGTCATGAGCCTTATATTTTACATGTCTTTTCATATACTTATGGAATCGAGGGTGCTTGACAAGCCGTTCCGTCAAGATAACCACCGTTTTATCCATCTTGTTGCTCAATACTACTCCCTGCATGGTTCTTTTCTTACCCCTACTATCCATGGAAGATTATTAAACCCCCTTTTCCCTGAGAACGGTCTTTATCCGGGCAATGTCTTTTTTTACATTTTTCATGGCAGCAGAGGAATCCAACTGCCCCGTCGCAAACCTGAACCGAAGATTAAAAAGCTCTTCAGCAAGACTCTTCTCTTTCTGTTTCAGCTCATCCGTGCTGAGATCTTTGATTTCACTAATTTTCATCAAATATCTCCCTCGTAAGGAATTTTGTCGCTATTGGTAACTTTTGAGACGCCAATCTCATGGCCTCGCGTGCAACATCCCTTGAGACCCCTTCTATTTCATAGAGAATGGTGCCCTTTCTGACTACCGCAACCCATTCTTCAGGAGACCCTTTTCCTTTTCCCATCCTGGTTTCCGCCGGTTTCTTCGTCACTGACTTGTGGGGAAATATTCGTATCCATATCTTGCCGCCTCGTTTCACATGACGGGTAATCGCGATACGGGCTGATTCAATCTGCCGTGCAGTTATGCGACCCGGCTCCATTGCCTGAAGTCCACATTCACCGAAGTCGATCTTATTGCCCTTCTGGGCCGTTCCGCCGATTCGGCCTTTTTGCAACTTCCTGTATTTGAATCTTTTTGGAGATAACATAATCTACAATCCTATCTTTAATCCCTCATGCAATCGACGATCGTTGAATCGGAAATTGCCATACCTATCGTTACAGACTTTCGCTCTTCCGGTCGGGCAAAACCTCCCCATGGAATACGATGACCTTAACCCCGATAACACCATAGGTCGTATGGGCCTCGGCAAAACCGTAGTCTATGTCAGCCCTCAGGGTGTGAAGAGGAACTCTTCCCTCTCGGTACCACTCCCTTCTCGCCATCTCAGCTCCGCCCAGTCTTCCCGCACATGAAACCCTGATACCCTGGGCACCAAATTTCAGTGCTGACGTTACTCCTCGTTTCATAGCCCGTCTGAAACTCACCCTTCTTTCAAGCTGAAGTGCGATGTTCTCGGCAACGAGTTGGGAATCTATTTCCGGTTTCCGTACTTCGATTATATTGATAATAGCCTCGCCCGTCATAATTTTTTCGAGATCGTTCTTGATTTTCTCAATTTCCGATCCCTTCCTCCCTATAATAATCCCCGGGCGGGCGGTATAAATATTGACTTTGGACTTGTCTGCGGCTCGTTCTATCTCTATCTTCGATATCCCTGCATGATAGAATTTCTTCTTAATGTATTCTCGTGCCTTGATATCCTCATGAAGCAATTTGCTGTAATTTCTCTCCGCAAACCACTGTGAATCCCAGGTCTTGTTGACACCTAACCTGAAACCAATGGGATTTACTTTCTGGCCCAAATCTTCACCTCCTCGTTATCTTAACGTTCATCCAGTATCACGGTTATATGACTTGTTCTCTTTTTTATGGCTGCTGCCCTTCCCTGTGCACGCGCCCGCCACCTCTTCAAAGACGGACCCTGACCGACAAATATCTCTTTGACATAGAGGATATTTTCATCAATGTTAGGGTTCTGTGCGGCATTTGCAGCGGCAGAACTCAAAACTTTCTTGACGATACGGGCAGCCTTCTTCGGGGTAAAGTCGAGTATGGTCGACGCATCTCCCACCTTCTTTCCCCTCACCAGATCGACCACCAATCGTGCCTTCTGCGGCGATATACGAACATATTTCAGAACGGCTTTTGCTTCCATTAGTCTTACGCCTATCTCTTCTTCAGTCTTGTTTTTCTGTCTCCGGCGTGGCTGTAAAAGGTTCTCGTCGGGGCGAACTCACCGAGCTTATGCCCAACCATATCCTCTGTCACGTAAACGGGGATGAATTTTTTACCGTTATGCACGGCAAAGGTTAATCCCACCAACTCAGGAATTATGGTAGAACGGCGAGACCATGTCTTAATAACAGCCCTGTTCCCTGTCTCTTCCGCTTTCCTCACCTTCTTGAGAAGGGTATCTTCGATATAGGGTCCTTTTTTTATTGAACGAGCCACACCTAACCTCTCTTCTTCACAATATATTTATCGGAATTCTTATTTTTTCTCGTCTTGTATCCCTTGGTGGGAACACCCCAGGGCGTGCAGGGATGCCTTCCTCCGGAGGATTTGCCTTCTCCTCCTCCCATTGGATGGTCTACGGGATTCATCACGACACCGCGCACCTTTGGCCTTCTGCCCAGCCACCTTGTTCTTCCGGCTTTTCCAATGCTGATATTCTCATGATCGGTGTTCCCGAGCTGCCCGATCGTAGCCTTACACTCCACGAGCACTTTTCTGACCTCTCCGGAGGGGAGTCGTATCTGCGCATAGGTCCCTTCCTTTGCCATGAGCTGGCCATAGGAACCGGCACTTCTGATCATCTGGCCACCCCTGCCGATCTTCAATTCGAGATTATGAATATGGGAACCGAGGGGTATGTTTTTCAGGGGAATCGCATTGCCCGGTTTAATATCCGGCTTCTCGGCGCTTATTACGGTGTCACCCACGTTGAGCCCGATGGGAGCAAGAATATACCGCTTTTCTCCATCAACGTAATGGAGAAGCGCTATCCGGGAAGACCGATTGGGATCATATTCGATAGAGGCAACCTTTGCAGGTATATCCATTTTGTCGCGCCTGAAATCTATGATCCTGTATTTTCTCTTATGTCCACCCCCGATATGCCTGCTCGTCATTCGGCCAAGATTGTTTCGCCCTCCCGACTTCTTCAGGGGCCTAAGAAGGCTCTTTTCAGGCTCGCTCTTCGTAATTTCCTCAAAGGTGGAACAGGTCTGAAATCTTCTGCCCGGTGATGTTGGTTTGTATGATCGTGTCGCCATCGTCTAATCCTTTATCTACTATACGCCTTCAAATACTTCTATGGAGCTTCCGGGAGCGAGCGTTACTACAGCCTTCTTCCAATCACTTCTACTACCGATGGTCCTGCCTATTCTCTTCTTCTTGCCGATAAAGTTCATCGTACGTACCGTCATGACTTTTACCTTGAAGATCTTCTCCACGGCATTCCGAATCTCTATTTTCGTTGCCCTTCGATCGACCTCAAAGATGTATTTATTGCCCTCATCCCTGGCAATAGTGGTCTTCTCCGTAACAAGCGGTTTCTTTATGACTGAATATATATCCATTATGACAGTAATGCCCCTTCTATCTTTTTTACGGACTGTTCCAAAAGGACCAGGTAATCGTACTTTAAAAGGTCATATACATTGATGCCCTCTGATCGCATCATTTTCACATCCTTGATGTTTCTTGACGATTTCTCAAGAACAGGATTCTCCCCATCTGTTACAAAGAGGGCCCTTTTCATTTCAAACCTGTCGAGAACCTCTTTGAATTTCTTTGTCTTTATCTCCTCCATGGGAAAATCCTTCAGGATCAGTATCTTGTCTTCCTTGACCTTGAGGCTGAGCGCAGATATCAGTGCCGCTTTTCTCACCTTCTTCGGGGGCTTGAAGGAATAGCTCCTCGGCTTCGGCCCAAAGACGATGCCGCCGCCTCTCCAGAGAGGGGATCGTATCGTACCGGCTCTCGCTCTCCCCGTTCCCTTTTGACGCCAAGGCTTTCTGCCGCCGCCCCTTACTTCGCTCCGACCTTTTGTCGATGCTGTTCCGCTTCTCCTCGCCGCCATCTGCATCTTGACGACTTCATAGAGAACGTTTTCATTAATGGGCGCACCAAAAACAAGATCATTCACTTCCAGCTCAGCAACTTTATTTTTTTCTATATCGTATACATTCAGAACCGACATTTTTGACCACTTAATACCCTTACATTTTTATAGCGTCCTTTATAAGGACGATGCTGTTCTTACTTCCCGGAATGGATCCCTTTACAAGGATCTGATTGCTTTCCGCCCTCACACCGAGCACCAGGAGATTCTGTACTGTCTGTCTCTCAGATCCCATGTGGCCCGGAAGCCTTTTGCCTTTGAACACGTGCGACGGATACGCACTCGAGCCTACAGAACCGGGCGCCCGATGGAACATAGAACCATGAGTTGCCCTACCGCCCTTAAAGCCGTAGCGCTTTACAACCCCCGCGAAACCCCGTCCTCTGGTCGTGCCTATTACATCGACATAGTCACCCACATTATAGAGATCGGCCTTCATTTCCTGACCTACTTCGTAACTTTCGGGCGACCCTACCCTGAATTCCCTGAGTATCCGGAAGAACCCCTTATCGGCCCTGTTGAAGTGTCCTTTAAGAGGCTTGGTTACCTTTTTTTCTTTTGCCCTTTCGAAACCCAGCTGCACCGCATTATATCCATCCGTTTCGACCGTCTTCTTCTGTATAACCACGCATGGTCCGGCTTCGATAACGGTAACGGGAATCACGGAACCGTCTTCCCAGAATATCTGGGTCATACCTAATTTTCTACCTATCAGTCCTCTTTCCATGACAACTTCTATCCAGTACTTTCCCGACAAAAAAGGAGGAGAAAGTTTATTTGAGAAACCTTCTCCTCACTTTCCGCCTACCTATAGTTTTATCTCGACATCGACGCCGGCCGACAGGTCCAGCTTCATGAGCGTGTCTACGGTTGCCTGTGTCGGCTCGATTATGTCTATCAGCCTCTTATGGGTTCTGATTTCAAACTGTTCCCTTGACTTCTTGTCAACATGCGGCGACCTGTTGACACAGTATTTGTTTATCACCGTCGGAAGGGGGATAGGACCGGCAACACGTGCCCCGGTTCTCTTCGCCGTTTCCACAATATCCTGAGCGGATCGATCGAGCAGTTTGTAATCATACGCCTTGAGGCGAATTCTTATTTTCTGATTTTCCATTTTTCTACTCTATAATCTGGCTTATGACACCGGCTCCGACCGTTCTGCCACCCTCACGGATAGCGAATCTGAGCTGGTCTTCCATTGCTATAGGGGTTATAAGCTCCCCTTCCATCTCCACGTTGTCGCCGGGCATTACCATCTCTATTCCTTCAGGAAGCGTACAGATACCCGTCACGTCAGTTGTTCTGAAATAGAACTGGGGACGATATCCGTTAAAGAAGGGGGTATGTCTCCCGCCCTCTTCTTTCGTCAGGACGTATACCTGGGCCTTAAATTTCGTATGGGGCGTAATGGAACCCGGTTTCGCCACAACCTGCCCTCTTTCAACATCCTCGCGCTTCACACCCCTGAGAAGTAATCCGACATCATCACCGGCTCGTCCTTCGTCAAGGGTCTTTCGAAACATTTCAACACCCGTACAGACGGTCTTGAATGTCGGTCTGATTCCGACTATCTCGACTTCATCAGCAGTCTTAACGATACCGCGGTCAATCCTGCCGGTCACGACGGTACCGCGTCCGGATATGGAGAAGACATCACCAACGGGCATCAAAAACGGCTTGTCAAGATCGCGTGCCGGCTCCGGGATATATGAATCAACCGCTTCCATCAGTTCCCAGATGCTCTTGACGTCTTCGGAGTTGGAATCATCGCTCTCCAGCGCCTTCAAGGCAGAGCCTCTGATTATGGGGATATCGTCACCGGGGAATTTATACTCTGTGAGGAGTTCCCTGAGCTCGAGCTCGACAAGGTCGAGAAGTTCCGGATCATCAACCAGATCAACCTTGTTCAGATAGACGACGACCGAGGGTACCTGAACCTGTCGTGCCAGGAGGATGTGCTCTCGTGTCTGCGGCATGGGACCGTCCGATGCGGCAACAACAAGAATGGTGCCATCCATATGGGCCGCGCCCGATATCATATTCTTGATATAGTCAGCATGGCCCGGGCAATCCACATGGGCATAGTGCCTCTTCTCTGTCTGATATTCCACATGCGCTATATTTATGGTAACACCCCGTTCCTTCTCTTCGGGAGCGTTATCGATCTGGTCAAAAGCCATAAATTCGGCTAATCCCTTCATGGCGAGATGTTTCGTGATCGCCGATGTGAGCGTCGTTTTGCCGTGGTCAACGTGACCAATTGTTCCAACGTTAAGATGCGGCTTTGTCCTCTCAAATTTCTTCTTTGCCATAACCATTACCTCCTTTGGTCAAAAAATGGATAATCGGTTTTATTATTAACGAATCTTTTTAAAATCTTTCAGGCTGCTTTTCTTCTCAATAATATCCTTTGCCAAATCTTCCGACACGGCATTATAACTCAAAAACCTCATGGTAAAAACCGCTCTGCCTTGCGTCTTCGATCTCAAATCGGTTGCGTAACCAAACATCTCCGCGAGGGGGACTTCCGCATGTATCGCCTCTGAAGCAGCTCTGGTTTCCAGGCTGACTATCTTCCCCCTTCTGGCACTCAGGGTGCCGATTACATCACCCATATATTCCTTCGGCGCCACAACTTCAACGGACATAATCGGTTCCATCAGTATGGGGTGAGCCCTTCTGGCTGCGCTTTTGAATCCCATAGAACCTGCGATCTTGAATGCGACTTCCGAAGAGTCGACCTCATGAAAAGAACCATCAACCAGATTAACCCGCACGTCAACTACAGGATACCCGGCTAACACCCCTTCTTCCATGGCCTCCAAGGCACCTCTCTGGACTGCAGGTATAAATTCTTTTGGAATAATACCGCCGATAATCTTGTTGTTGAATTCGAAACCCCTACCCGGATCATTCGGCTCAATCTCAAGCCACACATGGCCGTATTGTCCTCTTCCACCTGATTGCCTGACGAATTTTCCCTCGGCCCTCGCACTCTTCCGTATCGTTTCCTTGTAGGCGACCTGCGGATTCCCGATATTCGCACCCAAACCAAACTCCCTGGAAAGCCTGTCGACGATGATCTCGAGATGTAATTCGCCCATGCCCGATATCAATGTCTGCCCCGTTTCCTTGTCCATCCGCACTCGAAAGGAGGGATCTTCACGGGCTATCTTCCCAAGGGCAATGTCGAGCTTTTCTTCGTCCTGCTTGGTCTTCTGCTCTATCGCTATGGCAATAACAGGTTCCGGAAATTCAAGTTTTTCAAGCTGCAGGGGATGATCGGCATCACACATCGTGTCTCCCGTGGTTGTCGTCTTCAATCCCACGGCAGCAACAATATCACCCGTTCGAACCTCTTTGATTTCCTCCCTCTTGTCGGCATGCATCTTCAAGAGTCGGCCGATTCTCTCCCTCTTCTGCTTGGACGAATTGAACACATACGAGCCCGACTCAAGGATACCGGAGTAGACCCTCAGGTACGTCAGTTGCCCCACATAGGGATCTGCCATAATCTTGAAGGCCAGTGCCGCAAAGGGGGCATCATCTCTCGCCTCCACGATCATCTCTTCTTCACCGTCCATGCTGAGTGCCTTTACGGGAGGCGTATCCACCGGCGATGGGAGAAAGGAAACGACCGCGTCCAAAAGGGGCTGCACACCTTTGTTCTTAAATGCAGAGCCACAGAGGACGGGGGTTATCTTCAGCGAAAGTGTCGCCTTTCTGATTGCCGTTATAATTTCTTCATTTGAAAGAGCTGTTTCGTTTACATATTTATTCATGAGGTTCTCGTCATAATCGGCGAGACACTCAATAAGTTTCTCTCTATGGGCAGCGGATTCATCGGCCAACTCAGGGGGAATTTCGCCAACGGCAAACTCGGCTCCCAGGGAATCCGCTTCGAAGGTAATTGCCTTCATTTGAATAAGATCGATGACGCCCTGGAAATTCCCTTCTGCTCCCCAGGGAATCTGAAGGGGGATCGGGTTTGCACCCAGCCTCTCTCTTATCGAGGAGACAACCCTCATAAAGTCGGCGCCGACCCTGTCCATCTTATTGATAAAAGCGATTCGTGGTACGCGATACTTATCTGCCTGTCTCCACACAACTTCAGACTGGGGCTCAACACCACCGACTGCGCAAAACAGCGCCAGAGCACCATCCAAAACCCTCAGCGAACGTTCAACCTCAACAGTAAAATCCACGTGGCCGGGCGTGTCAATGATGTTGATTCGGGTACCCCTCCAGTGACATGTTGTTGCCGCTGAAGTTATGGTAATTCCTCGCTCCTGCTCCTGTTCCATCCAGTCCATGACGGCCGCACCGTCGTGAACCTCCCCCATTCTGTGGGTAACACGGGTATAGTACAAGATGCGTTCGGTAGTCGTCGTTTTGCCCGCATCGATATGGGCCATAATACCAATATTGCGTACATCATTTAAAAGAACTTCTCGTGCCAAGTCACTTCACCTTAAGCCATTCGGGTCCGGCGGACAGAATTGAAGACCGCTAAAATCTGTAATGGGCAAAGGCCTTATTTGCCTCCGCCATCTTGTGCGTATCTTCTTTCTTCTTTATGGAGGCACCTCTGCTTCCTGCTGCATCCATAAATTCAGCCGCCAGTTTCTCTTTCATGCTCTTCCCGGCACGTGCCCCTGCGTAGCTTATTAACCATCTTATTGCTAAGGCTATACGTCGATTTGGCAAAACCTCTGTCGGAACCTGATATGTAGCACCACCTACGCGCCTTGATTTGACCTCAAGGACAGGCTTTACATTATTCATAGCCTTCTCAAAGACATCGAGGGGTGATTCCTTCATCTTCTCTTCTATGATATCAAAGGAGCCGTAGAGTATAGATTCGGCAGTGCTTTTCTTCCCTTTTTTCATTAGGTTATTGATAAATCTTGCCACCAAGGCGCTGTTGTACTTGGGGTCCGGCACTACTTTTCTTTTTGCTACCTCTCTTCTTCTTGGCATATAGCTATCCTTGCTTACTTAGGTCTCTTTGCTCCGTATTTCGATCTGCTCTTTTTCCTGTCCTGCACGCCGATGGCATCGAGCGTACCCCTCACAATGTGATACCTCACTCCGGGGAGATCCTTTACCCTGCCCCCCCTCACGAGAACAACGGAATGCTCCTGAAGGTTGTGTCCTATCCCAGGGATGTACGAGGTAACCTCGTAACCACTGGTAAGACGGACCCTCGCCACCTTTCTCAAGGCCGAATTCGGCTTCTTTGGTGTGGTCGTATATACCCTGACACAGACCCCTCTTCTCTGCGGACAACTGGCAAGAGCCGGTGCTGCTGTCTTTTTCTTTATCTTAGTCCTGCCTTTTCGGATCAACTGATTTATCGTCGGCATTATTCCTCCAAAATTCCGGTTCCGCTCTCTTCAATAAATTATGGCGCAGAAATTGGAATGTCTATCAATTCGCGGCTTCTCTGTCAAGGCTTTTCTCATCATTTTGTTCACTTATTTGCTTGCCTTTAGGTATCGGCTCACCATCATCCTCAACAGATATTCCGAGCTTCTTATACATGGAAAGTCCCGTACCTGCCGGAATGAGCCTCCCCATGATTACATTTTCCTTCAACCCCCTTAAATAATCAACCCTTCCAGCCATCGCGGCCTCCGTCAGGACACGGGTTGTTTCCTGGAAGGACGCAGCAGAGATGAAACTTTCCGTGCTCAGCGATGCCTTGGTAATTCCCAAAAGCATGGGAATACCCGTTGCCGGTTTGTCTCCCCGTTCTATGGCCGCCTCATTTTGCTCCTGAAAGACAATCTTATCAACCGACTCTTCCGTGAGAAAGGTTGTATCACCGGGATCCGTCACCTTTACCTTCCGTAACATCTGACGGACGATTATCTCTATATGCTTGTCGTTAATCTTGACTCCCTGAAGCCGGTATACTTCCTGTACTTCATCAACAAGATATCGGGCCAGCTCTTTTTCTCCCTTAATGCTCAGGATATCGTGGGGGTTACTTGCCCCATCCATAAGCGACTGACCGGCTGTGACCCTGTCGCCTTCCTGAACGCTGATGTGTTTTCCCTTCGGTATGAGATACTCCTTGGGGTCACCGACTTCGGGAGTAATAACCAGCCGTCTCTTTCCTTTGACATCGTCTCCGTATTCCACCGAACCGTCTATCTCTGATATGACGGCGTATTCCTTCGGTTTTCGTGCCTCAAAGAGTTCCGCCACCCGGGGAAGACCACCGGTAATATCCTTCGTCTTTGTCGTCTCTCGCGGAATCTTTGCGATAATATCTCCCGCCTTGATGAAATCGCCCTCGGAAACGACGATATTTGCCCCCACAGGCAAGAGATGCCGTGCGATGGTACTTGAACCGGGAACCTTCGCCGTCTTACCATCCTTGTCTTTTATTGAAACTCGTGGACGTAAATCCAGGGTCCTGTATTCGACGATCACTTTTCTGGAAAGACCGGTCACCTCATCCACCTGCTCCTGCATGGTCTTTCCCTCAACAACGTCACCGAACTTAAGCGTGCCGTCAATCTCGCAAAGTATGGGAATGGAGTAGGGATCCCATTCGGCAATGAGGTCGCCTTTTTTTACTTCCTCTTTATCGGCCATCTTTAAATGGGCACCATAGGGAAGCGGATATTTACCACGGTTCCTTCCCTCTTCGTCCAAGACGTGGATCTCTCCATTCCTGGTCATGACCACATCGTTTCCGATACTGTCCTTTTCGACATGGAGGTTTACAAACCTGATCGTCCCGTCGTGACGTGAGTCGAGCGTGGAGTGTTCTTCAAACTTTGCCGTACCGCCGATATGGAAAGTCCTCATCGTCAGCTGAGTACCCGGTTCACCGATGGACTGGGCGGCGATAATACCCACAGCTTCCCCAATGTTTACAAGATGGCCATGCGCCAGGTCCCTTCCATAACACTTTGCACAGACGCCATGTTTTGATTTACAGGTAAGACCAGATCGAATCAGCACCCTTTCCAGGCCTGCCTTGTCGATCTTTTCCGCCAGCGCCTCATCTATTTCCTGATTCGCCGGTACCAAAACCTCGCCCGTAAAGGGGTCTGTAATATCCTCAAGGGCAACTCTTCCGAGAACACGCTCACCCGCCGGTTCTATTATTTCACCACCTTCAACAAGGGCGGAAACGTGAATTCCATCAATCGTGCCGCAATCCTCTTCCGTGATAATACAATCCTGGGACACATCGACAAGCCTTCGAGTCAGATAACCGGAGTTTGCCGTTTTAAGGGCCGTATCGGCAAGTCCCTTCCTGGCACCATGTGTGGAAATAAAATACTGAAGCACCGTAAGTCCTTCCCTGAAATTGGCCGTAATCGGTGTTTCAATAATCTCACCCGAGGGCTTGGCCATGAGACCCCTCATTCCCGCAAGCTGCCTTGTCTGGGCCGCACTTCCGCGAGCACCTGAATCTGCCATCATATAAATCGAATTGAAGCTCTCCACCATTTCCTTGGTGCCGTCTTCTCTCTCTGTTTCTTCCGTTCCGATATCTCTCAGCATCTCGTCGGCAACCTTCTCGGTCGCATGGGCCCAGATGTCAATAACCTTATTGTAACGCTCCCCGTCGGTGATAAGCCCTTCCATATACTGTTTCTGAATTTCCATCACATCGTTCTGGGCTCTATCGACAATCATATCCTTGCCAGCGGGAATCTTCATATCGTCAACGCAAATCGACATGCCCGAGTTTGTGGCGTGTTTGAACCCGAGGTCCTTGAGGCGATCCGCCAATATAACCGTCGCCTTGGCTCCCAGGGTCCGGTAGCTATAGTCTACCAGATTGGCAAGTTCCTTCTTATTCATGACCTTGTTTAAAAAATCAAAGGGGATCTCCGTGGGAATAATCTCATAGAGTAATATTCTGCCCACGGTGGTATCGACCAGTTCATCATTAATTCTGACTTTTATCTTGGCATGCAGACCGGCGACACCCGCATCGAAGGCATATCGCACTTCATCGGGACCCGAAAAGACCATTCCTTCGCCTGGGGCATACTCCTTCGACCGGGTCATATAATATATCCCGAGCACAATATCCTGACTCGGAATAATGATCGGTTTTCCATTTGCCGGCGACAGTATGTTATTCGTCGACATGATAAGACACCGCGCCTCGACCTGAGCCTCGATGGAGAGCGGCACATGGACCGCCATCTGATCGCCGTCAAAATCCGCGTTAAAGGCCGCACAGACAAGGGGATGAAGCTGAATTGCCTTGCCTTCAATGAGGACCGGTTCAAACGACTGAATACCAAGTCTGTGGAGCGTCGGCGCCCTGTTCAGCAGAATGGGATACTCACGGACAACCTCATCGAGGGCATCCCATACTTCCGGGGCCTCTCTTTCTACCATTTTCTTGGCACTCTTTACCGTCGTGACATAGCCCTTCGCCTCAAGCCTGTTGTAGATAAAGGGCTTAAAGAGCTCGAGGGCCATCTTTTTGGGAAGGCCGCACTGATGCAATCTCAGATCGGGGCCCACCGTAATAACCGATCGCCCGGAATAATCGACCCGCTTGCCGAGAAGATTCTGCCTGAACCTTCCCTGCTTCCCCTTGAGCATGTCTGAAAGGGAGCGCAAGGGTCTCTTATTCGAACCCGTTACGGCACGACCGCGCCTGCCGTTATCGAAGAGGACGTCAACTGCTTCCTGAAGCATTCGCTTTTCGTTTCGTATGATGATCTCCGGTGCGTTCAACTCCAGAAGTCGTTTCAGGCGATTATTCCTGTTAATGACCCTTCGGTAGAGATCGTTAAGATCGGATGTGGCAAAACGCCCCCCATCAAGCGGAACCAGAGGTCTCAGATCGGGCGGTATCACCGGCAGAACGGTGAGGACCATCCATTCGGCCTTATTGCCCGATTTCTGAAGCGTCTCGACGACCTTCAGTCTCTTCACGAGCTTCTTCCTCTTCGTCTCCGATGTGGCATCTTTCAGCTCGGTCCTGAGTTCCGTGTCCAGTTCATCCAGGTCGACCTCCTCAAGAAGTTTCCGTATGGCCTCGGCACCGATACCGATCTCGAAATCATCTGGATCATACTCTTCCCTCAGTTGCAGATAATCCTCTTCGGAAATGAGATCCTTCTTTTTCAACGGTGTCTTTTTCGGATCCAAGACTATCCAGGACTCAAAATACAATACCCGTTCAAGCTGCTTCAGTGTGAGGTCCAGAATGTTGCCTATCCTGCTTGGAAGACTCTTCAAGAACCATATATGGGCCACCGGTGCCGCCAGCACGATATGCCCCATTCTTTCCCTTCTAACCTTTGACTGAATAACCTCAACACCGCACTTCTCACAGACCATGCCGCGGTGCTTCATCCTCTTGTATCTGCCGCAAAGACACTCATAATCCTTGACGGGACCAAATATCTTTGCGCAAAAGAGCCCGTCCCTTTCCGGTTTGAAGGTCCTGTAATTTATCGTCTCCGGTTTCTTTACCTCTCCCTGAGACCAGGCAAGCACCCTCTCCGGCGAGGCCATTGATAACCGAACGGCATTAAATTTTATTGGATCCTTTGGCTTCTCGAAAAAACCATAAATATCTTCCACTGGATATTACTCCTCTTAATTTCTTACTTTTTCAATCCATGAATGCCTTATAAAAACCTATGCATTCTCAAGCAACTCGACATCGATACACAGGCCCTGCAACTCCTTCATAAGAACATTGAAGGATTCCGGCAGACCCGGTTCCAGGGTATGTTCCCCCTTCACGATTGTTTCGTATATCCTCGTTCGACCGACCACATCATCAGATTTAACCGTAAGAAATTCCTGTAATGAATAGGCAGCTCCGTATGCCTCAATGGCCCATACTTCCATCTCACCGAGCCTCTGACCGCCGAATTGCGCCTTCCCTCCTAGGGGCTGCTGGGTCACGAGGGAATAGGGACCGATCGACCTGGCATGAATCTTATCATCCACAAGATGATGAAGTTTCAGCATGTAAATCATCCCCACGGTAATATTCTGGTCGAAGGCTTCGCCCGTTCTGCCGTCATACAATACGGTCTGACCGCTTTCCGGCAATCCAGCCATTTTGAGCATATTTTTTATTTCCTGTTCTTCGGCACCGTCGAAAACGGGTGAAGCCATCGGAACGCCTTTCTTCAGGTGACCAACAAGTTTTAGAATTTCATTTTTACCCGCCCCGTCGACAAACTTTTCAAATTCCGGGGTAGCGTAGATCTTTTTCAATTCGCCTTTCAGATCATCGATGTTGAATTTTTCATCGATAATTGCCTGAATCTTTTCACCCAACACCTTTGCCGCCCAGCCGAGGTGGGTCTCAAGGATCTGCCCCACATTCATACGGGAAGGAACTCCGAGGGGATTCAAGACAATATCCACGGGGGTCCCGTCTTCGAAGAAGGGCATGTCCTCCTCGGGAAGTATCCGTGATAGGACGCCCTTGTTTCCGTGCCTTCCGGCCATCTTGTCACCCACCGAGAGCTTTCTCTTGATGGCGATATAGACCTTGACCAGTTTGATCACGCCGGGAGGAAGCTCATCACCCGTTTTCACCTTATCGATCTTGTCGGCAAAAAAGGCCTCTACAATCTCTGTCTTGTTCGAAAGCGACGATTGTATCGCCCTTACCTTTTCCTCAACCTCATATTCTTCGAGGGCTATATCCTTCCAGAGGCTGCTGGGTATACTCTCAAGGATATCCGCGGTAATCGTTTCTCCCTTTTTCACGAGGACCTTATTCTTCTGGGGATCAACCAGCCGTGCGGCAATATTTTTTCCTATGAGTAAATCAGAAAGCTTCTTCCGTACGCTGTCGGAAATGATCCTGATTTCATCGTCCCTGTCCTTGAGGAGCGATTCGATCTCCTCCTCTTCCATTTTCTGGGATCTGACATCCTTCTCCGTACCCTTGCGGCTGAATATCTTGGCATCGATAACGGTGCCCTCGATTCCCGGGGGGACACGAAGGGACGTATCCCTCACGTCACCCGCCTTCTCTCCAAATATCGCCCGAAGGAGTTTTTCTTCGGGTGAGAGCTGGGTTTCACCCTTCGGCGTCACCTTACCCACGAGAACGTCTCCCGCTTTCACGGAGACACCCATCCTGATAATACCGCTTTCGTCGAGATTTCTGAGCGCCTCTTCCCCCACATTGGGAATGTCTCTCGTAATCTCTTCCCTGCCAAGTTTCGTATCTCTCGCTACTGTCTCAAACTCTTCGATATGAACAGAGGTATAGATGTCATCCTTGACGATCCTCTCGCTCACCAGGATGGAATCCTCGTAGTTGTACCCTCCCCATGACATGAAGGCGACAAGGACATTTCTTCCCAGGGCAAGTTCTCCATTTTCGGTGGAGGGACCATCGGCGATGATATCCCCTCTCTTTACCCTCTCTCCCTTGATGACGATAGGTTTGTGATTAAAACAGGTGTTCTGATTTGAACGCTGATATTTTATCAGGTTATAGATATCCACCCCGATTCCGAACTCATCCTGATCCTCGGCATCACACTTTATCACTATCCTGGAGGCATCCACATCCTCAACGATACCCGATCGCTTTGCCACGATGACTGCACCGGAATCCCTCGCAACAACCCTCTCCATCCCCGTACCCACCAGGGGAGCCACAGGGTTTAGAAGGGGAACCGACTGCCGCTGCATATTGGAGCCCATCAGGGCGCGGTTCGCATCATCATGTTCCAGGAAGGGAATGAGCCCTGCGGCGACACTCACGAGTTGATCGGGGGAAACGTCCATAAAATTGACATCGGTCTGATCGACGATCACATAATTGCCGCCTTTTCTCGCGGTGACAAGCTGCTCCTCAAATTTACCCTTCGCATCGATCGGCGTATTTGCCTGGACAATAATATAATCCTCTTCCTCGGTGGCGGTAAGATGCTTGATTTCATCGAGCACCTTGCCATTTTTCACTACCCTGTAGGGCGTTTCTATAAAACCGAAATCGTTGACCCTGGCGTAGGAACTCAACGAGACAATCAGCCCGATGTTGGGTCCCTCCGGCGTTTCCACGGGACATACCCTGCCGTAGTGGGTGTTGTGAACATCTCGTACCTCAAACCCCGCTCTCTCACGGGTGAGCCCGCCGGGTCCGAGTGCCGAGAGGCGTCTCTTATGGGTAATCTCAGAGAGCGGGTTCGTCTGATCCATAAACTGTGACAGCTGGCTGCTCCCGAAGAATTCGTTCACCACTGCCGTTACCGGTTTGGCATTAACGAGGTCGTGAGGCATCATAGTTTCCACGTCAAGGAGGCTCATCTTCTCCTTTATGGCCCGCTCCATCCGTACCAGACCTATTCGATACTGATTCTCAATCAGCTCCCCAACGGCCCGTATCCTTCTGTTACCGAGATGATCGATATCATCAACATTATAATCGGCCACACCATTTTTCAGGTGAATGAGGTACCTGACCGCCTCGAGCACATCTTCCTTGCGCAAAACCGTCAGATCCGTGGGCACGTCCAGGCGGAGCTTGTAATTTATCTTGACTCTCCCCACATCGGAGAGATCGTAACTGTCATTGGAAAAGAAGAGGCTGTTGAAAAATCTCTGCGCCGTCTCAAGCGTCGGCGGATTACTCGGTCGCAGTCTCCGGTAGATATCGATGATCGCATCTTCCTGAGATTCCACCTTATCGATGAGAAGCGTGTTTCGTATATAGGCATTCGACCCGTCCTCTTCGATCTGAATAAGCTCAATTTCCTTGATACCCTTATCCCGGAGTAACTGAATCCCCTCTTCGGTTATCTCATCATTGCACCTGAACAGTATCTCACCGCTTTCCGGATCTGGTATGCTCGACGCAAGGGCCTTGCCAATGACATATTCATTGTTGACCGATATAACGGTGATCCCCGCATCCATCATCTTCTTGAGGGCGGTCTTGGTTACCTTTCTTCCCTTCTTCACCAATATTTCATCTGTCTTATTATCACTGATATCTTCCGGAGCCCTGTCTCCCACGAGGGTCTCATCGACCACGAGAGAAAGCTTGTCTTTTTTTATGAGGACCTTTTCCCTGTTGTAGAAGAATTGAATCAGATCCTCGTCGCTGTAACCCATGGCCTTGAGAAGTATCGTCAGGGGCATTTTTCTTCTTCTGTCGATCCGTGCATAGAGCACATCCTTTGGATCAAATTCGAGGTCCAGCCAGGAGCCCCGTATCGGTATCACTCTCGCCGAATATATGAGCTTTCCGCTGGCGTGGGTCTTTCCCTTATCATGGTCAAAAAAGATACCGGGCGACCGGTGAAGCTGACTGACAATAACCCGTTCGGTTCCGTTAATATTGAAGGTACCCTTATCGGTCATCAGGGGAATCTCGCCGAAATAGATCTCCTGCTCCTTGATATCCCTGATGGTCTTCTGTTCGGTCCCGCGAGTCGTATCGAAGACAACCAGCCTGACTACTATCTTCAGGGGCGCGTTAAAGGTCATCCCTTTCTGCGTGCACTCGTATACATCGTATCGTGACTTCCCGATCTTATAACTGACAAACTCGAGGGAGCACTTTCCCCCAAAATCAACGATGGGAAAGACGCTTTTGAAGGCCCCCTGAAGACCAGAGTTACCCCTTTTATCAGGTTCCGTATCGTCCTGAAGGAATTTTTCATAGGATCTTTTTTGAATCTCGATGAGATTCGGTATTTCTACTATCTTTTTTATACGTCCAAAGTTTTTTCTATACATAACGATCCCTGTAATTAATCATTCCTCACAATGAGTCATTGCGAGTAATTTTTTTGCCTGATTTATATCCATCAGAAACTCCAGGAAGACAGAATGTCATCACCGAAACGAAAGAAACACTTCTACCATTGAAAAGTCGCGGGGATTGCGCATCGAAGAGTTTTTACACTCATGAATACACAATCCCATATCAATCCTGAAAGTATATGTATATAAATGGTACCTAAAAAGCAGAGCTTACTTGATCTCTACAGTACCCCCAACCTCTTCTAATTTTGCCTTTATCTCTTCGGCCTCTGCCTTCGGAATCCCCTCTTTCACTGCCTTTGGAATACCTTCGACGAGTTCCTTGGCCTCTTTCAGTCCCAGGCCCGTAATCGCCCTGGCTACCTTGATTACCTGAATCTTCTGCTCGCCGTATCCCGTCAGAACAACATCAAACTCCGTTTTTTCCTCTTCCGGGGCCGCCTGGGCCGGTCCTGCCGCTGCAGCTACCGCTACCGGTGCCGCCGCCGAAACACCAAACTTTTCTTCAAGTTCCTTCACCAGTTCTGACAGTTCAAGAACGGTCATCCCTTCGATAAATGCTACGACATCTTCCTTTGTAATCTTTTTTGCTGTTGCCATTTCCTTTATTCCTTCCTGTATGCTTTTAATTTTCTTTTTCTTTCTGCACCCGATACGCCTCAAGCACCTGCACAAAGCTTCTCTGCACTCCACTTAGAACGGTTACAAACTGAGTCTGCGCACCGACCATGACGGAGAGAAGTTTGGCCAGGAGAACGTCCCTGCTCGGAAGTTCAGCCAAAACCTTGAGGTCTTCTCTGGACAGAATCTTCTGATCCAGCGCACCCGTTATAATTTCGAGTTTCTCATTTTTCTTTGCAAATTCAACCAGTGCCTTTGTCGGCTCAACCACATCACCGAAATGCATGATAAGCGCTCGAGGATCTTTGATATGATCGTCAAGCAGCTCAAAGTCGGTATCCTTCAAAGCGATCTTCAGGAGATTGTTTTTGACCACCCTCATCTCGCTATTGAAATTGCGCAGCCTATTTCTCAATTCAGTCATCTGCGCAACGTCCATGCTGCTGTAATCAGCAAGAACAGCCAATTTTACGCTTTTCAGCTTTTCGTGAAGCTCTTTTACAACTTGTTTTTTCGTACTTCGGTCCAAGCCATGGCCTCCTTTCAACTTTAAATTTTCAAAAAACCCTGCATTTACGACTAACAAAGTTTTTCAGAAAGCCAGACCGCACTACAGGAAGAAACATTAAACACCAACATCGTCTCGGCAGGCCGTAACAGCGTTCGTTTAAACATCCTGTACCTGCTGTCTCTGACTTTTTTCTATATTATTTTCTAACTAGTCCTTAAAACATTCCTGACATCAACAGGGTCCACCTTCACTCCCGGACCCATAGTCGTTGAAAGAGAAATGGTTTTTAGATATGTTCCTTTACTCGACGCCGGCTTCAGCTTGACAATTGTTTCAACCAACGACATGATGTTTTCAATTAACTTATCCGCCCCAAAAGAGACTTTTCCCACAGGACTGTGAACGATTCCCGCCTTTTCAACCCTGAATTCAACCTTACCGGCTTTGAGCTCTTCAATCGCATTCTTTACATCGAATGTTACGGTACCGACCTTGGGATTGGGCATCAGGCCTCTCGGACCCAGGATTTTTCCCAGTTTTCCAACATTGCCCATCATATCGGGGGTGGCAACGACCCTGTCGAACTCAAGCCATCCACCTTTTATCTTTTCAATGAGATCTTCGGAGCCTACGAAATCCGCTCCTGCCTCCTGGGCCTCTTTCTCTTTATCGCCCTTCGCAAAGACCAGTATCTTTACCTTTTTTCCGATTCCATGGGGAAGTACCACGCTCCCCCGCACCATCTGGTCTGCATGCTTGGGATTGACACCCAGTCTGATTGCGGCATCAACGGTCTCATCAAACTTTGTCCTCGCAGAGGATACGGTAAGCTCCACCGCTTCACGCAGCGAATACCGATTCCCTGCCTCTATATCCTTTTTCTTTTCTAAATATCCCTTACCCCTGTTGGCCATCTTCACATAACTCCGACATAAATTTATTAAACAATATCAATGCCCATGGAACGGGCGGTTCCTTCTACAATCTTAAGCGCACCTTCCAAGTCAACGGCGTTCAGATCCTTGTATTTCAACTCGGCAATCTCCTTCATCTGTTTCGCCGTTACCGTACCCACCTTTTCTCTCTTGGGATCACCCGAACCCTTTGCAATCTTTGCCGCCTGTTTCAAGAGCACGGCGGTGGGCGGTGTCTTGGTAATAAAGGTGAATGACTTATCGGCGTAAACAGTAATCACCACCGGTATGATGGTACCTTCCTGCTTCTGGGTCAGCGCATTATAGGCCTTACAAAATTCCATTATATTCACACCGTGCTGTCCCAGTGCCGGTCCTATCGGGGGTGACGGCGTTGCCTTTCCTGCCGGTATCTGAAGTTTTATGCCTGCTATTATCTTTTTAGCCATTTTGATCCCCTTACTTCCTATTTGCTATCCACTGCGGGCTTCAATTCCTAATTCTGAACGACCTGAATAAAATCCAGTTCCACCGGTGTCGATCTGCCGAAGATGCTCACAATAACCCTTAATTTACCCTTCTCGGGTTTTACCTCATCGACCACCCCGTCAAAATTCGTAAAGGGGCCGTCGATGACCCTTATGTGATCCCCCACTTCAAACTGGAATTTGGGTTTCGGTTTTAACGTTCCTTCATCTATTCGGGTCTTGAGCACCTCGACATCAGCATCGGGTATGGGTGTGGGCCTTTCATTGGCACCGATAAAACCGGTAACTTTGGGCGTATTCTTTACCAGATGCCAGGTGTCGTCGTTCAGTTCCATTTTTACAAGAATATATCCGGGAAAGAACTTTCGTTTGGTGGTCTTTTTTTCACCCTTTTTCAGCTCCACCACATCCTCTTCCGGGATAAGGATGTCCTCGAAATACTCCTCCATGCCAGCGGTCGAAATCCTCTCCTCGAGGGATAGCTTGACCCTGTTCTCGAAACTTGAATATGTATGAACGACATACCAGTGAAACGCCATAATTACCCTAAGAACACCCTGATTATCTTTGTGAGGCCGAAATCAACCATACCGAGAAATATGGAAACAATAATGACCACCGCAAGCACGACAGAAGTCGAGGCAAGTGCCTCTTTCGGCGTTGGCCATGTAACTTTTTTAAGTTCGACCTTCGATTCACGTAAAACCTGCCTGATCCTATCAATGATTACCTTAATTTTATTCATGCACGCGACCCGGTAAAATGAAATGGCAGGCCAGGAGGGACTCGAACCCCCAACACCCGGATTTGGAGTCCGGTGCTCTAGCCATTAGAGCTACTGGCCTGTGTAAGCAAACGCATAAAGTTATTTCGTTTCCTTATGAATCGTATGGATACGACAAAACCTGCAATATTTCTTCATCTCAAGACGATTCTTTATCGTCTTTTTATTCTTCGTCGTTGTGTAATTTCTTCTCTTGCCCTCGCTACAGGCAAGTGTCACAATATCTGCCATTTCAAAAACCGCCTTCACTGTGATGGAGCCCACGACCAGGATTGAACTGGTGACCTCATCCTTACCAAGGATGTGCTCTACCGACTGAGCTACGTGGGCCAATAATCCGACTGCAAAAATACCCCGCCAAATCCTGCCTTAACAATTAAGAAATGGAGCGGGAAACGGGATTCGAACCCGCGACCCTCAGCTTGGAAGGCTGACGCTCTAGCCACTGAGCTACTCCCGCCTCCTAAAATCTTCTATATACAATAAAGCATGGTGGAGGGGGGAGGATTTGAACCTCCGAAGGCTTAGCCGGCAGATTTACAGTCTGCTCCCTTTGACCACTCGGGAACCCCTCCACACTTCTATCATTACATGGAGCTGGCGATGGGACTCGAACCCGCAACCTGCTGATTACAAATCAGCTGCTCTACCGATTGAGCTACGCCAGCAATCTTAACCTCTCCGTATAAATTACTTAACTAACCTAAAAAGCGCAAAGCTCCCCCGGTATGCAAATATGCAGATATAGTTTTTACACAGGGATTTGTCAAGAAGTTTTTTATGCAATTTTACTATAAATTATTCACTTTCACCGAAAACTTCAGCGGAAAAAATATATATCTTTGTTTCCTTGTCCTTCCATGCGTCGGAAGCAAGGCCGGCCTTATAACATGTCTGTTTAAGAAATGTCAACCTGTCCCAGTTATATTCTGTAGCAACCTGGGGGAGGAGAAGGCCCGACCGGAGACCGTTAACCATATAGATCCCATGCTTTCCCACCTCAATTTCATTCATGTCACTGATCCTAACGAGCGGCGTAAGGGCAGATATTTCAAAAGAAAGGTCCTTCATCTCCTCCTTTGTGACGGAGGGAAAACGGGGGTCGCGGAAGGCCGCGGCCTGCGCCATTTCTTTTACGGCTATACTGAGTGGTTTTATCGCCTCGATATGCCCGATACATCCCCTCAACCGACCGTTTTTTTTGAGTGTTACGAAGGCCCCCATTTTTGTTTTAAGAATGTCCGAGGTGATTTCAAAATCGGGGGCGTCCGTCCCTAAGAGTTTTGCCTCCACACTTTTCTTTGCAATATCGATGAGGAGGGCCTTGTCATCGTCACTCAATCCCACGTCTGTTCCGACATCTTTTTTTTCGGCATCATCGCTCTTGAAAAAGACCGCCGCCGCATATCCAACGACTCCCCGCCTGTCACCGGTCACATCGCCGGAGTTCGCATACTTCAGGACCTTCGATCCTTTTGCCCCAAGCTTTTCGGCCACCATCATGGTAACAGCGATGGGACCGCCGCCGCAGGCCTCGCAGGTTCCTTTTTCGAGGCTCTTTAACAGTCCCTCTGCGTCCATCGTATCCATATGGTCGATAACGATCGAGTCCATGCTCACGGCCTCATCGTAGCCATGAAAATGGGAAAGGTCCGAACTCCCCACGACGAGGACATTTTTGTCCTTGATGCTTTTGTAGATTGCTTCCGCCACGTCTTCGCAGGTTCCTCTGTCCTGGATGCCCATCACAATCGGCACAAAGCCGAACTCGCCCAGGACAACCTGGAGAAAGGGAAGCTGGATTTCGACGGAATGTTCCTGGGAATGGGCCGCAGAAATAAAGGAGATTTTACCGCCCGCATTTGACAGGATCTCCTCTGCCAGGTTCGCATCAACGGGGACCACACCCAGCGGTGTCTCATAGCCCGCGCCCCCATAAATTGAAGCCCCTTTGAAATAATGCCGGTGGCTCGGCCCGATAACGATAACGCCGTCGAATTTTTTGCCCTGTATAAGCTTATAGGAAAAGGCCGCAACCTGACCTGAATAGACATACCCTGCATGGGGCGAAACCAGGCCGACGATCTTCCCCTTGAAATCGTCTATCTGGACGTTTCTCAGATAACCTTCGATATCTGACCGTAATACTTGCGGTTTTCCGGGATACCAGCTTCCCGCAATAACCGATTTTCTTATCGTATCAGTCATTTCAAATGCCTCCCCCCCCGCGGGGACTGCTATAATGAGGGAAAAAATAACGGCAATAGAAAGTAAGATTGTACCGATCTGTTTCACTGCCATATTCCTGGAAACTTTCTTTAGATTTGGGAACTTTATAAAGGAATATCCTTCCTGTCAAGAATGGATTGCCTGATTTTGCCACCCCTGCCTAAATTATGCCAAAAAAATATTGACTAATAATCGATCTATATACTATCACGTGCCTGATTGTAAAAGGGAACCGATGCTGTTACAATAATTTTCCAGGAGGTCCCTTATGGGTGTGAGAGTTGCAATAAACGGATTCGGCAGGGTCGGACGATTTATTATCCGCGGCTGTCTGGACAGAAATGACATAGAAATCGTTGCCGTCAACACACGTGCGAAGGCTGAAACACTCGTACATCTTTTGAAATACGATTCGGTCCACGGAAAAATAGGGGCTGAGGTTTCCGCCGATGGCGATTTCCTCATCGTGGGTGACAGGAAAATCAGGGTCACGAATGTGACTGACGAACTTTCAAGCCTCCCCTGGAATGAGCTCGGTATCGACGTGGTGATGGAGTCGACAGGCAAATTCAGGAAGCGGGAGGAGTGTCAAGGGCATCTCGATGCGGGCGCGAAGAAGGTCATTATTGCGGCCCCCGGAAAGGGCATCGACGGCACCTTTGTCATGGGAGTCAACGAAGATTCCTATGACCCGGGAAAACACCACATCATCTCCAACGCCTCATGCACGACCAACTGTATTGCACCGGTGGTCAAGGTCATCAACGACAACTTCTCTATCACAAAAGGCCTCATGACGACGGTCCATTCCTATACGATGGATCAGAGAATACTCGACGGTTCTCACAAAGACCTGCGGAGGGCAAGGGCTGCCGCGCTTTCAATTATTCCCACCTCGACGGGAGCCGCTTCCGCCGTGGGAGAAGTGATCCCCGAGATGAAGGGCAAACTCGACGGCATAGCCCTTCGGGTTCCCACACCCAACGTGTCTCTCGTCGATCTGGCCGTCGAGGTAAAAAGCGCTGTCACCGTGAACGATGTGAACAGCGCACTGAAAAAGGCGGCGGAAGGAACCATGAAGGGAATTATGTCCTTCTGCGAAGAAGAACTCGTCTCCGTTGATTTCACCAGTGATCCCCACTCATCTATTGTCGACGGTCCTCTGACAAAGGTCATCGACGGAAACTTTGTGAAGGTCTTTTCCTGGTATGATAACGAAAGCGGTTACGCATGCAGGATGAGGGACCTTGCCATTTACATCGGCACATTAATGGAGAAATGATCCAATGATAAAACCGATCATCGCGGCAAACTGGAAGATGCACAAGACCGTCGCCGAGTCGGTCGATTTTTCCCAGAGACTGGCGAAGGAATGCGAAGGTCTCGAAGAGCGGGAGGTTATCATCGCCCCGCCCGCGACGGCGCTCTATGCCGTCTCCCAGGTACTCAAAGGCTCAACGGTTCAGCTCTCGGCGCAGAATATGCACTGGGAGGAAAAGGGTGCCTTTACGGGAGAGATCTCCGCCCCCATGCTCGCCGATATGGGCTGCCAATACATTCTCATCGGCCATTCGGAGCGGCGTACCCTCTTCGGAGAGACGAATGAGACGGTCAACAAAAAGTTACAGGCAGCGCTGAAATTCGGGATCAAACCAATTGTCTGCGTTGGGGAAACCCTCGAGCAGCGTGAATCGGAAGCGACCTTCGATATTATAAAAAAACAGGTAAAAGAGGGATTGAATAATATATCCACTGGTGATATAGAGTGCGTTTCAATCGCCTACGAGCCCGTTTGGGCAATAGGCACTGGAAAGACTGCGACGCCGGAGCTGGCAGAAGAGGTCCACCGGTTCATACGGGAAATACTATCCTCCGAATTCGGTGAGGATGCGGGCATCGGAACCGCCATTATGTATGGCGGGAGCGTTACCCCTCAAAACATAGGGGAACTTATGGATAAGCCCAATATCAATGGTGCCCTGGTGGGCGGTGCGAGTCTTGACGTTACATCCTTTACAGGGATAATAAGATATTAATATATCGAAAAGAAGGAGAACAAAACAGTGCACATTATCATAACGAGCGTTCATGTCCTTATGTGCGTCGCCCTGATCCTGGTCGTGCTCTTACAGACGGGAAAGGGGGCAGATATGGGTGCTGCCTTCGGGGGGTCGAGTCAGACAGTTTTTGGAAGCAGCGGTGCCGGAACGTTTCTTGGAAAAATGACTACCGTTATCGCCGTCGTTTTCATGTTGACCTCGCTATGGCTTGCCTATTTCGCCGCCCATAAGACCGTATCAATCATAGAAGGTCCGGCGATACCGGCGGCGGAGCGGACGATACCGGCGGACGACACGCAGAAGGCAGATATCCCCGTCGAGGTACCTGCCGCAGGAGAAACGCAGGAACAGTAAAAAAAGGGTTGACGAAAGTGAACCTATTTTATATTGACAATGTCGCACAAAGAAACTACGTTTTTTCAGAAAGCCGAAGTGGTGGAATATGGTAGACACGCTATCTTGAGGGGGTAGTGGGTTACGCCCGTCCGGGTTCAAGTCCCGGCTTCGGCACCATCTTTATTATACCTATTATAAAAAGAGGAATCGCACTTACCTGCGGTTCCTCTTTTTATATGGCCCCGAAAAAGAGCGTTACCTCCCGTAACGCTGTAACAACGTGTACAGAATATCGGTCCCGAATGTGACCGCCTCTATCGGGATGCGTTCATCGGCGGCGTGGATGGTTTCGAAGAAGTTGAAATCGGCGGGGAGCTTCATCGGGATAAATCCATAGGTCTGTATGCCGAGTCGGGCAAAGATCCGCCCGTCGGTGATGGCCGGAAGGAGAAAGGGCACCGAATTACTCCCCGGATCTGCGTCGGACATGATATCGGCCAGAAGGCCGAAGAGCCCCATATTCACCTTCGATGGATAAACTTCATGGCGAAGTACCTCGATCTCCACATCGTCACCGGCAATTGCTCTGATTTCTCTTATCATATCATCCGCATCGTACCCTGGAAGGATGCGGCCATCCATATCAACGGTAATCTCACTCGGGATCACGTTGATTTTCTCACCGCCCCTGACAATGGTCGCATTCACCGTATTATGCAGGAGCGCTCCCAGATTTCGTCCCATCTCGCCGAGGAATTTCAGGATAAAATCTGTCAGATAGGGCTTAAGTATCTGGCGAAAGATAAATCTCTTAGGAAAGGGGAGAATCAAGGCCGTTTCCTCGATCATCTGGCGGGCGACGGGCGTAATGTGGACGGGGAGACGGGTTTTGTCCAGTGTTTCGAGGAAAGAGGAAAGCTTTTTCATTGCGCCCCCCCGCATGGGCCGGGCACCGTGCCCGCCGGGGCCTCGGACAGTCGCCCTCAGCCAGCACATCTGCTTTTCTGTAGTCTGAATTGAATAAAACCTTTTATTTCCGATCGTGGTGGAATGTCCCCCGAACTCGCCGATGGCGTAGCGCACCCCTTCGAAATGCTCCGGATGATTTTCAACGAGGAAACGGGCCCCGAAATCGCCCGCCGCCTCCTCATCTGAGAGAACGGCGAGGATCACATCGCCCTCGGGCGTCAAGCCCTCATCCTTTGCACGGAGAAGTGCCGCGATCATCATGGCAACGCCGTTTTTCATATCAAGGGCACCGCGGCCCCATATGAATCCCTCCGCTTCTTTCCCCTCGAAAGGGGGATATTTCCACACCTGATTTGCCGTGGTAACTACATCCACATGTCCGTACATAAGAAGAGGCGGGGCGTTTCCCTTTCCCTTAAGCCGGGTTATCAGATTCGGGCGATTTTCGTCTTTGGCAAGGAGTACCGTTTCAAACCCGGCACCGGTCAGGAGTTTATCGATGTATCCGACACAGGCCGCCTCATTGCCCGGCGGATTGGTCGTATCAAAACGAATGAGATTCTGCAGCAACTCTGCCGGATGGCGGTATATGTTCGCAAAATCCGGCGACGACTCAGGAATACCCATTTTTCCTCCCCTGATTTATTGTGAAATTATTCGGCTGACCAAAGAGCAGGCCAGACCTCCCGACACGACGCAACCTTCGCCTTTCGGCTGATCTGGAATCATGTCGAAATCCCCGCCGTTCTATTCCCCGCCTTCACGGGCGACAAACCCCTGGGTCTGCAGACCCGTTGCCGACGGTGTACCTGCTTTCTGGGCAAGATAGGCGGAGCCGAGTTTCGCGATGTGATCGCTCACATTGTCAAAGTAGTTGAAGTGTATCTGTTCCTCATCGATGATTGCTTCGAAAAGCTTCATGCTCGTGCTGTCGCCGTTTTCGCGGCAGATCAGGAGGAAGTCATTGTAAATGCTGATCGTATCGTCCTCGAGCTTCGAGTCAAAAGGAAACATCCCTTCCACCTTCTGCCCCTTTTTCACCTTTCCCGCGGATTCCGTGGTCGGCTCGCCCCCCAACTCCTTGATCCGCTCGGCGAACATCTCTGCATGGCGCATCTCGTCGATGGCAATGAGCTTTACCTTCGCCGCCAGATCTCCGTAATCCATATCGTCGAGATTGTAGTGCTGATTCATGTACTGATGGATCGCCTGCAGCTCCATCGACCGTGCCTTATTCAGGACGTCGATGACCTTTTCCCTCTTTTTTTTCAAAGAATCCTGAACCATGATACACCCCCTGTTCATATTATATTGATCAGTGTTTCTTTATTCTAACAGCGTCTTCTCTATAGTGCCATAAATCATTAACCACGCCAAGTTTTGTTTTGGTGCACTGATCCAGCTTCAGTTTTTGACGGCATATTCTCCTCAAATCCCTGGAAAAATCGGTATTGTGGTGTATAATATAGGCAAACCGATGACGTACGGGGGTATCGTAACCTGAGAGGGCACCTCTTACATCCATATACGAATTCGTTCCGGAAGTACCGATCACTGCAATTTCAATGACTATACACATGATAATTCCTTTTTGAACCGTCATCCGTAAAACTGCAGAACTTAGATTTTGACAGCAGTCTGAAACGTCTTTTTGCAGTATCGAAAGGAGGCCATAATGTCAGAAAAAGAGGTCAGAATGTACACGCTCAGCACCTGCAGCCACTGCAAGGCCACCAAGAAATTCCTGAGTGACTGCGAAGTGAAGTACGACTTTGTTGATGTCGATCTCCTTGAAGGTGAAGAGAGGCAGGCGATCATCGAAGATTTGAAAAAATTCAACCCGCGTTGCTCCTTCCCCACCATTATCATCGGCGAAAGGGTCATCGTTGGGTTTAAGGAAAACGAGATAAGGGAGGCCTTGGGATTATAATGGAGAGAGAACAACTCTATGAGATGCTGAAAAAGGTCCAGGAGCCAAAGGGTTACTATTTTAACAGCGACAAAGAACGGGTGCTCGAGCTCCTCGAGGCCCTGATCATCAACAAAAAAAGGTACGGATATATGAGCTGTCCATGCAGGCTTGCGGCGGGAGACCGGGAAAAGGACAGTGATATTGTCTGTCCCTGTGCATACAGGGCGCCCGATGTTGAAGCCTACGGAAGCTGCTACTGCAACCTCTATGTCTCTAAGGAATGGAACGAAGAAAAAATCCCCCACAACTACGTTCCCGAACGGCGACCGCCTGAAAAAATTGGCTTTTAAAACCGGCCTCAGCAGACAGGTACCCTTTTTATTTTAGAGTAAAGGTGAATCAACAAAACAAGGAAAGGAGGAATCATAAAAAATGAGCGAGTTACTGCATCAGAAGCCGTGGTCGCCCTATGTTGCGGGTGCCCTTGCGGGTGTTGTCCTGTGTCTTTCCGTCCTCGTGGCGGGACAGTATTTCGGAGCATCAACCACATTTGTTCGCTCCGCCGGTTTTCTCGAAAAATCGATTGTATCGGACCATGTGACAAATTCGCCCTATTTCTCAAAAACAAAGGTCAAAGTTGACTGGCAGATGCTGTTCGTGGTTGGCATTATCCTGGGTTCCTTTGGTGCCGCCCGGATGTCTCGTGATTTTTCCGTAACCGCTGTACCACCAATGTGGAAAGAAAGGTTTGGCCCCGCCAGAACAAAGCGGTTTGTCATCGCCTTTCTCGGCGGGATTATAGCCCTCTTCGGAGCCCGAATGGCCGGAGGGTGACCGAGCGGGCACGGACTGAGCGGTCTGGCTCAGATGTCGGTAAGTGGTTTTGTCTCATTGCTGTGCTTTTTCGGTGCCGGTGTGATAATGGCACGCATCCTTTACGGAAAGGAGTAGCGACATGGAGCTTATCTACGGACTCGTTACGGGAATTCTCTTTGGATTCCTCATGCAGAGGGCGCATGTCATCCGCTATGACAAGCAGGTCGGAGCAATGCGTCTGCTGGATATGACAATCTTCAAATTCATGCTTTCCGCGATTATCGTGGGAATGATAGGCATATATCTCTTGAAAGATTTCGGCATCATCACCTTGAGTGTCAAAGCGACATCCCTCGGAGCAAATATCATCGGTGGCCTCATATTTGGAATCGGATGGGCACTTCTGGGATATTGTCCGGGCACGGCTGCCGGTGCCCTGGGAGAGGGAAGATGGGATGCATTAATCGGTATAATCGGCATGCTGATCGGCGCCGCCATCTACGCAGAGGTATATCCGGCAATGAAATCGACGATCCTTGTCTGGGGCAGCTACGGCAAGATAACACTTGCCGATATCCTCGGATTGAATCACTGGGTTATGATTGCCATCTTGACGGTGATCTATATCGGGCTTTTTTACTTGTTCGAGAAAAATAAACTGTGATTAAAAATTCGCTGAACGATAGGAGAAAAGGGGATTTTCTTAGCCACCAAGTACTTCCTG
>JAFGBH010000089.1 GCA_016933215.1 Deltaproteobacteria bacterium | reverse complement strand
TCCGTATTCCCTGAATGTGTTCGTCACGAGTTGGAAGACGGAACTCCTGATCTGCTTCAGCCCGCCGAAACCCCAAGTGGTCCCTTCCGGAAAGATCAGCGTGGACATTCCCTCCGATACACTCTTTTTAAAATGGGAGAGCTGACTGGCGATCTCTTTTTTTAAGGTCTCCTTCTTCTGTATGGTGCTTTCGATAAATGGCCTGTGGACGGTTGCAACATTCATAACCTTGAAAAAGGTCTTCGGGATGCCCGATTTGTCGATAAGTTTGAATATCCACCGTATGAGAGGGGTCTTTGAACGAAAGTTCGTAGAGAAATAGTTGCCGCTCAGGAAGTCCTTTTTTGCCATGACCGCAAATACCGGTCTCGGTTTTAGCGCCTGATATACCTTCGATAGTGACGGTATCTCGAAATAGCTGTCGTGGGTAACCGTAAAGATGACCGGAAGAGGTGTGTTTTTGAGGTTTTCTCGCCCTTTTAATTTAGGCCTCTGCCGCATCAACCGTCCGGCGAAAGAGAAGCATAATATCGCCAGGTCAAATAGTATATGCTTTTTTCTCTGTGGCATGGCGCTTCGATAATAAAATTGTCGACCGTCCCCGGAGCTCAGAATTCTATGTTGCTCGGAGTTCGGGGAAAGGGCATTACATCACGTATGTTCTTTATCCCCGTTATGAGCATGAGGAAGCGTTCGAAACCGAGGCCGAAACCGCTGTGCGGAACACTTCCAAACCTCCTTGAATCTAAATACCACCAGTACACCTCTTTGTCCAGACCCATATCGTCCATCCGGGACTCCAGGACGTCCAATCGTTCCTCGCGCTGGCTCCCTCCGATTATCTCTCCGATGCCGGGAACGAGCACGTCCATAGCCGCCACCGTTTCATGATCATCGCTCACCCGCATGTAGAAGGGCTTAATCGTAATCGGGTAGTCATGGACAATCACGGGTTTTTTGAAATGCTCTTCCGTCAGATATTGTTCATGTTCGGACTGGAGATCCTTACCGAAGCCGACCTCGTAGTCGAATTTTCGCTTCGCTTTCTCTAATATATTGATCGCCTCCCGGTAGGGAAGTCTCACGAAATCCGATGAGACGATGTTCTCCAGCGTTTTTAAGAGGTTTTTGTCCACAAACCTGGCAAAGAGTTCAAGGTCGCTTTTGCACTCTTCGAGTGCGAAGGCGGTCAGATACTTTACCATTTCCTCGCCCAGGTCCATATCTCCCGAAAGGTCGCAGAAGGCCATTTCGGGCTCAACCATCCAGAATTCCGCGGCGTGTCGTCTTGTGTTTGAGTTCTCTGCCCTGAACGTGGGGCCAAAGGTGTAGACATCTCCCAGGGCCAGGGCGAACATTTCGGCCTCCAACTGCCCCGAAACGGTCAGATTTGCCTGCCTCCCGAAAAAGTCCTGAGAATAATCTACTTTCTCATCAGCACGAGGGGGATTGGCCGGGTCCAGAGTAGTGACCATAAACATTTCCCCCGCGCCTTCGCAGTCAGAAGCGGTGATGATCGGCGTATGGATATAGTGAAAATGCCGTTCCCTGAAAAACCGGTGTATGGCATACGACAGGTCTGACCGTATACGGAATGTGGCGCCGTATTTGTTTGTTCTTGGTCTCAAATGTGCGATTGTTCTCAGGAATTCATCACTGTGGCGTTTTTTCTGAAGCGGGTATGAATCGGGTGCCAGGTTGATCGTTTCCACGTCGTCCGCATGTATCTCCCATTTCTGGCCCTTTCCGGGCGATTCCTCCAGCCGACCCGTCGCCGTAATGGCCGATCCGGTTGACAGCTTTTTGATCTCGTTATAATTTTTCAGTGATTCGTCGGCGATAACCTGGATGCTTGTCAGGCTTGAACCGTCGTTCACCTCGATGAAAGAAAACCCCTTGCTATCACGTTTCGTCTTGACCCAGCCCTTTATAAGAATCCTTTCCTGAGGCCCGTCCGATTGCAATAACTGAAATATTTTTGATCGTTTCATTGATAATCCTTACAATAAGAATATATTATTATCCCTGCATTGTTCGACAATGTTCTCGGGCCACAGGCTCGCCTGAATCTCACCGATATGGGCCTTTCGAAGGTAGAGCATACAGAGACGCGACTGGCCGATGCCGCCTCCTATCGAAAGGGGGAGCTCATCGTTCAGCAATCTGCGGTGGAAAAGGAGGTCCTTCCTCTCCATGGTATCTGTTATCTCCAGTTGCCGCAACAGTGCTGCTCTGTCCACTCGAATACCCATCGATGAAAGCTCGAAGGCGCAGTCGAAGACAGGATTGTGGACAAGTATATCACCGTTCAGTCCTTTATATCCATCGGCTGTCGGTGTGGACCAGTCATCATAATCGGGCGCACGCCTGTCATGGGGCCGTCCGCTTTTCAGATTTCCCCCTATCCCGATCAGAAAAACGGCCCCGTATTCCCTGCATATGACCGCTTCCCTCTCCTTGGGCGAGAGATCGGGGTATTTCTCTTCCAGATCCTCGCTGTGGATAAAGGTGATTTCTTCCGGGAGAATGGGCTTGATCGAGCCGTACTGATAGCCGATATATTTTTCCGTGCGCCGTATCACATCATAGATCTTTCTCACGATACATTTGAGAAAGTCGAGGGTTCTTTCCTCTGGTTTTATGAGCAACTCCCAGTCCCACTGGTCGACATAGATGGAATGAGTATTGTCCAGGTCCTCGTCGGGTCGGATGGCGTTCATGTCCGTATAGAGACCCTTGCTGTTGCAGAGGCCGTAATCGGCAAGCATCATCCGCTTCCACTTGGCGAGCGATTGAACGATCTCCACTTCCATATTTCCGAGACCCTTTATGTTGAAAGATACGGGCTTTTCAACCCCGTTGAGGTCATCGTTGATGCCCGTGCCGGCTCTCACAAAAAGCGGCGCCGTGACGCGCATGAGATTCAGTTCGAAGGATAGATTTGTCTGAAAGAAATCCTTGATAAGACGTATGGCTTTTTCGGTTTCGGGCAGATCGAGCAGCTGCTTGTATCGCTCCGGGATAAATAGATCTCCTGCCATATAATGCCTCCAGTTTTACAATAAAAAGTCAGCCCCTTCATTCATGATATGGTAAAGGAAGCGTCATCGCCGGGTTTCGCGAACAGAGCTACTATAAGATAACGGAACTAAAAACATTACCGGCGAAATTTAGGAGGACACTATCAGACCTTTCGCTTTGTTTCAAGCCAAAGAGACCAGGATTTCGACACTTTTTTCTGTGGATAGAGGCTGCCGACGGGGTTTTTTAAGCGGTTCCTGACGAATAGTACTTGAATCCACGATGAAAGCCGCCTATAATGCCGCCTGCCTTCGACTGATTTATGAGCCCGAGGCATTTTATTTCGAGGAGGAAGCAATGAAAGAATACGAATTCTACAGTGTCGAGAAGAAACCGCCTATTGCCTGGGTATATCTTAACAGACCGGATAAGAAAAATGCGATGAACCCGCCTGCCTGGAGAGAAACGATACCGATTTTTGACGATCTTGATAAAGATGAGGATATCAGGGTGGTGATCGTGGCTGCCAAAGGACCCTGTTTTACGGCAGGAATTGATCTCGTAAACATGGTATCCGAGGTCCCCGAGATATTGAGTAACGATCAGAAGGGTGGCGTGAAATGGAAACTGCTTCCGAAGATATACGAACTGCAGGATACAATGAGCTGCATCGAGTGGTGCCGAAAGCCCGTCATTGCCGCCGTTCACGGCTACTGCATCGGAGCAGGACTCGACATGATTACGGCCTGCGATATCAGACTCTGCTCGGAGGATGCCGTCTTTTCCCTGCGGGAGGCCGCCGTCGGGTTTGTGGCCGATGTGGGTGTCCTGCAGAGGATTCCTCAGATAGTGGGGCAGGGTATCGCACGGGAACTCGCCTATACGGCAAAGAACTTTGACGCAAAGCGTGCCAGGGAAATATTGCTGGTGAACGAGGTATACAAAACCCGCGAGGAACTCATGGAGGAAGCGGAAAAAATGGCAATGGATATTGCGGAAAATTCGCCCCTCACCGTACAGGCCTCCAAAGAGGTACTGAAATACGGTGTCGGAAAATCCGTTGATGACAGCCTCAAGTATGTCGCGTCCATGAGCACGAATATTGTTCCTTCCAATGATCTCATTGAGGCCTTTACCGCCTTCACGGAAAAGAGAAAACCCACGTTCACGGGAAAGTAACGCAACAAACGGGTCACATTGAGGGTGACGTCATGTGGCGTCACCCTTTTTTTGTCGCATCCGGTATGGTGCTCTCAAATGTATTGCAAAGCCTCCCCTCCCTGAAAATTATGATCCTTGTAGACAAATAATGCTCCCCGTTCGTCTCATCCAGTAAAAGATCTGAAGGAGCGTTGAAAATGAAGAATATCGGTATCATGATGATAGTAGTTCTGGTTACTGGGGGGCTCATATTCGCTGATTCAGCTATGGCTGGAAAGGCCGGTAAGAGGCAACTCAATCAGCAGAAAAGGATTTGTCGGGGTATCCAAAGCGGCGAACTTTCGCGGCCGGAGGTTTGCCCACTTGAAAGAGAACAGCAGCGGATTCAGAGACACAAACGTCTTGCATGGAGTGATGGCACGCTGACACGGAAAGAGAAGATATGCCTTGAAAAGCAGCAGGATAGGGCAAGCAGGCATATCTGGAGAACAAAACATACTAACCGTGAGAGGTAGAGAAAGATAATGTAGACAGGTTTCCGGGAAAGGGATACTATAGGGAGGCTATGACCCAGCAGGATCAAAGACCACATAAGGGCCGGACCCGGGACACCTTGTCTCATATGAAATCTCTGGTGGAGAGAGCCGGTGGAGGAGAAGGAGAAGCCTTCGATCAACTGGTCGATATGTTTCAGGGGGATATTTTTCGAATGGTTTATTATCGCACGCGTTCACAGATGGATGCCGAAGATATCACACAGGATGTATTTGTCCAGGCCTATAAAAACATTTCAAGGTTAAACTCCCCCGAGCAGTTCAGAAGCTGGCTCTTCAGTATTGCCGTTAACCGGGTGCGCGATTTTCACCGGAAAAACAAGTTTCGAGGCCTTTTCGGTCTCTATACCGAAGGAGAAGAGGAAAGGGAATCTTCCGCCGGGAGAAACGACGATGACGATGCCCTCGACACCATGACGAAGAAGGATTTCTGGAAGCAGGTCGAAGGGCTTCTTGACAAATTGTCGAAGATGGAGCGGGAGGTCTTCATGTTGCGTTTTATGGATGATCTCGGAATAAAGGAAATAGCAGGAGTTCTCAAAAAACAGGAAAGCACCGTTAAAACCCATCTTTATCGGGCACTTGAAAAGTTTCGACGGGAACCATCAATGAGGCAATTGCTGAGGGAGGAAAGAGGGTGAACTCAGATAAGAATAACCATCTCGGGGAAGAGCTTATACTAAGGTTCTTGATTGATGAAGACGATGTGCCGGAGGCCGCGCGTCAGCATCTTGCCATATGTCCTCTCTGCCGCGGCGAAAAGGAAAAACTTGAGCAGGATCTCCTGCGGTTTGGCCGGATTGCGAAGCAGTATTCGCCGGTGCCGAAACGGCGAATATCATTACCCGAGAGAAGCCGCCGGAATACCGTCGGTTGGTTCTGGAACTGGCAGGCCGCTTCGGGGATGGGGGCCATTGCGGCGATTATTCTTGTCGTGATTTCATGGAATACTCTGTTCAGAGCGCAGCCGGAATTCCCGGTCATTGCGACAAACCAGGAGTTGATTGCGGCAGAGGAATTTATGACCGAGGTAGACCTCCTTGTCAATAATGCCCTTCCTGCCGTTTACCTCGATATATCGGGCGAGTCATATTTGGAAGTCGATGAAGAATTTATCGATTATATAGTGCCTGCTGCATATGAAGATGTTTCCCGCTATGAAGGCGGGAAAACAGAAGGAGAAAAATTATGTTGAGAAAAATTGTATACGGCATGATTGTACTGATATTTTTTGCCACGCCCGTCCTCGCGACGGCGCAGGACATAATGCCCGGGAAGTGGTGGTATAATCCACAGATATCAAAAGAGCTTAATCTGAATCAGGATGAAAAAGAGAGTCTTGAGCAGAGTTTCCGCGAGAGCAGAAGAAATCTCATTGGTATCAAGAGCAGGGTGGAGAGAGAGCAGTTCGAACTGGATAACCTTCTTGAAGACGAGAAAATGAATGAGGAAGCCATAAAGAAACAGTTTAAAAAGCTGGAAAGCGAACGGACAAAACTCTCGGAGGAGCGTTTCAATTTTATCATGAAGATACGAAGCATTGTGGGAAAAGAACGTTTTCAGAAAATGAAGATGTTCCACGAGACGGCGCGCCGGGACAAATCCAAACGTTACATGGGAAATTCGCGGCATCCTCAGAGTCCTAAAAAATAGTCATACAGGAAAAATGCACAAATCGGGTGTCCATTTTAATCGTAGGAAGGGAATTCGGGAGAAAATGGACACCGCGAAGTGTGCGAAAAACAACCATTCTTCCCTTTGCCGGCCTTAGGGGCTCGCTGATATCCGGGAGCCCCACCCTGATGAAAACCTTGATGGCAATGTAAGTAACAGCGGCGGATTTCATGTTTTTTGTTGCTGCATCTCCGCCACTCCCTTTATCTTGTTTTTCCAAACCATAATTATTATAATCATGAGCAGATTGATACGTTTTATGGCATCGATTGACAGATAGTTTTTGGAGATATGACATGATGACTCCAGAGATGACAGCCACGATTGATTCGATCCTGGACAGGGTAAAAGACCCTGAAAGCGATCTTTCTGTGGCTCGCCTCGGGCTTGTAAAAAGGGTCCGCTACAACGAAGAAAAAAAGGAAATGTATATTTTTGCTGATTTTCTCAGTCATCGCCCCGCATGCATAAGCTGTGAAGGAATCGCAATGGCTATAATGTCCACAATCATCAAGAACCTCGAAAAAGAATTTAAAAAAGAATTTCCTGATCTTGCTGTCGAATTCGTCTGATAGTATCAGCACGCTAATTTTTTGAAGACGTAACGGGTGCTTTTTTCACCGATTACAGAAACTCTCAAAAGGAGGTATACAGATGGAATGGTATATTTATCCTCTCTACGTCATCGCAGGGTCCTTTGTCGCAAACGGTGTTCCCCATTATGTAAACGGGATATCAGGGAGTAGTTTTCAGAGCCCCTTTGCCTCACCTCCCGCGGTGGGAGAATCGTCACCGGTCATCAATGTCATGTGGGGCGTAGCGAATTTCGTCACAGGATTTCTGCTTCTCCTCGGCGTGGGAGACTTTTCATTCGGTCTCACAATCGACACGGCGATGGTTGGTGTCGGGGTGCTCGGCGCGGGCGTGGGTCTTGCCATGCACTTCGGGCGTGTTCGCGGGGCCTACGATCGGGAATGAGAAAGCGATGAGGCATTCAGACGACGGAAAAAGAATCAACGATTTGGTCTTGCTCGATGTTGTCAAATTTCTCCTCCTCGCAGCTGTAATCGTGGGGGTACTCGCCATCGGTACCGAAAAGCTGGGATATCACTGGCAGTGGTACCGCGTCGAACGGTATATCTTCACCTTTGAAAACAGCCGGTTTACGGCGGGGCCGCTTCTTCAGGGTCTCTGGATTACCTTTAAGATAACTGCCGTGAGTCTCGTGCTGGCCTTTGCCTTCGGTCTGGTGACGGCCATATTCAGAATTTCCGATTCCCTCGCTGCCCGTGCGGTTGCGTTGAGTTATCTCGAGATGATCCGAAACACCCCGCTTCTGATACAACTCTTTTTCATCTATTTTGTCATATCTCCGGTCGTCGATGTAAGCGCCTTTACCTCTGCCGTTCTGGCACTCAGCCTCTTTGAAGGGGCATACATATCGGAAATTTTCAGATCGGGCATCGTTTCCATCGACAGGGGGCAGTGGGAAGCGGCCCACAGTCTCGGAATGGATACCTATGAAACCTATCGGCATGTAATTCTGCCGCAGGCGGTGCGGCGTGTATTGCCGCCCCTTACAAGTCAGGCAATTTCTCTTATAAAGGATTCGGCTCTGGTCAGTACCATTGCCATCTATGACCTTACCATGCAGGGACAGGCCATTATTGCCGAGACCTTTCTTGCCTTTGAGATATGGTTTACCGTCGCGGCGATTTACCTTGTCGTAACGGGGGCGCTCTCCTTCGGTGTCCATGCCCTGGAGGAGAAGCTGAAGGCAGCATATTGAGCAGAGAATTGAAAGGAGTGAACCAATGAAAAGACGCAGTATTTCATTAACGATTTTCCTGGCGATCGTACTTGTTTTTGCGGTAACGACGAGCACCTATTCCGCAAGTATCCAGCAGGATCTGGTGAGGGAGAGCACCATAGAAAAGGTGGTGAAGCGCGGGGTACTCAAGGTGGGAATGTCAACCTTTGTTCCCTGGGCGATGAAGGACAAAAAGGGCGATTTAATCGGTTTTGAGATCGATGTAGCCACACGTCTGGCTGAGGACATGGGCGTCAAAGTGGAATTTATTCCGACCAAATGGTCCGGTATTATTCCCGCCCTTCTGACGGGAAAATTCGATGTCATCATCGGCGGCATGGGGATACGACCCGATCGTAATCTGAAGGTGAATTTTTCCATTCCCTACGATTATACCGGTATGTCCCTTCTGGCTCATAAAGAACTGGCAGCAGGATTCGATTCTCTGGAGGACTTCAATCGCCCCGATGTCTCTATTGCTGCCCGTATCGGTACGACGGCGGCGGCAGCGGCGAAAAAGTTCATGCCACGGGCAAAACTGAGGCTCTTTGACGACGAGTCCCAGGCGGTGCAGGAAATTTTAAACGGCAGAGTGCACGCAGTTGTTGCCTCGGCACCGCTCCCGGCGTTTCAGGCAATCAAGTATCCCGACAGGCTTTTTCTCCCCCTTGAGGCAAACTTCACCAGAGAACCGATCGGATTTGCCCTACAGAAGAGCGATGTGGACACTCTGAATTATTTTAACAATTGGATCAGGGTGGTCGAAGCAGAAGGCTGGTTGAAGGAACGCAAGCATTACTGGTTCGGAACGAGGGACTGGCAGGATCTTGTGCAGTAGAGAACCAACGATGAAGCTATCGCTCACAGGCTCATTGTGACCGATTCTTAGATAAGCATACCCGAGGTGATCCGTGGTGCGAAGGAAAAGAGGGATAACCACGCTTGATGTGGCGGTTATAGCGCTTATACTGGCAATTCTGGCCTATCTTGTCTACCGAACGACGGTGGTCATTCACTACCACTGGAACTGGTCGGTTATTCCCCAGTATATGTTCCGCTTCGATGAGGAAAGGGGGAGATGGGTTGTCAATCTCCTTATGCAGGGGTTTATTACCACGATCAAATTGAGCCTCTGGACGACCTTTCTTGCCCTCATACTCGGGACGATCATGGGATTTTTCCGGATAAGCACGAGTCTCTTCAAGCGCCTCACGGCACGAAGTTATGTTGAATTGATACGGAACGTCCCCCCCCTCGTCCTCATATTCATCTTCTATTTCTTTCTGAGTGATCAGATAATGACGGTCCTCGGTGTGGAGGATTTTATCCTCTCTCTCTCGGATCGGACCCGGAAAATACTGGCTTTTTTTATGGCATCTCCGGGTCAGTTTTCCGCCTTTCTCTCCGCCGTTATCACACTTGTTTTGTATGAAGGGGCCTATATGACGGAGATAATAAGGGCCGGAATTCAATCGATTGAAAAGGGTCAGTGGGAGGCATCTTCCGCGTCGGGCCTTTCCTGGTGGCAGCAGATGCGCTTTGTGATTCTCCCGCAGGCGATACGCAGAATACTTCCCCCCATTGCGGGTCAGCTGATATCGACGATCAAGGATTCGGCCATCGTTTCCGTTGTGTCCGTTCAGGAATTGACCTTTCAGGGGCTGGAACTCATGTCGGCGACCTATCTCACCTTTGAGGTCTGGATCACCATTACCGTTTTGTACTTCATCCTGACCTTTTCCTGCTCTCTCGGCATCAGGCGGCTGGAGGTATCACTCCACATAGAAGGAACATCGTTCAGGGCGTCCTGGTAAAAAAACCGTACGTCCCGGTATTTTTACCAAAGTGGAGCAAAAAAAGGGTGCGTTGCCGTGTGCTTCTAAGGTGATATCATGATGATGCTTCTGATGTGAAAGGTGAGGTTAAAGAACTGACTGAACAGCGAGCGCATACAGTCAAAAGATTCTGTTCTTTTTATACCCTCTCGAGTTCCCCGGCCATCTCTTTCTTGTAACGCTCGTAGTAGACAAAGACCTTTTCAATGTATATCTGCGTGGCCCTGAAGGGGGGTATCCCGTTATATTTTCTGACCTTCCTGCTGCCGGC
>JAFGBH010000020.1 GCA_016933215.1 Deltaproteobacteria bacterium | reverse complement strand
TATCATTGCAATTATACTGCCACCACTCGGGGTATTCCTCCAGGTCGGAATCGGAAAACATTTCTGGATTAACATTATTTTGACACTCCTTGGCTATATTCCCGGTATTGTTCATGCCGTCTGGGTTGTTGCGAAAAACAAATAAGAGGTCCTCAAGGACAGCAGCTTGCTATCAGTAGCCTTGAGAGTATAAGGACCTGCAGGCAATCTCAATCGTCTTCGCCATAAGTCGCTTTGGAAAGACATTTTTTAAGTATTATTCATATGTTGATAAAAGAAGGGGGAAATCATGAAAAAGGTACTTATAGCAGGTGTTGTGATCATAGTGGTCATCGTTGGCATAATTTTCTTAACACTTTCAAATCTGGGACCGATCGTTAAGAAAGCGGTCAACACGGTTGGCCCGAATATAACAAAGACGGATGTCATCGTAGCTGACGTCAGTGTTTCCTTATTGAGCGGAGAAGCAAAAGTTAAAGATTTTTTCCTGGGCAATCCAAAGGGTTTCAAATCTGCCCAGGCCATGCGGGTTGGTTCCGTTTACGTTGATATCGACGAAAGTTCAATTACAAAAAATCCAATTATTATTAATAAAATCGAAATCATAGCGCCTGAGATTACCTATGAAAAAATAAAGGGATCGGACAATTTCCAAGCCTTGTTAAAAAATGTTCAGAGCAGTGCCAATGCTGAAAAGAAGGCACAAAGCAAACCTGAAAGCAAAGAGGGCGAAGCTAAAAAAATAGTGATCAACAATGTCATAGTAAAAGATGGCAAGGTCAACCTGACCATGGCAGCGCTGGGGGGTAAAGAGGTCACTGCCCCTTTGCCTGACATCCACCTTAAGGATATCGGGAAGGAAAAACAGGGTGCCACCCCGGCCGAGGCATTTGAAAAGATTTTTGCATCGCTTTACGGCAATATCACAGCAGATTCTGTTACAGCGATATTGAATGACGGACTAAAACAGATGGGTGCCATACAAGACCTCGGTGAAGAGAGTCTGAAGACAGGTGGTGAGACCGCACAAAAAATATTGGAGTCCTCGTCAAAAGACATCAAATCTGCCACAGAAGGATTGAAAGGCCTATTCAAAAAAGAATAACAACGAGCAAACTTGATTTTTATTTAGCTATTAAGTCGAGCACTTTTACTGATCAGTAATACTTGTTTTTTACCGAGCGGTATTGAGGAGTTACAACATGGTAATCCCGCGACAGCAACATTTTTCTTCAGATATTCAAAGAGTGATAATCATAATATGTTGGCAGCAATTATTGGTGCGGATATAAGGCTTCGAAACTTGACAGTTAACGTATGCTCCGTTAACCAGTAGCTGTAAAGGAGGTTCTTGGATGAATGACAAACGCAGATATCAACGCTACGCCTTAAATGATGACAGAAATACGATTGCTCAAGCTAAAATTGAAGTTGATGGAGAATCAGTGCAGTTAGTAGATTTCTCGGTGGGCAGTTTGTGCGTTCTTTCGAAGAAACCTTTTTCGTCAGGGACCAAACGAATATCAGTTGAATTTAAAGATCGCGGAAAAATAGAGCTCTACGGCAAGATCGCTCGGGCGGAGGAAGAGAAAGGAATGTGGCTCATCGGGATAGACTTGACTGAAATCTATGAACTCAACACTCTCAGCAAGGTATGACGTATCCCTCTTCCCCGCTACTTCTTTATGAGTTTCTTTCTATTCCTTCCTCCTGAAATAAGAAAACCTGAATTGAATTATTCGTCGTAGATTAGAATTGGAAATCAGCAAAAAGGGTTAAAAGTAGACACGACAACACATACTGACCGTCTACAACTTTTCTTTCCCTCCAGGGTGTTGCTCAATATTCCAGTATATCGACGACCTCTCTTGTTTTTTTCATTACCTTTACGGCCTTATTATCCAGTATCACCGTGTCGACATCATCCCGATGTCGGGGCATCTGTCTCACAATATTGTCGGGTAGACGTTCCGCCTTTTTATAAATATCGTCTGGCAGTACCTCGCCTCTCTGAACTTTATCCTGCCAGCCAGGAGGCAAATCCCATCCCCGTTCCAGCTTCTTTTTCAGCCCAGGAGGAAGACGTTTTCCCTTGCTTTTCTTTTTCTCCTTCCCATCGGCCTGACCCAGGTATTCTCGTATGATTTCTCTTTCTCGATCGGCATCTGTCAGGTCTTTCTTGTTCTGCTCAATCTTTCCTTTCTCTGTAGTTTCCTTTTTTCCCTTTTGTTTCGCATCAACCGTAAAGGAAACTCCCAGACATACGATCATTATTATTGCCATCAATAGCAACTTCTTCATAATACCCTCCTTGCAACCAGATTTTTTCTTTGATGCTCTCAACAGACCATCTTGTATTTATACATATTTGAAATAAATATTGAAGTTTTTATTTCACACCGTGCTGAAGGATTTATGTTTATCGATTAGATCTGGCTTCTTTAAAGATAGGGTGCTTTTGTCATGAAGCGGCAAGAGAAAGTTAAAACTGACAGATTACACAGGGAACTAATTGTTTTTTGAGATGAATAGATTCTGAAGATTTGCAGGCGCTATACGTAACAAAAAACTTATTGATGAGTATGCGGTAAAGGTGTTAGGAAAATTCCACTGGGCGTTGTTTTTGAGTTGTCCAGCTCATTCGCCGCTTCAGAGAGGCGGCTATTATCCAATGAAATATGAAATGAAGGAAAATGTCACTATTGCCGGAAAAAGTGAGTAAGGCGTGGGATGAACGAAAAGGACCGGTTATCTTTGCCACTGTCGATGAAAATGGTGTTCCTAATGCGATCTGCGCGACCTGTGTGAGCAAGTTTGATGACGATACAATCGTGATTGCCGATAACTACTTCGACAAGACGCGAAAAACATCTTCTCTGGAAGCAGCGGCTTCTTTCTTTTTATTACCGAGATGGACGAGGCCTTCCAACTCAAGGGAACCATAGAATATCACACGGAGGGCGCTATCTTTGAGGATATGAAAAAATGGAATCCCGCGCAGCACCCGGGTAACGCTGCTGCAGCATTGAGAGTGGAAGTGGTCTATTCGGGTTCCGAAAAACTCGCATACTATAACAGACCATCAGAGACAAACCTTGTATCGCCGATTGTTTCAGGAGAGGCGCATAAAGTAAGACGTCATTTTTTTGCACTCGATGAATGCCAACACGTTGCAGAGAAAAACGGAGAGGGTAATTACCCGACAGGGATCGAGTAATCGCAAGAGACATAAAGAATAAGGGGGGATTATGACAATAATCCCCCCTTATTCTTGAAAGAGAGAGGCGTCTCTTAATATGACAGGATTATAAACTCGATTCTTCTGTTATGGGCCCTCCCCTCCTCGGTATCATTCGATGCCACGGGGTAACTTTCGCCCTTTCCGAGGACTTCCATTCTGTCGTAATTGATACCTTGAGAAACAAGATAGTTCATGACCGCTTCCGCCCTTTGACGTGAAAGGGTCATATTATAGGCATCCGGACCTACACTATCGGTATGACCCTCGATCCTGACCCTGAGATTCGGGCTTTCCTTTAATGCCTTAAGCGCCGTATCGTCAAGCAGCCGCTTGGATTCTGGAACTATTTTCCAGCTGCCAAACTCAAAATTGATCCCTTCGAGGACGAGCAGCTTCTTGCCCTCAGTAACAACCGCACAACCGGTTTCGTCCACTTTGAGGCCAGCCGGTGTCTCCGGACACTGATCCCGATAATCGGGTACCCCGTCACCGTCTGAATCCAGGGGACATCCCTTTTTATCGACAGGCGCTCCCTCAGGTGTATTGGGACAGACATCCATATAATCAAGAACCCCGTCACCGTCTGAATCCTTTGGACAGCCATTCTCATCCACAACTGCACCCTGCGGCGTGTTGGGACACTTGTCGATATTATCGGGGACTCCATCACCGTCTGAATCGGAAATGGCAGCTTCTCCCCGGCATAATAAGGCGCCGGTTACTGCTCCAATTAATGCACCGATAATAACCCCTTCCCTTTCATCGTCGGTATCGCTTCCGATGACATACCCGCCCCCGGCTCCGACGGCGGCACCTGTGAGAGCACATTTGTACCACTCACACTTTTTCGTCCCGGCACACCCGGTTAAGAACGTCAGGACGAGGACTGCAATAAAGGCCACTTTTAGAAACTTCATATTATTTCCCCCTTTCATAATCTATTTTCTTCGATTCACTACGATACGTTGAACCCAATAATGTTGTTCTCAACGAACTTGTCGTGAACATATATTGAAGCTCCCCGCAACACGTTGCGGGGAATCTCCGATTATTTAGTACGTTAGAATTTATTTTCTGTGTTTTCCGGCAGAAAATAATTTCGTTAACGCCCTTATCCCGATTGTCGGGATTAAGGAAAATTTTATTTTTTATTCGCTCGCTAACCCCGCTGCAAGCAACGGGGAATGCGCTCGCTGTTCAGTTCATTCCAGAGCACTGAAGAAACGCCATGCCAGGAAGAGAATGGATAGGAAAATTAGAGTCGCGCGTGGGAACGGTTTTGAGGTTACCTCGGTTCCCGAGAGCAGTGGTATCGGGAGGAGCGGGACAAAGGCAATTTGAGGTGAATGATCAATTCACTCTCATACTTTTGAGAAATCAAATCATTGATCACACCATATCGGCAGAGTATTCATATATGATGTGAAACTTCCTGTTATTATAATAAAACCCTTTCTATATGTAAACCCAAATATTGAAACTCCCCGTAACACGTTGCGGGGAGCCCCCGACTGTTAAGAAAAATGTCTGTTTTTTATTCGCTTGCTAACCTCACCGCAAGCAGCGGGGAATGCGCTCGCCGTTTAGTTCATGCACTATGCTTATACTGAGTATGCCTTTATCCCCTTAAGTCGTTATTAGACAAAGGTAAATATGCCCTTATCATAGGGGAATTTCCCCAAAACCGGTCAAAATAATAATGGCAGGTATGCCCTTTCATAGTACTGAGCATCATGAAGCTATTTTACAAATATCAATAATATTAAATAGTTGTCATCTTGATTTTAAAATATTTGCTTAGATGGCACGGTCGTTGCTCAACGAAATAGCTGTTGCCAATTTTAGGATTCTATTGATTCTGACTCGGTGGGGTCCCAAATTTTTTATTTCCAACGAAACTTCGCAACGGAATACTGGAGAAAGGAGAAAAAGAGCAAATGGCCTCGGAAATCACACGAATACTACATGAGTTACTGCAACTGATTGAAAAGAATGGTGAGATTGGAATCTTTATCGGTTTAGTATCGTCGGTTCTGGCTCTTTATCTGACCTTTTGCTTCGTAAAGTGTGTCTGGAGGATTCTGACACACTTTTTTCTGCGTTTTAGCAAAAAATATGTTTTGAATTGAACAGCGAGCGAATAAAAAAACAAACATTTTCCTTAATCCCGATAAACGGGATAAGGGCGTTAACGAAATTATTTTCTGCCGGAAAACACAGAAAATAATTTCTAACGTACTAAACAGTCGGAGATTCCCCACAACGTGTCGGAGTTACACGGGATTGCGGAAAGCTTCAATTGAAGAGGCTGAAACGCTCAGAGTTCTGACGTACTCTTAGAAAAAGAAATTTATTTATGAAATGATTTCGATACGCCATCCTGTATGGTGTGGTGGTTACTTCAATAACTCGCGATGCCGTTTTTTCCGATAGTCCTTTACAGAAGCTGGTATATGCAATTCTTCAGCTTAAATCGCGAAACAAATCCACCAAACCGGTCTAATACAACCTTCACGCTCACCGGTTTTTCAAAAATTGTAAAAAGCTCCTGCATGGGCCAGCGGCAGTAAAGTCCTACCCTGTAATCTGCAGGAAAATCAATCTTCACGCCATATGTATTTTGAACAAGATAGTATGGATAATTATAGCCCGCTTGGATCGTTAGCCATGTTGTGCCCCAGAATCGTGGGTTGACCTCGAGCAGTTTCGGCTCTCCGTTGCGATCATCGATCTTGAAATCCATCAGCATTACACCGCTCCATTTTACTCGATCGATAATTTTTTCGGCATAGTGGAGCAGTTGTTCATGTTTCGTGGTTACGTTTACGATGCCCATACCACCCGAGAGAGGTCGTGTCATCAGTCTTTTTTGGGTGAGCCCCAATTTCATTTCACCGTCGATGCAGAAAGCAGCCACGTCATGTAGTTCACCCGATACATATTCCTGGATCATCGGTGTGGAACTGTCACGAATCAAGCCATCACCGGCGTTTTTCTTACTGGTTGCCCTTTGATAGAGACGAATCAGTTCGGATCTGTCTTTGGCATACCACACCCCATCTGCAGCAGTACCTTTACGGGCCTTTATAACAGCAGGATATTTAATTTTATCGGCAAGAATTTCTACCTCATCACTGTTCTCCGGCAGCCAGGTAGCGGGATGTGGAATGTCCAGATCTTTTGCGATGCTTAGCGTTCGGCTTTTATCATGAAATAACAGGAGCTTTTCATAATCCTCGACGAGAACCATACATATTTTCTCCAGCTCAGGCTTGATTTTTGAAATCAGAACGGCCGCTGAACCAACTGGCAGAATAATATCCGTATTATTTCGGGTTGCGATTTCAACCAATCGACCAGGGAAAGCACTATCGGAAACAGTAACTCCTGTAAAATCGATCCTGTTAATACTGTGAAAATCAATAATTCTTTTCACCGAATCAGAAAAGCGATTTCGTGATAGAATAAATGTTATTGTGAAATTACCCGTCTCGTTCAGCGCCCTGGCAATTGCTAACCCCGATCGATGTATACCGTCAGCACAAATTGCAATGTTTTTATCCATCGCCATAATTGAAGTTTCTGCAATCCCGAATAAGCTGGATCTCCGCTTTTGGTCCGACAGTTGCGGTGAATTTCCGACTGTCAAGGAAAATGTTATTTTTTTATTTGCTCACTAACCCCGTTGTAAGCAACGGGAAATGCTCTCGCTGTTCAGTTCAACGTTTGCAGGACTAAAACAACAGGGCGTTCATTACCGCGCTCGATCCTCTCTTAGATGACGGCAGCCATTTTATAAATTTACCACGCTCCATCAAAGCTGACATACCCGTCGCCGTTCGCCCAGTAGAATAAGGTCTCGAAGCTGCTGTTCGGTCCGGGCCTCAGACCAGCGTTTATCGAACGAGCGCATCTGAATAATCTGTGAAATTGACGCCACTGCCTGCAGGTAGAAATCGCGCTCGTCTCGCGATGTAACGAGCACGAAAAGGGCATGAACCGGAGATTCACCCTCTCTCAGGAGAATTCCCTCGCTACAACGAATCAGAATCATCGAAAAGAAATTCTCGGTATCGACAATGATATCGGATATGGCATATCCTGGGAGGAGATTTGTGGAACCAGCACGTTCCCGATCCATAAGTGCCCGCTGTACCGCATCTGCGTTGAAATTATAGTGTTTTTCAATCAATTCACTGATAAACGAGAATAATTCTTCGGTGTTTGAACTCTCGGTATAATCGACAACAATTGCCTTTTCGACAATCTCATCAAATCTGTCAAAACACAGGTCATCACGGTTTCGAATGATGTCCTTGAGTTCAGACTCAAGCAGTCCCCCGGTCAATGCGCGATTTGAGATTCGTTCGATCAGGTGCAAAATAGCGTACTCTCGCTCCGCTCTTATCCGTCCATAGAACCAGTAGAAAAAAAGTCCGCCCGCAATAAGCCCCCCGCTCATTACAAGGGCCCCAACTCCCATCTCAAGGAGAAGCACGATATAGCCGAGAATTCCGGCCACCGGCAGATACGGATAGAGAGGTGCTCTGAATTTGGGCTGATAATTGAGCAGCCGGCTCTCACGGAGAATAATGAGGCACAAATTTGCAAGGATGTACGTTAAAATTAAGACGGTTGAGGCAGCTTTCACGAGAATTTCAAGATCGAGAAAGAGCGCCCCGATAACGCACAGGCCGGTTGTCACGACAGCTATGTGGGGAGTCTGAAACCGGGCATTAACGATACCGAAAAGTGGTGATATGAGTTTGTCTCGACTCAGGCTCAGAAGATAACGGGAGGCGGTCATGATACCAGCATTCGCCGTCGAGACAAAAGCGAGCACTGCCGCCACACTCATTATAATCATACCCGATCGGCCCATGAAGGCCATGGCACCCAGTGAGATTGGGGTGCGGGAACCATCGAGGTCCTCAGAACTGAGAACTCCCGTCGTTACGAAAACCATGAGAGTATAAAATATTGAAATGACAATAAGCGCGCTGATCATGCTGAACGGTATGACTTTCCCCGGGTCTTTGATCTCTTCGGCAATCGAGGCGATCTTCAAAAGACCGCCATAGGAGATGAAAACGATACCGGCAGTTGCAAAGACGGAGTGCCATCCAAAGGGAGCAAAGGGTATAAAGTGACGGCTATCGATGTGTGCAACGCCTCGAAAGATATATAAGAGCATCAGAGCCAAAAGTATGACTACAAGAACGACCTGCAGTCTCCCCGATTCTTTGGTTCCGATAATATTGATCGCAATGAAGACCATGCAGATTATGATTGCCGTGATGTGCGGCTCCCAGTCCACGACAACGTAAAGAAATGCCGACATGCCGACGAGAGCGAAAGAGCTTTTTAGTGTCAGGGAAAACCAGCTTAAGAGACCCGCCACCGTACCGGCCGCCGGACCCATCGTCCGTGTGATGAAAAAATAGTCGCCTCCGGCCTTCGGCATGGCGGTGATGATTTCGGCGACACTGAGCATGCCGCTGGTAACAAGAAGGCCTGCAAATAAGTAGGAAAAAACTACTGCCGGTCCCGCATATGCATGTGCAACACCAGGCAGCACGAACAGTCCGGAACTTATCATTGCTCCGCTGGCGATACAGAATACATCGAGAAAACCCAACTTCTTCTCGAGATTCATGTGAGACCTCTTTGTATATTTCAGATTCTCTATAATTACGACACGAATGGGATTTTCTTTATTTCTCGATCTATACTAGCTTATTTTATTGATAATTTCTACGAGTAAAGGCACCTTTCTTTATGGTCAGTTCTTTCGATTGATTCAAGACAGGATCAACGCCCGTAAACAGGCAAGGAAAAGGTTTCTTTAATGTGCAGATATTGAGCACCTCATCATTTCTGATTCTTTTCGCAATACAGACACGATCTGAGTGCAAGAGAATTATTGACTCGGTTACCAAATTCTGGTAGCTTCCGTCCTTATCATTCGATTTAAAGAGCTAACAAACCGTATTTCCTGTAAATTACGAGAGACAATATGAACACGTTTCTGTCAGAAAAAAATCGTGCCGTCAGACGCTCCGTAAGAGCATTCTGCGAACGCGAGATCATGCCGATTGCCGGCGAGATTGACCGGGAGGCACGCTTCCCCTGGGAAGTGATCGAGATGATGGGAAAACTCGGTTACTTCGGAATCCAGGTACCGAAAAAGCTGGGCGGATCCGGGATGGATTCGTTAAGTTGCGTCATTACTATTGAGGAAATCTCCCGTGCATGCGGAAGCCTCGGGCTTTGCGTCACCGTTCATAACAGCGTCGCTGTATATCCGATCATGGCGTTCGGATCGGAAACGCAGAAAAAGCGATGGATACCCCCCCTCGCACGGGGCGAGAAAATCGGTGCCTTCTGCCTCACCGAACCAAATGCCGGCTCCGATGCGGCCGGAGTAGAAGCAACAGCCATCAGAAACAAGAAAGGCTATCTAGTCAATGCAAACAAGGTCTTCGTAACCAATGGCGGCGTGGCGGATATATGCCTCATCTTCGCGAGAACAGATCCGGATGCCGGGCGAAGGGGAATCAGCGTTGTCGTGGCAGAGAGGGGAACACCGGGATTCGTGGTAGGTGACTTGGAAGACCTCTGCGGCATGAGGGCAAATCCCGTTACCTCTATCCGCCTCTATGATTGCAAAATCCCTGCGGAAAACCTTCTCGGTGAAGAGGGGACGGGATTTCAGATAGGAATTATGGCCCTCGACACGGGAAGAATCGGGATCGCTGCCCAGGCGGTGGGAATCGCCCAGGCCGCCCTTGAAGAATCGGCACGATACGCAAATCAGCGACAGCAGTTCGGGGTTTCCATAGGAAAGCATCAGTCAATCCAGGCAATGCTCGCTGATATGGCAACCGAACTGGAAGCGGCGCGTCTCATGGTTTACCGGGCGGCCCTTCTTCGCGATCAGGGAAAGCATTTCTCCCGGGCATCGGCAATGGCCAAATTATACGCCTCCGAAGCAGCGAGTAGGATAACCGATATGGCGGTCCAGATTCACGGAGGATACGGATACTCAAAATCCTATCCCGTTGAGCGATACTACCGGGACGCCAGGGTAACACGAATTTACGAGGGAACCTCGGAGATTCATCAGATGGTAATAGCGAGAGAAGTACTGAAGGATTACGCCAAGTAATTGCGGCTGCTTTCATAAGAAACGAGAATCTCAGGAATCTTTAATGGCACTTCATATCATAGTCTGCATCAAATCCGTCGTCACAAAGGCACCGGAAAACGGAATCATTCGGTCGGCCGAGACGGCGGAGATGAACCTCTTTGACAGACCCGCCCTGGAATCGGCCATCGCCCTGGTCGAAAGAGAGGGCGGAACGGTCACGGCCCTATCCATGGGACCGAAATCCTGCGCCTTTGTGCTTCACGAGGCGATTGCAATGGGTGCAGACAGGGGAGTGCTCCTCAGCGACCCCAGGCTCGGTGATTCTGATACCCTGGCAACATCGAAGGCACTGGGAGCGGCGATAAAGAAACTCGAACCCTACGACATCGTCCTTTTCGGAACAAGAACCTACGACAGCGATACGGGCCAGGTCGGCCCCCAGACCGCCGTCTCCCTCGACATACCTTTGGTAACAGGAGTTTCTTCCTTGAATTATGAAAAACCTCTTCTCCGTGTGGAACGTAAAGTCGACGGATTCAGAGAGGAATACAATCTCTCCCTTCCCGCGGCACTGACGGTTCATCCCGCATCGGTGAAACCGAGGGATATTCCGCTGAGTGGAATCGAGGAGGCCTTTGAAAAAAAGAAGATCGAGACCTGGACTCTCAACGATCTTTCGCTTGATCCCAAACTCGTGGGGAAGAAAGGATCCCCCACGGAGGTTCTTTCCATGAAAAAGATGACACGGGAGAGAAAATGCGAGTTCCTTGAGGGTACTCTCGAAGAACAGGCGGAAGTGCTTATAGAACGGATCAAAGAAACGGGACTAATCACTTAACGTAAATATGGGAACAAAGAAAAAGAAAGCAATCTGGGTTTATACTGATCTCAGAAACGAGCGGCTGTTTACGCTCAGCCTCAACGTCCTGGCCAGGGCCTATGAGCTGAACCACTCCGTCTCGGGCACAATTATCGCCATTGTGATCGGTTCATCGGCGAATTCAGCATCAGAAACGACCATGGAAATTCCGGGTATTCCCATTAATGAAGCAGCCGACAGATGTCTTTCCCACGGTGCCGACAGGGTTTTCATTTTTGAAAATCCGACTCTGGCCATTCCGAGAACCGATATCTATGCGCCGGTGCTATCCGATGCCGTGGAATCCCGTGCTCCCATGCTTGTCCTCTTTCCCCTGACTGAATTCGGCAGGGATCTGGCGGCGCGGACCGCACGGCTCAGTAATGCCGGCCTCATAGCCGATTGTGTTGATCTGGCGATGAAAGACGGCAGGATCGTCGCATCCTGCCCATCCTGGGGCGGAGAGATACTCGCTGAGATCACCTATAGAGAAAACTTTCACACCACCGGTTTTGCCACGGTACAGCCCCATGGAATCCAGCCAGTCAACAGTTCCGGAAATCCCGGCACGATAGAACGGATCACCGTTGAGAGCGTCGCAATCCCGGAAGGTATCGAACTTTTATCGAGCACCTATGAGCTTGAAGGACGGAAAAAGCTTGAAGAGGCCGAAATCGTCGTCGCCGGCGGTGCCGGTCTCGGAACCGCAGACGGGTTCGGAATGGTACGCGATCTGGCAGCCGCTCTGGGCGGAGAGGTCGGCGCGACCCGACCGCCGGTATTGCAACACTGGATAAAAGAGGATAATCTCATCGGTCAGACGGGAAAGACCGTCCACCCCGACCTTCTTATCTCTGTGGGAACCTCCGGTGCGATCCAGTATACCGCGGGAATTACCGATGCAAAAACCATCGTGGCAATTAACCGCGATCTCAATGCCCCTATTTTTCAGATTGCCGACATCGGCATCGCGGCCGATGCAGCCACATTTCTCCCGATCTTTGCATCGAAGGTGAGGCAAACCGTGATGCGATCACTCACCGACACCCTGTATGAAACCAAAGAGACGGGCGAAGAAAAAACGTCCGGTTTCGGAGAAAAGCTTCTGAAGCTCAGGGAATCTCACGGGTGGTCGAGGGAATCACTCGCCTTCGCAACGGGGCAGTCTCCCGAATTTATCGAACAGTTCGAAAAGGACGAGATTTCACCTTCGGTCAGTTTTCTGCTTCGTCTCTCCCGTGCATTCAATGTCGATCCCGGCACGTTCCTCCACGAAAGCGAAAAGGCGATGATACGGGATCAGCGAACACAGCAGTTCGTCAAACGGACACAGAACTATTCCTACCAGACACTGACCCCCGGTACCGAGAACGAACATCTTCGATCATTCATGATTACCATCGAGTCGAAACAGGCCCACAAGCCCGTTGCCTACAAGCATGAGGGAGAGGAATACATCTATGTCATGGAGGGTGATCTTGAGCTGACACTGGGGGGTAAGGTACACAAACTGAAACAGCACGAATCAATACACTTCAACTCCGAAACACCCCACAAGCTGAGAAGCCTCTCAGACGAAGCGACACGATGCCTCGTGGTGCTCTACACACCGTAATTTCCTTTGAATAACAAACTGTCTACATTGGCATGTTACCGTGGCGCTTGGGATACCGAGGCGGTTTTCTCTTGGTGGAGAGAAATGCCAGCGATTTGATGAGCACTTTTCTCGTGTCCCGCGGTTCAATGATATCGTTGATGAACGGATTTGACGCCGCTTCTCTCATCGGATTGGCATACCGTTCCCCATACTCCTTTAATAACTGGTCCCTTGCTTCATCCGGATTGTCGGCACTTCGTATGAGATCACCGAAAAAGAGCTCTACAGAGGCCTTGGCACCCATAACACCAAGCTCGGTGATCGGCCAATAGAAGAGCATATCGGTACCCGTTTGTCCCGGAATGACACCCATTCCAAGGTTCCCGCCTCCATAGGCCTTTCGCAAAACGAGCCCGATTCTCGGAACAGTAGCCTCGCAGAGTGCATACAACACCTTTGCGCCGTGACGAATAATACCTTTGTGCTCCTGATCTTTTCCGGGAAGATACGCCGAGGTATCGACGAGCATGATAAGGGGAATATTGAAGCAGTCGCAAAACCGCATAAACCGGGTTTGCTTATCCGAGCTGTCAACGGTGAGACTTCCCGCTCGAATACTGGACTGATTGGCTGCGATCCCGACCACATTTCCGTTCATCCGGGCAAATCCGACCACGATCTCGGGAGCGAACTCCGCCTTTATCTCAAAAAAACGGCCGCCGTCGACGATACAACGGATTGCTTTTCGAACATCATAAGCTCTCGATGCCGATGAGGGAACTATCTCGGTAAGCTCGTCCGTCAATCGTTCCGGATCATCACCGACATCTCTCACTGGTGGTTGTTCATGCGCATTTTGAGGAAGATAGCCGAGGAGTTCCTTGATGCCGTCTAACAGTTTCTTCTCGCTTGCAAATCTCCCATCGGCGAGGCCGGAAATCTTACAGTGAACCTCGGCACCTCCCAGTTCATCCTTGGTGAGCGTTTCTCCCGTCACCACACCGACCATTGACGGTCCCGTGATAAACATGTGACTCGTTTTATCCACCATAAAAACGAAATCTGTCAGAGCGGGAGAATAAACCGAAATTCCCGCGCAGCTCCCCATTATAGCCGATATCTGCGGAATCAGCCCTGAGGCCTGCGTATTGGGATAGAAGATTGCTCCCCCGTGTTTTTCCATCGCCTCGCCGAAAACGCTTTTCGAATTCATATCGGGAATTCGCGCGCCCGGAGAGTCATGGGTGCCGATGAAGGGAATTCCCATATCGAGAGCCCACTCAATGGTACGATACATCTTGAACCCGTGCATAGGACCGATGGAACCACCCTTGACCGTACTATCCTGCGAGTAGAGGCAGACCGGCCTTCCGTCAATGTTGCCGTGACCTGCCACGAGACCGTCCGCCGGAATTCCCTCCAGGTAACCGATGATAAGGTTATGCTCAACAAAGCTACCCTCATCAATGAGGTACTCTACACGCTCACGGGCCGTCATCTGCCCCCGGTCGTGAACCCGGGCTATTTTAGCCTCACCACCACCCAGAAGCGCGGTCTTTTTTGTATTGCGTAAGTCTTCGATACGCTTCTTAAATTTATTGTCCATAGATTCCTCCGGAACCGTGATATTGGTTCTGCATACCGCTTACCAATCAGAGCGCGATCTTCTCTATTGTCTTCTCTCCATCAGATACGCGATAGGGCAAGGACTCCCTTATATGATAGGGAATAACTCCCCATGTTGCCTCAAACTCCTCAAGGAAGCGTCGGCGACCCTGCAGAAAGTCTTCCAGCTTTCGATTCAGAAGTTCATGATCATGAAACACCGAACAGGCATTCATCATATCCATATTCGCACGGTCACTCTTAATCGGGTGATGATAGCCCAGATGATCGGGCTCTGTGTCGAACCGCAACTGCACACGCAGCATGTCGCTGTAGGTTGCAAGCGACTGTCGCAGCGATACCTTCATCTGGTGCTCGCCGATCGTTCCCGTATTCGCCAGATAACACTTGATCCGGTTTCTCGTGACAATCTCGTAGAAGATCATCGCATGCTCCAGACGATCACCCGTCAAAAAGGGATCCAGGAAGACCACCCGCTTGAATGTCCCCGCCTCGTCAGGATTGCCTCCCGTACTCTCGATCGACTCCCCGTATATGAACTGCATCGTCGCCTGCTCGGGGGTAAGCTTCGAAATGACATTTGCCAGAGGATTCCGCGTCAGCATCACGATGTAATCCATACGATTCGCCCGCAATCCCCTGCTTGCCAACCCCAGGTTTTCCCGGCGGATTACCGCCCGGCCGTTTCCCGTCTTGGTCGTGTCCATAAAATCAGGTATATAAGGATACTTGGTAATGGCAACGTTTTCCAGAAAGGCATCGCCGCTCAGTGCCGCGCGGAGAATCTCCGGCTGGTCTTTGTTGAGACCCTCTGTTTTGATATAGACACCTCCCATCTCGAAGGCCTCATAACTCCCGTCATATCCCAGTGTTCCCCCGTCATCGCCGATCATTTCCGATGTTTCACGGGGCAGCTTCGCCAGCTTTCGACAGAGTGTTGTTGTTTTTCCCGTTGCTGTCAAACCCGCGATCCCTGTAATCCTCTCCAGCAATTCCGGCCTCTCTGTTTCCAGATCGTATACCCAGAGGTTGTCACGCCTCGCACCGCAATGCAAAAAGATACCCTGATGATCAATCTTCTTGACCCGCCAGCTCTCAAACTGAAAAATCCCCTTCTTTGCCTCCCCGAGATAGGTGCTGTTTCTACAGATCTTAACCTGATCTCCCCGACGTTCCCCCATCCACAGCCGGATCATGACATCCTTGTCGAGCAGTCGTCGAAACTTGTTCAGTTCAAAGGCCTCATCGGCAAAAAAGATAATCGTATAGGTGGGATCATCCACAACCCTCGCCGCCGGTGTGTCCTCGAAGAGAAGCTTGAGCCCGTAGGCGATCTGTGAAAACTGCTCCGGCATTAAAAACCGCGCCGTCACTCCGTCTCGACCGTCACCGATGATTGTATCAATCGATACAACACGCTCATTTTTCATGCATTCGGCCGCCTGCGTCGCCAGATGCTCTTCTTCCTTGTCGAACGTATGATCGACACTATTCTTGGTATGAGGTGCCGACCGCGACATCGGCTCCGAATCGGACGCCACCGATCCGAGATTCGTCTGAATGACACCCTCCTGGCGAAGCGCTATCTCTTTCAGGACGTCAAGTGTTTTCCCCTCGACCAGTCGCCCCTCATTTTTCGCCTCGCAATATATTTGCTCAGCAGCTTTTTTGAAGTAGTTTTTCATACAGTATCTGTCTACCCCTCTCCGAGTTGGTCAAAATACGCTGTCATTTTCCCTTGAAGTTCGGGTCACGCTTTTCGAGAAAGGCAGCGAACCCCTCGATAATATCCTCGCTCTTCATCGTCACCTCGAGCACATACGATTCATAATCGAGGGCCTGGGAAAGGTCCCATCGATAAAAGTTCTGCAGTCCCCGTTTCGCAAAGGCTATCGGTATGGGAGCATTCTTCGCTATCCTCAGTGCCGTGTCGCGGGTCGCAGACTGAAATTCCTCGTGCGGCACCACCCTGTTAAGGAGACCGATTCTGTAAGCTTCGGCCGCATCGATTACATCACCGGAAAAAATAAGCTCAGCCGCCTTCGCATAACCGACCAGTCGCGGCAGAAAGTAGATACCACCCCAATCGGGATGTACTCCCCGCCGCGTAAATACCTGTCCGAAACGAGCCCTTTCACTCGCAATACGAATATCGCATGCCAGTGCAAGATTGCACCCACCACCTGCAGCAACGCCATTGACCGCTGCAATGACCGGCTTCTCCATGGTGTTGATGAGAAAAACGGCCCTGCACATGGCATGCCGTTCGCTCGACACCTCCTTTGCCAATGCCTGGGTTTCTCCTGAAGCGAACTCGTTGACATCTCCACCCGTACAGAACGCTGTTCCCGCTCCGGTAATGACAACCACCCTCACATCTCTGTCTTCGGCAACCTCGGCAAGAACATCGACGATCTCCTGTCGCATCCGCCCGCCGAAGGCATTCATCCTTTCCGGCCTGTTGAGCGTCACCGTCGCCACATGATTGTCCGTTTCTACCAGAACGTGCTCCCTTTTCATTTTCCATTCCCCTTAAACAGGCTCATGAGATCCTCGGCAATCAGCTTACTATTACTGATGATCTCTGAAACAATATCCCTGATATGAGTCACCTCACTCACCAGACCCGCTATCTGACCGCAGGGCATGACAGCGCTTTCCCTGTCACCACCTTCCTGCACATAGCGGGCATCACCTTCGGCAACCATCGTCGCGTCTGCCTTTTTAGCCTCCATGGCCGCCACTGCTGCGGTCGTTCTGTTCTTCAAAACGCGAATCGGCATGGCCTCTTTTCCCAAGAGGATCGTGGCGGTCCCCGTAGCCTGACAGAGGGCCTCCTTAAAAAATGCCGGAACCGGGTAATCGTGTGATGCCACAAATCTTGTCCCGATTTCCACTCCTTCGGCACCAAGAGCAAAGGCGGCAACGACTCCTCTCGCATCTCCAATACCACCCGACGCAATAACGGGAATGTTAAGGACATCGACAAGCTGGGGAATCAGGCAGAATGTTGTGACATTATCACGGCCGACGTGTCCCCCCGCTTCGTACCCCATCGCCACAACGCCATCAACACCCGAGGCCTCGGCCTTCTTTGCCATCTCGATTCCCGATATCTTATGAATGATCTTTACGCCGTGTGTTCTTACAAGGTCGATTACCTTTGCCGGATTACCCGCCGAGGTATAGACGGTTTTTATCCCCGCCTCGATCGCTATTTCCAGGGCGTCAAATGCATTGGGCCGGTAGATCGGAATATTAATACCAATTGGGTACGCACTCAACTCCCGGGCCCGCCTGATATCCTCCCGTAACTCATCGGAGGAAAGACCCGATGCGGCTATGACACCGAATCCACCAGCATTCGAGACGGCAGCGGCCGCCTCTCCGAGCGTGATCAGTCTCATGGGGCCCTGGATTACCGGGTATCGTGAACCGACGATATCGGTCACACGGTTATTCCATCTTCCGTTATAATGCTCCATACTTCCTCTTCAAATCTCCCTTCTTTACCTTCATAGTCGCCGTTAAGGGAAGCTCGTCCAGGTATTTAAATTTTGCAGGATATTTGTACTTCGCAACCTTACCCTTGAGGTACTCGGTAATTTCTTTCTCGTCAATCGTTTCGCCCTTTACCGGAACAACGAAGGCCATTCCGACCTCTCCCCATTTATCATCAGGCACGCCGATAATCGCAATCATTGCGATTTTCGGATGTCCCGAGAGTATCTTTTCCACCTCCGCCGGATAGACATTTTCTCCGCCGCTCCGATACATGTCCTTTGCCCGGTCAACAATATAGAAGTATCCCTCTTCATCCATATAACCGAGATCGCCCGTATGAAGGATTCCGTTTTCAAGGGTCCTTGCCGTTTCTTCCTTCATATTCCAGTAACCGCTCATAACCGTCGGTCCCCTCGCAACGATCTCACCGATCTCGCCCGGCTGCAGCCTCTTGCCGTTGGTATCGGCGATCCAGATGTCGGTAAAGAAGCCCGGCTTTCCAATGGAGCCCACCTTGCGCTGTATGTCCTCCCTGGGCAGAAGCATCATGGCAGAGTTTTCCGTCTGTCCGAATCCCTGCTGCATATAGAGACCCCGTTTTGCCAGCTCTTCAAAGAGACTTGGCGGTGTTCTCTCACCACCGCCGACAACGCACCGCACGCTGCTCGTATCGATCTGGTCCAGTTTTCCCGTGTCGAGAATCATCCGCCACATCGTCGTCAGGGCAAACACGATGGTACCCTTGTAACGCTGAACATCCTCGGCAAACTCGTTCGGATCGAAACCCCGTCTCATCACAATGGTCATGCCACCGTTGAGAGCGGGTGTGGCTACGATGAATAGTCCACCCGAATGAAAGAGGGGCAGGTTTGCTATAACGATATCGTCGGGTTGTCCGCTGATATACATTCCAACCTGAAAGTTTTTGAAATAGGTTTGTTGATGCGAGAGTATGGCACCCTTCGGATCGCCCGTAACACCCGAGGTATAGAGTATCGCCAAAGGGTCGTCGATCATTACCGTACGATCCGGTGCGGGCTCTTCGATTGACTGATCTTTCGTCAGCTCGCGATAATCCTCGGCCCATTTCGGACATCCGGGCAATTCAAATCCTGGTAATTCTGGGCTCCCGCTTTTGAGATAGATGAATTTATCCTGTTCAATCTTCAATCGTGCCCGGATCAGATCGACACTTCCCAGAAAAGAATCGTGAAAGAGAAGCATCCTCGCACCGCAGTCATTAAGCTGGTACTCCAGTTCAGGACCCACCATCCGCCAGTTCAGCGGTACCAGAATTGCTCCGAGTTTGGCGGCGGCAAAATAGGTCTCAAGAAATTCCACGCAATTGAGAAGCAACAGGGCAACGCGATCACCCTTTTTAATTCCCCTTTTCCGGAGAAAGTGGGCACACTGGTTGATTCCCTCATTCAACTGCCGATAGGTGACCGGTTCATCCTCAAAAATGATTGCCCTCTTGTCTGGAGACACAAGCGCCCGTTTATAGGGAATATATCCGATGCCCCATTCTATCGCCATGACTATGAACTCCTTTTCATGTGTAATTTTTTAATCTATAATCTGATCAACAGCCTTTGAACCTCGGCTTCCGCCGCTCAAAGAAGGCAACCTGGCCCTCTTTCAGATCCTCGCTGTTGAATGCCTCACCGATCAATTGCTCGGCCTCCCTGAGGTCGTCTTCGCCAAGAGCGGGAAAGTCCCCCATCATATTGATGATCCGTTTGGTTCCCTTGAGCGACAATGGAGCATTCGCCGCAATCTCGGCAGCAAGACCGGCGGTGGTCTCTTCAAGCTCGGAGGGTGGCACAAGGTAATCCACCAGCCCCATTCTTTTAACCTCGGTACCCCGATAGGTCCGTGCCGCAAGAAACAGCTCCCGCGTGCGAGCGATTCCTATCACCTCCATAAATTGTCTGATACCACCGGGATGATAGACAAGACCGAGTTTCGCCGGCGGCATACCCGCGCGTATATCATCTGCCCCTATTCGAATGTCACAACACATCGCCAGGTTGAGACCCGCGCCATAAACATAGCCATCAATCATCGCTATTGTCGGATAGGGAAAGTTTTTGATACTCGTGAGGCATAGTTCCAGAGGATTATGTTCCTTCAGAATTTCTGCCATCTCCGGTGTGAGATCCGTTGGAATTGCGGCGATATCAAAACCGGAAGAAAAGGGGTGTCCCCTCCCGCCGGTAACGACAACAACCCGTATGTCATCACGCTCACGCCACTCCTTCAATACCAGATGAAGCTTCAGCAAAAGCTCAGGAGAGAGCGCGTTTTTCTTCTCCGGCCTGTTGAAGATCAGGGTTGCTAAATGCCCGTGCTCTTTCGTTATGAGAATGTCCTCTACCATGGATATCTCCTTTCCCTTCATTTCCTGTTCACACAGGGAAACTGCGGCTGTTCCATTAGTGCTTCTGCATCCTCCGCGTACCGTAAAGAAACGACCATTTCAGAAGCCTCTCTATCGCCTGCGGTAGCTGATTGAAGTGGTCAATAAACTGTATCGTTCTGCCATACTGTTCGATCATTTCACCGCGGTCTTGACAACCGCAGCCGAGCGTCACAAGGTGAATGTTTTCTCTCCTGCAATAATCGATTCCGTACCGTACCGAACACCCGTAATTCGACTCTCCGTCTGTTACATGGATCAGGAGCTTCCGTTTTCTCTCCCGCGACATGAAGAGGGCTGCCGCGATAATTGCCTGACCCGATGCGGTCTGACCGCTGGGTGGAACGGAGAGCAATTGTCTGCCTTTAATGAGACGCGAAATCATGCATATTCCGTCCACTTCGAAATAGGCATATGCTTGAAGGAGATTGTGATAACCCACAAGCGCCCTGTGTATATTTGCAACGGTGTGTTCGACGACACGCCACTTGGTTCCTCTCATCGATCCACTGGCATCCATGAGAAAGGTGACATTCCAATCGAGACTGGGAATTGCATCGACCTGCTTGAAACAGCGGTCTGTTACCGCCGCCCTGTAAAGACGGCGGGAGTCGAGTCTGCCGGATACAAGCCCTCGACTCACGAGAAATTTTCGTTCAGCATACTCTTGAAAAATCGACTTTATCCTTCCAGAGAGACGCCGATCAATCACCGGGCGGGCGGGTATATTGAAATCCCACCTCGACGTCGGCGCTACCTCATCGGGATCGCAGCAGGCAGCAGATGCAATGAGCGGTGTAATGTCGGAAGACGTCGCGGCAAGGTGTGTCTCTATTTCACGAACAAGCTGGGGCGTGAGTTCCTGTCGAGCTTCCTTCACCTTTGATCGAGTCTCTCTTTTCTTGCGCGGTAATGCGAAAGCGCATTCATGCCAGTGGAGTCTCTTATCGATTACCTTCCACGATGCCACAGGTATTTCGAGCTCCCGCCAGGCATCTCGGTATAAGGCGACACGCTTTCGGCAGCGATTTAGCACACTTTTTTCCGCGTACATCTCGCACAAATTCCGGGACAGCTTCCGGAGAATTGAAAGCGGTTTTCGATAAAAGTCATTCAGCTCAACGCCCAGATCCTCTCCCCACTCGGATGCCCACCACCGGTAGACGAGCCCGTCGATCGAGAGAGCTTTCGTGTACAATTTTTCCTGTGCCGCCTTAATCGCCCGTTTTCGAGCCTTTGTAGTATAGAGGCCGAAGACCGACCGATCCGCGATAGAATCAACGTAAATATCCTCACCAATATGAATGACTTTCTGGAAAGCGACGCGAGAAACCGCTGTGAGCGTGGTAAAATCCGGTTGCAACCGCTTCCAGACATAGTCGCTCCATTCAATTTTATGGAGTGCCTCGTGCACAATGAGACCGACAAGGCCATCGACCTTTTCCGGGGCGACGGGGTAACTCCCCATGATTCCACCGGGATCGATACGTATGGCCGCATCGGCACTGTTGGACATTCCTGCAAATTCTATGAGGCCCACATTCTGTCCCAAATGTCCCGCTACTTTTCGAAGAGCCCTCAGAAGGTTTGCAAGCTCCGCTGCTTCCAAGGTTGAGGTATTTTTACGCCAGAACTCTGAAACACTGCTCTCGCGGACATATTCTGTATTCAATCCCGATTCCTTCGCATCAACAGATTAATAGATCAGATAAACCCGTTTACTTTCTTTTTCCGTCATACCGAGTTCAACGTGAAGCGACAGAAGTATTGATTCCAGAACATCAGGGTTGATCTGAAGACTGTAAATAAATGCCTCTTTTACTGAAGCACCGACATTCACCATCTCGGCAATCATAAGGGTATGTCTTGTAGAAACCACCATCGGTTCCTGGGTATTGCTCCTCAGTCTGTTTGCCACATTTACGATGGTAAGCGCATTCGCTTCATCAATGTCCGCTTTGAGATTCAGCACCCTGGTTTCGACATCGGGGGGAAGATAATCGAGTATCGTCACATAGAAGCGGTCTCGTAACGCGGCATCGAGGATCTCTGTCCCGATGAATTCCTCTCCCTCGTTGAGAGTAGCGAAAAAGACAACGCTCTCTGCCACTTTGATGTATCCGAGCTCGTCAGTCCAAACCTTCCGGTCTTCGGCAAGTACCGAGAACAGCATATTCAAGGCCTTCGGATGTTCCGGCCTGTTGATCTCCTCGAGATGGATCACACAGCCGGGGGTCTGAATTGCCTGCGGAAAAAGAAATTCCTGGTAGTAGGTTTCACCATCCTTGAGCCGGTGTTCACCGAAGAGCTGTCCTGGCTCCGACAAAATTCCTATCTGAAAGGTCGCCAGGGGACGTTTGTTTCGTGCAGCAAACTGGCGCACAAGCGTGGATTTACCACAACCCTGCTTCCCGGCGACAAGGACATTGACAGGATGTCGCTTCGAGAGGTTTTCGATCCTTTTAAGATTTTCGATGACATCGGTCTTTTGAAAAAAGTGCTCCTCCGGCTCTGGTACGATCAAATCACGCTCAAAACTTCCCATTACCGCTCCTTTCTCATCCGCATCAGCAGTGATTCATATGAAACAGGTAGTGCCCTCAGTAATCAGAAAAAAAGTTCCTTTTGACGTTTAAGCAGGAATTGATTGAGTTCTTTAATATTCCACCGTCTGTTCATTGTGTAGAGTCGTGAAATAATATCTTTGGCTTCACGCAGGATTGTAGGATCGTCAGTTTTTGAAATCTCGGAGAGTTTATGGGCAAGCGCTCTCATTTCAATCTCTTCGTTCTCAAGCGACTCGGCGCGCGAAAAAACGCACTGTGTCCCGCAATGGGGGCACTGTCGAAGATCGGATTCGCCGCAGGCCGGACATCCATTCCTGCAGAGATAGGTAAATTCGAGATGATCTGCAGTAAATCCGCAGTGATGACAGGTAAGATTCATCTTCATCTCCCCTTTAATAAAGAAGAGGTGTTCCCTCTCAACCGTTTTTTTCGGACAAAAGGAGAAACCGTCTAAGGTTTAAGCGAACACCCCTCGATACACTTCATTGTTCGCAATGATTGCGGTAATTGCCACTCTGAAGTGTCTATTTCCTTATCCTACATCATCGGCAAGATCTTCGATGCCCGCTGATTTCCCCCACGGTGCCTCTCCCGGTCCGATCTTTTTGCTCGCCGTACCATGCAATTCGTCAACGGCGAGCCAGGCCTCACACTGAATACACTGCCTGATACTCACCGAGGCATCGATACGTGCATTGTAGAGGTAGCGAAAATCGCTCACAGGGGCCTCGTATCCACACTCAGGACATTTCATAGCGTCCTCCTTTTTGTAATATTGTTTGGAGCAATTCTTTACTTATCTCTCAATTGCCGAATGAACCTTCTGAATGCGGGATCACTGCATTCATACCCGTCTTTGTCGATAAATTCATTTCGTTCGTAATAGGTGCACCTCGAAGCATCGGTCAGGATTCTCATCATGTATCCGTTTTTCCCCTCCCGTACGAATACCGGCGGATCACAGGTGATGTCGGACCCTTCTTTCAACACTTTGCAGCTTCCCCTTCCATCGCTTGACCACGCGCTTTCCAGAAAATGCTTGCACAGTCCGCAGGGTCTCTCCGGAACCTTTTCCATATCCTCGACACTACTGGTTTTCCCGGGCTGCAGGCCGAATACTCCCGATGCCTTCGCATATTCATCCCGACTTCTTCGTGCCATGATCTTCTCTCCTTTGATTCATTCCAACGAATGAACAGGGAAAGTGCCGGTCCATTCAGTACCGGCATCCCCTTACTTCATCATTACCCCAACCCCTGGACGGTTCTCTGGATAATGTTATCCTGCGTCTTTCGGCTTATATCCACGAAGTGTGCGCTGTACCCCGCGACCCGTACGATTACCTCCTGGTACTTTTCGGGGTCCTTCTGTGCGTTTCTCAGAATCTCATCAGACACGCAGTTGAACTGAACATGATCAAGTCCGAGATCGGCCCAGGTTTTCATGTAGGTCTTCCAGAGCTGATAGCCCTTTTCTCCGGCAAGCTGGGTCGGCGAAAGTCTCTGGTTCAAAAGAAAGGCCCGACCGTCGGAAATATGGTCAATCTTGGAACAAGATTTGAGCACTGCTGTCGGTCCTTTCTTATCAAGACCAGGCCCTGGCGAGATACCACCATCGTAGAGGGCATCACCGAGTCTACGGCCGTTGGGTAGGGCACCCACGATATTTGCATAGTGAATATTACCACTCACGTTTTCCGGCAGGATCGGCCAGCTGTTTCCACTGGGACACTTAAGTTCCCGCGAGAACTTGGCTGCCTCATGCAGACAGTCGAGCATGATGGTATCGACATAATCGTCGTCGTTACCCCACTTGGGTGCATTTTTCACAAAATCAAGGCGCATTTCCTCGTAGCCCTGCCAGTCGTTGGCGAGGGCTTCCTTGAGTTCGGCCATAGTGTACTTCTTCTCGTCAAAGACCAGTTTCTTGATCGCTGCCAGGCTGTCGGCGTTCTCAACCCAGGTAAAGGCCGTAATCCATGCATTTCCCCTGCTGATAGAAGGATCACACACATCCAGGCCACTCTCGATCGATCGCTCCGATATTGCCGAAAGAAAGGGTCTCGGCGTCATCTTGGGTGCAAGGATCCTTGCCCTATTCACCGGCCGGACGAGAATGCTGAATACGGTTTTCATCTGGGTAACCCAGGCATCGAAAACCTGGTTATATTCCGTAAATGTCGCCGCATCGGGTGTCTCAGCTCCAATCTGCATGTTCACAACGTTGTCGAACCCACTGCTAAAGACATACTCGATTATCTTTGCACAGTTGACGGTCGCGTTTGCCATTCTCATAGGTTGGAAACCGTGTTTCGTGCATGGGGCAGGAGACATACAAGCCTGGTGGGCCCATGTCCGGGCCTCTTCTATCGGATGGCCGTGCCAGTTCATGGCATTCGCGATAAGAACGGGATCGTTTCGTATCGACGGATACCCGAGCCCCTGGCGTATGCATTCAAAGACCTCTCGCATCACTTCATCCGACACCTTGGGATGCCATCTGAATGCAAAGGTGGGATTTGCGACCCTCACCAGTCGTGACGCCTGGAGAAGAGCAATCGTCATCCCGTTGCACGCATCGCTTCCATCCTTCTTCACGCCCCCAAGTGTCCATACCCATGTTCCCTCGATTCCCTGCAGTCCCTCACGAGCCCATTTGACTTTATACTGAGAAACCTCCGCGGCACGGATGAGGAATTCACCGGCAAGATCGAGGGCCTCTTCCTTCGTCAGGGTCTTATCAACGTTTACCTGCTTCTCGTAATAGGGGCCATGATAATAGTCGGGTCGTGCCGGCCACGCACCTTCGATTGCCTCGTTTCTGCTGAAAAGCTGGATAAAGAGATCATACTGGAGCGATTCCTGCAGTGTCCTCGGCGGTTTGGCGGGCACGTGTTCACAGACCTCGGCAATCTGCAAGAGTTCTTCTTTTCTCTCATCGTCGGTTTCGTAATTTTCCGCGATTATCCTCGCGAGGCGTGCATAGCGTTTTGCATACCGAATACCGGCCTCCAGGGCGATCTTCATCGCCTCCCACATATTCATCTTGTCATAGAGATCGCTGATTTCTTTCGATGCCCCCGGTTCATGGGCCTTTTCGTCCGCTTCATCGATCCTCCTGTCAAGCTCTTCAATAATATCCTCAAAGGCATGCACACCGGTCATGATGTACTCATAATCCTTTCCGGAATACCCACCCCTAGAAAGCGGAACACCCCATCCGATGGCGCCGGAGAGGACCTTCATGGCATCGTCAAGATCCAAGTAGGGCATTATCTTGTCCAGATCCGATTTTCCCGCCCAATAATCTGCAACCTCTGAGATTATTTTCAGACTCTCTTCCAAAGGCTCTTGAATACAGGTCGGATCATTGACGACTTCATGATTCAAGACTGCGGCCAGCGTAGGATCCCAGGTAATCGTATTCGGCAGACTTCCAAGGTACCCGACAAGCTGCGAGTGGTCTGTAATAAAAATCGTTTTGTTATCGAGCACATGTGCGAGGATCTTTGCAAACTTGATAACGTACGGATCGGGAGAAGATTCAAGTTCACGTGCCTTTTCGGTCTGCAATACGGGTCGTTCAAGATCGACATAGAGCCCCTGAGGATAGAGACCCCCGATAGCGCCCTTTTTCCATATTGCCTTTCTCAGGTAGTCGAGCCTGCTCGAACGTTTTTTTTCGGCCGCCCACCACCACTCCTGCCTTTTTTCATGTTCTACTATTGATATTGCCGGTTCTCCCATGATAATTCCCCCTGATATCGTTCCTTAGTGAAACGGCCGATCTTCGCCGCTTCTCTTGCGTTTATTTCTTCTGAAAGGACGAACAGTCGGCTGAATCCTGGTCGGCATTGACCGGTTTTGCCTTGTAGTATGCCTGTCTTGGATCAACCGCCCGCTCCACGCAATCACCCTTGCGCGGATTGTCCTCCCACGGAAAAAAGTTCTTGCACTCCTCACATTTTGGCATGAATGTCACCTCCTTCGATGCTTCCCTCTTTTTTGATCATTATTGGTTACCTCCACTTTTTTATATGACCATTACATTGACACTTATAGAATCACCGGGGCCTTACAGCGAGATCCTTCCTCACAAAGAAGAAAGCCCTCTATACGCCCGTTCCAAATTGTGAACTTTTTTGCCTATCGTGCCTCTTCCCCTGCTATCATAACGTTCGTCTCAAAACCCGATCCTCCTACAGTTGCCACCAGCCCCTTTTCCCTGTACAGCTCTGCATGAATCTCGAGAAAGGCGGGCTCTACCGCCTCCACCCCGCTATATATCCAATCGATACCGAGCCAGTCATACTTGTGCTGACAATAGTTATGAAAGGGAAGAAGGTCGACGCGTGCTATTTTACCGGGAAGTTCTACCAGAAAACGTGCAACGTCCCGATGGTATTCAATATCATCACTAAAATCAGGGACGACTGGTATGCGTACCCATATCTCTGTGCCGACTTTTGTGAGGAGTGAGAGGTTTTTCAGAATGATCTCATTGTTCACCCCGGTCAACGCCCTGTGCTTTTCCGAATTCAGATGCTTCAGATCAAAGAGAACGATATCAACGTTGCTGATAAGACGCTCCATGACGCTCCATCCGCAAAAACCGTTGGTATCGAGACAGGTATGGATGAATCTGTCACGAGCGCCGCTTAGCAGGTTATCCGAAAATTCGAGATGTGCCGTCGGTTCGCCGCCGCTCAGGGTCATACCGCCGCCGGAATTTTCATAGAAGGGTCTGTCCTTTTCCACCTCTTCAAGGATTTCTTCAACGGTCATCGGTTTTCCCGCGATCTCAAGGGCGTCGTAACGACAGGCATCGACACATCGCATACAGAGATCACAACGGCTGCGAATAATTTTACGATAGGGAGATCCTTCCTTTTGGGAAAGTGCCGGATCGACGGGAGGATTGATTGCATCGTTGGGGCACACTTCGAGACAGGCACCGCACTGAACACAGAGCCTCCTTTTCCAGTATATCTCGGGATTAGACAGAATCGTTTCTGGATTATGACACCAGACACATCGAAGCGGACAACCCTTCAGATAGACATTGGTTCTGAAACCGGGTCCGTCGTTAACGGCAAATTTCTGAATATCCGTTATTAATTCTCGGTCCTCCATACAACACCCCCCCCCGTGAGGGTTTCCTTCAGAAATGTCCGTTAATTGCCTCCATAAACCCTTTCATACTTTCCACCCCATCAAGATCGCCGATTGTACCGGCAACCAACTCCGTCTTTTCTCTTCCCCATAATGGTTCGCAAAGATCAATAAACTTGTCCATGATCCGCTCCTGTTTTATTTCGAGAGAAGGAGTCTGCTGGAGTATGTCCGAAAATCCGGTGTAGGCTCGACCCGAAAGATCCTCGATCTCGATGCGGGCCTCAAGTCCTGTCATTTTCTCGTCGAGCGTGACCTCCACTTTGTCCATCAATGCCCGCACCTCGGGATCGCTCACCTTTTCATCGGTGAAGGCCCGTGTCCCCGTTTCCTTTCTGATGAGTGCATTCGCCACGCAGTAGGGTATGCTGAACTTTCCCTCGAGTCCTGTTTCGGGATTCATCTTCCCCGCTGCGTCCATGGAGAGTTTGGATACGAAAATGCGTATCGTTCCTATCCTGTCGAGAGGAACTTTTTCATCATTGACAAGCGTGAGCGCCGCTTCAAGAGGAGAGTGCGTCGCATGACACGAGGCGTGGTACTTCTGCGAGAGATTATGAACATCCCACCCAAATCCGAGGAGTGCAACGACATCCTCGTTTATCGATCCCTTAAGCACCTCAAAAAATCCCTGCTGTCCCTCGAGAATATCCTCTGCACTGGTAAAACCGTCCTGTGCGAGCAGCGCGGCCATCAGGCCCGACTGGGATGCTCTCCCCGCATGGAAAGGTTTGCACATCGTTCCGAAGACCCGTTTGAGTCCCGAAGACTGGGTGCCTCCGATACCGAGCGCGTATACTGTCTCTTTCTCATTCAGTCCGAGAAGCCGAGCACACCCGGCAGCAGAGGCAAGATGACCCAGGGTGGAGGTGGCATGCCAGCCCGCCATATAATGTTCAAGACCTGCGCACGCACCGATCGTTCCCCCCGTCTGGAGACCTATAAGATAAGCAGTTAGAAATTCGAAACCGCTCTTCTCTTTCCATTCAGAAAGGGCAAGGAGGGCAGGAAATATCGTCACTGAAGGATGCCCCAGAAATGAGACGAGGGTATCGTCATAATCGAGAGCGTGCGAGGCGGAACCGTTTATGAGCGCCGCATGGCTCACACTCCTTTTGATGCCATGGCCGATAATCGTTGCCTGCTCATGCCCTCCCATCAGATTCGCATACCTCACAAGCTTTTTCACCAGGGGATCTCCACTCCCCCCTACAGTGACGGCGATCCAGTCAAGAAAGGCCGTCTTTGCATGATCATATGCCCATCCCGGAATTTTTGAGGATTCAGTCCGCACCACAAAGGCTGACAGCTTTTCGGTGAATCCCTCCGTTTTTTTGGTCATGAATGATATTCCTCAATTTCTCTGATTTCTCATGCGCCACGTATGCATGAAGTATCTCATCACGTTATACCCTTATCGGTTGCGCCTCCCCGAAGACATCCCGCAGCACGTCGCAAATCTCTTGCAGCGTTGCTTCATTTTCCACACACTCACAAATAGAGGGCACGAGATTAATCCTCTCATCCTTCGCCTTTTCTTTCAGATCTGCGAGTGCCGTTGTCACCTTCTTTCCGTTTCTCCCACGCTTCAGCTTAGATAGGTGCACCTTTTGACGTTCCTCGGCTGTCTTCATTCGTTCCGGATCATAGGTGGCCTCCATCACCCGGTTGATGTTGACCTCAATTTCGTTTTCACCGGTGAAGCAGTTAACACCGACCACAAATTCTTCGTGATTTTCAATTGATCGTTGTCGCTCATACGCACTTCTCGCCACGGAAGAGGGCATGTAGCCGTTCTCGATTGCGGCAACGGCTCCTCCCATTTTTTCTATCTTTTCGAGCTCCGCCTCAGATGCTTCCTCAATTTCATCCGTCAGCGATTCCATGAAGTAGGAACCGGCCCAGGGATCAACCACATCGGCAACCTTCGCCTCGTAGATCATGATCCTTGAGGCATCAAGCTGAAGCTGAACAGCCTCCATACTGTGCCCGAGCCCGAGCGGTTCATCGAAGGGGGGATAGGCACCCGGTATGCTACCCGACATTCCCGCTGCCATCCCTCCGACGACCGCCCGTGCAAGGTTGTTGAGCGGCCTCTGAAGCGTCGTGCTCGAACACCCGATATGCGCCGTGATCGGCTGACGAATCATCATGCTTCTGGGGTTTTTTGCACCGAACCGTTCTCTCATCATCCGTGCCCACATCCTTCGTGCGGCCCGTTGCAGGGCGATTTCATGGTAAAATTCCATGCTCCCGCCGAAGGCATTGAAGGTGATCTTCGGTGCAAAGTCATCGATATCGAGCCCCCCTTCCAGGCCAGCCTCGACGTAAGCGATGCCATTCGCGAGAGAAAAGGCTAGATCCTGAACCCTTGTCGCGCCCGCCTCCCGTATATGGTATCCACCGATACTGTTGATGTTGAGCATCGGCATGTGCTCTGTACAGAAGACACAGGTATCTCGAAAGAGCCGCATCGAAGGCTGCGGTGGAAATATATAGGTGCCCCGTGCGATGAATTCCTTCAGAATATCGTTTTGCGGTGTACCGCGAAGCTTTTCAAGCGGGATCCCCCGCTTCTTCGCCAGACAGGCATACATTGCAATGATAACGGCGGCGGGCGCATTGATGGTAAAATTGGAGGGCACCTTGTCTATCTCGAGATCACCGGTGTATGCCTCGTAGATGACCTGGAAATCCCTGAATGAATCGATCGCCACGCCCACGCGTCCAACCTCTCCTTCTGCGTAGGGACTGTCCGAATCGTAACCGCACTGTGTTACGAGATCGAAGGCGATGTTCGGGCCTCCCTTTCGTCCCATCGAATGCATTCTGAGAAGATAGTCACGATAGTCTTCCGATGTGCCGAATCCTCCGTATTTCCCGACCTGCCCTGCTCCTCCCCACTCGGGTCGGTAATCCACCCTGGCGGCTTCATTCGCATAGGCCCTCCAGAAATCGAAGGGATTGTTTCCCGCTGTAAAGGGATACTCACCGGGGAATCCCACCTTTTCGAGAAAGGAATGGTCTTCGACATCGAGGGGGGTATAAAATCGTGTTGGACTCTCTTTGAGCCCGAACCGCTCGACGCGTGGATCGAGCACCGTTTTGCGCCAGTTATCCGCAGCCTCTTTCAGCTTTTTTCGATCATTTTCCATCATCCTGGTTCCCGTCCTTTTCTCTCCCGCCCTGAATCAAACCTTCGCTCTTATAAAATCGGCGATCTCCCTGATCGATGTTCCCGCCGTAAAAACTCCCGCCACACCGATTTCCTTCAGAGCTGCGATATCGCCCTCCGGAATGATACCACCGACCAGGACAAGGATATCGTCGGCCTTTTCCTCCTTCAGGCCCTCGATAATCTTCTTCGCTAATGCCAGGTGGGCACCCGAGAGTATCGAAAGGCCGAGGACATTTACATCCTCCTCGATGGCCGCATTGATGATCTGCCGTACCGTCTGCCGCAATCCCGAGTAAATCACCTCGAACCCCTCATCTCTCAGACCAAAGGCGACGACACGTGCCCCCCGTTCATGACCGTCAAGTCCCGGTTTTGCTATGAGAACTCGAATCTTGCTCTCCCTATTCATGACACCTCCGCAGCAGAAATGGCTTGATTACGATACAGATTGAAACCGCATCCCGAACAGAGATACCCCTCAACTATTTTTTACAGCAAGGATAGTGCCACGAAGCGATAAATCGAGCGTATCTATATATATTCACTGAAGTAATAAAGATATACCTTTGGAAACGACGCATCAAGGATGGGACATTTATGCACAAATAATCGACGGAAAAACAGCTGCATCATCTTGTTTTACAATGGTTATTTCAATTAAGGAGATGCTGTGGGTCGACAGTACCCATTTTGGGTCATGATAACCCAAGTCGTTTCATCTTTCTCGCGAGGGTCTTCCGGGATATGGTGAGTGTATCGGCGGCCTTGCTCTTGTTTCCCCGATGCTTGTGAAGGGCCTCTCTAATTATCTCTTTCTCGATATTATTGATGTTATCCCTGAGATTGAGGCTCGCCTCCTCCAATGACTCGATTTCCTTTCGTTCGCCTCGTATATCATCGGACGCCGACACCCCACGCTTCAGAAAATCGATACGCTTAACGGTCAGATACCGCTGAATCACATTCTGCAATTCACGGACATTTCCGGGCCAGTCATAGTTGATCAACGCCTCCAGAACCTGCCCCGATATCGAAGGAGCCTTTTTATCCTGCGAGTAGAGCCTGAGGAAGTGCTCAACGAGAAGCGGGATATCGTCTCTTCTGTGTCTGAGAGGGGGAAGATTGATCGGGATAATATGGATTCTGTAGAAGAAATCCTCTCGTACAAGCTTTCTTTTTGAGAGTTCCGCAAGATTCTTGTTCGTCGCCGCAATGACACGAAAATCCGATCTCTTGCTCACGCTGCTTCCGACGGGCGAATGCCCCGCACCTTCAATGGCACGGAGAAGCTTTGCCTGCATGCTCAAACTGAGTTCCCCCACCTCGTCGAGAAATAGGGTTCCTCCATCGGCGGTATCAAGGTATCCCTCTTTGTCTCTGTGAGCTCCCGTGTAGGCCCCCTTGATATGACCAAAAAATTCACTCTCAACAAGACTCTCCGGTATGGCGGCACAGTTGACGGTGACAAAGGTCTTTTCGGCGCGACTGCTCAAGTCGTGAATGGCCCGCGCAACCAGCTCCTTGCCGGTTCCCGATTCTCCGTATATGATGATGTTTGCGTTTGTCGCGGCGGAATTAAGAATTGTTTCATAGACTTCCTGCATGGCATCGCTCTTGCCGATAATATCGCCGAATCGATATCGATCTTTTATTGAAGAACGGAGGGTAATGTTCTCTCTTCTCAGATGGGCGGCCTCTTCCTGCATCGATATCTCTCTCTGCTTGACCTCGGTGATGTCCCGGGCAGTTAACAGCACAGCAGGTTGTCCCTTCCAGCGTATCCGGTTTCCTCGCCCCTCCACCCAGATTTCATGGCCCTCCCTCGTCATCCAGCGCGCCTGAAAATATCGTTCCGCCGACACCCCAATCTCCAAGGAGTCAAACATCTCTTTGAAATACATCTCGAAATCCTTGGCAATGATATTCATGATATCCTGTCCGAGGAGTTCTTTCGAATCGGAGTACCCGAGCATCTGCGAGAACACGTCGTTGGCAAAAAGCACTGTCAGAGCATGAAAAAGCACAACCCCCTCGGTCATCCGCTCCGCAAAGATACGATAGAGCGCCTCACTCTCACGCACCGCATTCTCCGTTTCTTTGAGTTTACTTATATCGAGTCCCATACCGAGGAGATAGGGGGTACCCTCGATCTTTGCGCTCACTCCGGTAAATAAATAGGGGATTCTTCGACCGTCCTTGGTAATCAGATCCGCTTCGGCGATACCCTCGCCAACCTTGAAGACGTTATCGATTGCCTCTTGCATCTGCTTAAGATCATCACCATCGAAAAGCTCGAAGATGCTCCGATGAGGTATCTCTTCTGATTCATAGCCGGTAACAGATTCCACATTCTTGTTCCACTTATGCACCTGATATTTATCATCAAAGGCATAGAAAAGACCCGGGAGGCTCGATATCAGCATCTCGAAGAATTTATTCCTTCTCTCGAAACCCTTGGCGGACTGCGTAAGATCGGCTATTCTTTCGTTCAGAACCCGAACTCTCTTTTCCAAATCTCCGTCTCTCGTAATCGCCGTCATACTATTCTCCCCCCGTTTGCATTACGTTGACCCGTGCATACAAGTTACCAAAAAATTATAGAAAAATAATCATCGGCTGTCAAACATATGAAAACCATAGAAGCGACTGATGAAGTCTCCCAACGACTATCGGGAGCCATCCGTTATTGAAGCGACCACTTCAATATGGCCGGTCTGGGGAAACATATCGATCGGCTGAAGTTCCCTGAGGGAAAATCCCCTTTCCATCAGATAGCGGATGTCACGGGCCTGGGTTACGGGATCGCAGGAGACATAGACTATTTTCGCGGGCCGTATTTTCGCTATGGCATCGAGCACCTTTCTCGCACAGCCAATCCTGGGCGGATCAAGGAGCACAGCATCGACGGGGACCTTCCCCTTTATCACGTTTTCCCGCAGGAGCTTCTCGACGTCTCCCTTAAAAAATTTGGCATTTGTCAGTTCATGATCCCGAAGATTTGCACGGGCGCACTTGACCGATTGCCCGTCACCTTCGATACCGAGAATCTTCTTGACCCGAGGTGCCAGAAAGAGCGAAAAGAGGCCCGAACCACAGTAGCAATCACAAACGGTATCCGAATCCTCAAAATTACCCATCCTAATAACGGTATCGACAAGTTCGTCCACTAACGAGAGATTCGTCTGGAAAAATCCCGAATAGGGAACCCTGAATTCTTTCCCTTTCACCGTTCTCGGGATAAGGGGGGCGGCGAGAAAATCATTCTGAGACCAGATTATATTCCTTGTTTCATCGACAGTTCTCTTACCCGACGCGATGTCATCTCGCAGTTTCTTCATCTCATTATTGATCGTCTCGTCGACGATCTCACATCGTTTTATATCCACCGGAAAAGCTCCTCCTTCGTCGATAAAGCCCACACGGAGTTCTCCTTTGTCATCACAATCGATATGGAACTCCGCCTTTCCCCGGTAATTGTAAACGAGCGGTGAAGGAATAATTTTCCCTACCGGTGGTGCCTTCATTTTCCCGATTCTCTCAAAGGATTCCGCCACCTGTTTTTCCTTGAGTTCAAGCTGGTGCTCGTATGAGATGTGCTGGTACTGGCAGCCGCCGCAGATCGTAAAGTAGGGACATTTCGCCTCGATCCTTGCTGGAGAGGGAACAAGAATTTCCTCTATCCTGGCCCTGCAATAATTCTTTTTCACCTCGGTTATCTCGATTCTTACCTCATCGCCGTCCACCCCGAAGGGGACAAAGACCACGACGCCCTCTATCCTTCCCAGGGCAACGCCACCGAAGGCAACCCCATCGAGTTTCAGTGTTGCGATGTCACCAACTTTAAGCATGAATTCCCATTAACCTCCCGCAGTCATTATACCGTAGGGTTCTATATACATGCCTTCAATGAGATGAACAAGGGGAATCGGAGGTTTGAAATCCCGACGCAATGAGCGGGGAATGCACTCGCTTCTCAGTTCATTTTCCTTTACAATCCATGCAAATACTGATAGTTTCCACGCCCATTGAGGAAGTGCGAGAATGACTGTGGAAAATGAAAATGTACATCGTTTGACCCTGAAGGGCAAAGAGCTCATCCTTGTCGGCACAGCCCATGTATCGAAGGAAAGCGCGGATCTGGTAGAGCGGACCATCGAGGAAGAGGCGCCCGATACCGTCTGCGTTGAGCTCTGCAAATCCCGGTTCGACGCAATCAGACAAAAAGCGAACTGGGAAGAGATGGATGTCCTCAAGATCATCCGCGAAAAGCGGACATCGCTTCTTTTATCCCAGCTTATCATGGCCTCCTTTCAGAAAAAGATTGCGGAAAAATTCGGGATTAATCCTGGGGAAGAGATGCTGCGGGCGATCGGTAAGGCGGAGCAAAAGGGGGCCGAAGTGGCCCTCGTCGATCGCGACATCAGGACCACCATGACGCGCACCTGGAGGACGATGAGGTTTTCAAGCAAGTTCAGATTCTTTTTCGAACTCATGCTTTCCCTCTTTGTGGCGGAAGATATCACCGAGGAAGATATCGAAGAGCTGAAAAAGCATGACGCCCTGGAACTGGCGATGCAGACCTTCGGCAAGAAACTCCCCGAAGTCAAAGCCACGCTCATCGATGAGAGGGACCGGTTTATGGCCCATGAGATTTCTCGCGCGGCAGGAGACAAAATCGTTGCCGTTGTGGGAGTCGGTCATGTACAGGGAATACTTGAACACCTCACCGATGATGTCGACATCGCGGCAATCAGCGAGGTGCCGCCCAAAGGCAAACTGGGAAGGATCATTGCCTGGGGTATTCCCGCCGTCATTATCGGGATAATCGTGGCGGGATTTTTTCATTCCGGAAGCCAGGCGAGCATCGACATGATCAAATGGTGGATAATCGTAAACGGCGTCCTTGCAGGCCTGGGAGCCCTTGTCGTCATGGCACACCCGATTACAATAGTATCATCAGTTATTGCCGCCCCCCTCACCTCGATTAACCCGACGATTGCGGCAGGATGGGTAGCGGGTCTCGTCGAGGCGTCGCTCAGAAAGCCCCAGGTCAAGGACTTTATGGCCCTGAAAGATGATATAGCAACCGTCAGGGGGTTCTGGAATAACAAGATAACCCGCATTCTTTTGGTCGTGGTCTTCGTAAACCTCGGCAGCGCCATCGGCACCTTCGTAGCGATTCCCCTGATGATGCGGGTTTTATAATTTTCCAAAGGGGTTGGTATGCACCATTCCGAGAAAAAATCGATGCTCTGTCCCAACTGCAGAAAGCTGATAAATCAGGACGAGGCCTTTTGCCCCTACTGCGGAATTTCGAGACCGGGGGCGAGATGGAAGAGAATATCGCCGGCGCGGCTGATACGGAACCCCTACGACATCATAACAATACTGATCTACGCTAACGTGGCTATTTACATCTTTTCCCTTTTGCTGAGCCGGTCCTCGCTCGGTCTTTCGGCGAATCCACTCACCTTTCTCTCCCCTTCAAACAACAGCCTCTTCGTTCTGGGCGCAACGGGCACAATACCGATCGAACGCTTTCACTGGTGGTGGACACTCCTATCCGCTTCCTATCTTCACGGTGGAATACTTCACATTGTATTCAACATGCTCGCCCTCAAACAGATCGGACCCTTTATCGTCAGGGAATACGGCCTTTCCCGTTTCTTCTCGATCTATACGCTGACGGGAGTAGCGGGATTTTACATCTCATACCTCGCCGGTATTCCTTTCACCATCGGGGCCTCGGCGAGCATCTGCGGCCTTATCGGCGCAACCCTCTACTACGGAAAAAGCAGAGGTGACCTCTACGGTCACATGATCTACAAACAGGTCATGGGCTGGGTAATAGGTATCGCCATATTCGGATTCCTGATTCCCGGGATCAACAACTGGGGCCACGGGGGCGGAATCGTGGCGGGGATTCTCCTCGGACTTATCCTGGGCTACAGCGACAGGAAACCGGAGCAGCATTTTCACAGGGTTCTGGCCACCCTATGCTTTCTTTTTACCGCCCTGGTCCTCCTCTGGGCGATTCTTCAATCAACCTACTATAGTTTCTTTGCCATATCGCACTGATAAAGACCCCAGAGCTTGAAGGTTCAATAAATCTTTCATAGCGAAACGGTGTTGTGGGTATCTCTTGTCCGCCAGAGCTGACACAAGTGTAGTTTGTCCTGCCGCCCGCCCCGATACTATCGGGGTGAAGGGATGAGCCTGACAAATCAGGCAGCTATAATAGTAACGGAAACTGCGGGGCAACACCGCGGGCAAATCTTTTTATAACGCCCTTAATTTTGGGCTTGAAACTTCGGACCCAAGCCCCTACACTCATACCACGAAAATTGAAGGGGGTTCATATGTCAAGAATTAACTGGATCTTATGCATATCCTTAGGAATATTGCTCATTTCCGGCTGCAATAGCTCCTTCCAGGTCGGAGACAAGGTGGTGGGTCTTCAGTCGGGAAAATTCTTTTACACTGACGGAACGTTAAGGACCCAGTATCACGGCGCCTCGTTTAACGAGGCCTGGAAGGCCTCTGAAAAAACGTTAACTGACATGAAGGCCCTGGGAATAGTAAAGAATAAAGAGATTTCAAAGGGGACAATCGACGCCATCCTTCAGGATGAAAAAGTTCGCATTACCGTCAATTATGTCGAAAGAGATGTGACGATTGTGGGAGTGCGCGGCGGCATTGCGGGAGACAATTTCTCGTCACGGCTCATTCAGGACAAAATCAAGGCGAATCTCGACAGCATGAAATAAATATCGAAGGGAAAACCATTCTTTTGGAAAAAGAGGGTTCCAGAAAGACCGTAAGGGCGCTCGCCTTCGCCTCCTTTTTCAATGACTTAGGGTCAGACATGATTCATCCGGTCTGGCCCTTGTTTTTGACAGGCGTCCTGGGCGTGAATATGAGCATTCTCGGCTTGATTGATGGGCTGGGGGATGCCCTTGTCTCGATTTCACAGGCCGCCTCGGGATATCTCTCGGACCGGACAAAAAAAAGGAAATTCTTTATATGGCTCGGTTATGCCTTTCCCCTTATAGCAAGAGTCGGGTACGGACTCTCCACGGCATGGCAGCAGATCATCCCCTTCAAGATGCTTGACAGAGCGGGCAAAATCAGGAGCGCTCCGCGGGATGCAATTATTGCAGACGTCTCCTCAAAAGAGAACAGGGGAAGCAATTTCGGTTTTCGGAAGATGATGGACAATCTTGGCGCGGTATGCGGGATCGTTGCCTGTCTGGTGCTCTTCCCGCTTCTCGGATTCAGAAACCTTTTTTTCCTCGCCGCAGTCCCCTCCATCATTGCCGCGGGACTCGTTTTTCTTTTGATTCGTGAAAAAAAAGCTGAAACGAGAATATACGAAGGCCTGTCATTGAAGGATCTTGACAGGAATTTCAGATTGTTTCTCCTATCGAGTTCCTTTTTTGCCTTGGGCACATTCAGCTATTCCTTCCTTCTCATTTTTGCCACACACTCCGGATTCACAATGACCTTTATTCCCCTTTTGTATCTTATCTTTACCGCCGCCGCATCACTCAGTTCGCTCCCCTTTGGAAAGATATCGGACAGGATAGGAAGAAAACCCATCATGATGATATCACTCATTTTATGGGGTCTGGTATGCCTCGTTTTCATCCTCAGTCAGGATCGTGCGGCAATCATCCTCGCCTTCATACTCTACGGATTTCACAAAGGTGCCTTTGAAACGGTCCAGACGACCTACGCATCGGAGCTCTGTCCCCCGGAATACCGCGCAAGCAGTCTCGGAGGCCTCAAAATGGTGGTCGGTTTATGCGCCCTCCCCGCCTCACTCATCGCCGGCATACTGTGGGATCAGATAAGCCTCTTCGCACCCTTTTTCTTATCCCTGATATTAACCTCTTTTTCCATGATACTCCTTGTATTTATAGGGGACGGCAATGCCGAAGCTGAAGGCCGATCTACAACTTTTCGATAAGACACACAAGGCTACCTTTATCAAGAGGGTGAACCGCTTTGTGGTCGAATGTGCCGTGAATGACGAGGTGATAGGGGCATACCTTCCGAATCCCGGGCGGCTTCGGGAACTCCTCCTTCCGGGAAGGATACTCTACCTGGCGGAAAATCTCGACACGCCGGAGAGAAAGTACCGCTACACCACCGTAGCCGTAGAGAGGGAGGATATTCCCGTTCTTCTTCACACCCATCGTTCAAACGACGTCGTCCGGTGGCTCATCGAAAAGGGAAAGATTCCCGGATTCGAAGACGCGGTGGTAGTAAAACCGGAAGCGACGGTGGGGCGGAGCCGCTTCGATTTTTTGCTTATGAGAAAGGGAAGGCCCTTTCTTCTCGAGGTAAAATCGTGCACCCTTTTCGGAAAAACGATCGCCATGTTCCCCGACGCTGTTACCGAGCGGGGGAAGAGACACCTGATCGAGTTGGCGGAGCAATCGAGGAAGGGAACAAAGGCAGGCGTCATATTCCTCGTTCACTGGCCCCACGCCCGCTGGTTTCTCCCCGACTACCATACGGATATTGAATTCGCCCGCACCCTTTACGAAGCGAGGAACGAGATCATGGTGAAGGCCCTTTCCATAGGGTGGCACCTGGATCTCTCCCTGGCACCCGCCATAGGAGAGCTTACAATTCCCTGGCATATCGTCAAGGGTGAGGCGAAAGACAGCGGAAGCTATATCCTCATCCTCCATCTTACAAAGGATGCGTCTATCAAGGTGGGAAAGCTCGGTGTTCTCTCATTTCAAAAAGGTTACTATCTTTATGCAGGTTCGGCGAAGCGGAATCTCAAAAAGCGGATGGCACGACACATGAGAAGAAGAAAAAACCTCTTCTGGCACATCGATTATCTGAGAGAGGAGGCAGACACATGCATTCCCATTCCGGTTCGATCAAGCGCACCGCTTCAGTGTTGTATGGCGAAACGATTGGGAGAGATTGCCGATTGGTCCGTATCCGATTTCGGTACTTCCGACTGTCAATGCAACACGCATCTTTTCGGCATGCAGGCACATCCGCTCGAGAATGTCCGGTTCATCGAGATGATCCAGCACTTCAGGATCGACTGTCTGGAGAACCTATTATCCGCTTGAAATAGCACCACCTCTTACACTATGCTGTCAGCATCGATTCTCAGGAGAACATGATGAATCTCGCAAATATTATTCTGCCTACCTTTATCGTCATCCTTATCGGCTTTTTCTTCGGCCGGGCGCGAAGGGTCGACATGTCTGCCGTGGTGGATATCGCCCTCTATATCGGTCTCCCTGCCTTGGTATTTACCTCAATGCTTAAAAAATCGATCGTCCTGGAAGACGCCATGAAGGTGTGGGCCTCCGCTCTTATCATAATGATTGGCTGCGGGGTGATCGCATGGATCGTCTTTCGGGCGCTGAAAAAAGAACACTCCGGGCTCTATATCCCCATAGCGATCATGAATACCGTAAATATTCCCTTTCCGATAATATATCTCGCCTTCGGGGCTGAAGGGCTCTTCGCCGCGACACTCTTTTATATTCCCAATGCACTGCTGGCATTCACCCTGGGGGTCTATATCGCCTCGAAGAAACACTGGAAGGAAAGTGTAAAGGAAATCTTTAAGGTGCCTCTCATCTATGCCGCGATCCTCGGTCTCCTCTGTAACCTATTGAGGATTGAGGTTCCTGAAATTATTGTCAGACCGCTCGACTTCATCGGCCTCATGGCACTCCCCCTTACCCTGATCACGCTCGGTTACAATCTCTCCGGGATAAAAATAACTTCATTCCCGACGACGCTCCTGGCCTCATTCCTGAGGATGGGCGCGGGCATAGTACTGGGAATATTCATGGTACATCTGTTCGACCTTACCGGAATATTGAGATCCGTTGTCATCCTGAACTCCGCGATGCCCGCGGCAGTCATGTCATCGGTTCTGGCGACGAAATATGATAATGAAGCGGACCTGGTATCGAGTGTGGTTTTTGTTACAACGGTCATAAGCCTGATTACCATTCCTCTTCTTTTGACAATTCTGTCATAACAGTTGCAAGGAATTCGCTCAGATTTTATGGACCTATATTTCATTAAAACCGGAGAGAAAATACAATAATGTCAATCATTTCTGTCAGAGGAAAACCAAAGATTGTCGGAATCATGGGAAGCCACCGAGACAATTCCCCTTCCGTAAACGATGCGCGTCTCCTGGGCGAGGCAATTGCGCAAAAGGGACATATTCTTCTCACGGGAGGTGGACCGGGCGTTATGAAAGCGGCATCGGAAGGCGCCCATGATGCGGGAGGACTCGTCATCGGCATCCTTCCCACCGAAAGGAAACGGCCCCTTCCCTGCTACCCGAACGAGTTTGTCGACATCCCCATCTATACGGGGATGTATGATGCCCGAAACATCATAAACGCCAAGACACCGCACGTCATCATTGCACTCGGCGGGGGGACGGGGACACTCTCGGAGATGGCAATTGCCGTAAAATCTGGAACGCCTGTCATCGCTCTTAACGCCCCGACGATGGAATGCGATGATGACAGGCTCTTCACCTCTGCCTCATCAGTTAAGGATGTTCTTCAGAAAATGGACAAGATTCTCTCAGGGGTACCATAAAGGGCGACGCTCGCAATAAGCCTACCATCTTCCGATAATCAGGCGTTCCTCAATACCCGGCCACGACCAGATCCTGCGATTCTCCACGATGGTGAGAGACAGGAGTTCATTATGAAAAGCCTCGTCACCCGATGATCTCCCATCACCGATATAGATTACCGCATGGCCGCCGGCCTTTCTGTAATATTTGAGGGCATTATACGCCATCGGGCTTTCAGGCATCGGCCAGGAGAGGAAAAGGCTCCGTTCGGGGTAGCGTGCCGCCACCGATTCATCACCCTCCTCTACCGCAAACCATGTGTCACTGAACCAGTAATTTGCATCGTGCCACTCATAGGGTGAATTTTCATCGGGCGGTTGCAAATCAAAGGCATCGATTTCGGCACCAACCTCAGACAGGCACATTGCCCAGTACCCTGTGCCCGCACCGACCTCCACCAGGGGCGAATGACCGGCAATACGCTCAAGAACCTCGATTACAGGTATGGAAAAGGCGTATTTCGCGATGAGCTCCGGCCGGTATTCCAAAAGGGCCGATGAAAGGTCGGGGGTATTTTCAGACTTGAGCCTGCCGATGAGACGCTGAATTTTCTCGAGATAGGGATTATCGATCGAGCAATCTTGCTCGGTAATGGGATAATCGATAATGCTATGGCCATTTCGAAGCGTCATTTCCACCCCGTTTCGGTAACATGTTCCATTACTACTATATCACAGAGCACAAATCATTCAAATATGTGGCCGGTATCAATAGGAAAAGCAGTTTGACCGCCTAATGAAATCCTGCTATAAGCCCTGTCAGAGATTTATCTATTGAAGCTCCCCGCAATCCCGTATAAGCGGGATTAAGGAAAAATATATTTTTTATTCTCGCTTCCCCCGCTGCAAGCAACGGGGCATGGGTTCGCTGTTCAGTTCACAGCACCTCAGAGAGGATCTTTTCCTTGGATATCATCCTTGCAGGATTCAACATAGATTATGAAGCCATAAAAGAGCTCGCAAAATCATCGAAAAACGATGAGGATCTTACCCCGGAGACCATCTCCGCCGCCTATGCCCGCATCAGCAGAAACCCCCTTCCCGTCAATGAGCTGAGAAAAATCTCCCGCAGGGAAGTGGAAAAGGCGAGAAGATCGAATGAAACGATTGTCTTCGGCATGGGGCACAGTTCCGTTGCCGAGCATGCGGTTTTCAATATCGACGTCATCGGTGTTTCCCGCCTCATCGTCGAAGAGATCGAAAAGTTCCGCCTCTCCTCCTTTACTGAAAAATCGCAGCGCTACATACACCTTGAAAACGATTTCGTCATACCCGAAGAAATCAGAACGACGGAGTTCGAATCCCCCTTCGTCGAAACAGTGGAGGCACAATACCGCCTGTACCATGATCTCTATAGGGTCCTGAAACAATATGTCTTCGAAAAACACAAGGATTTGGCTTCCGATCCGGGAAATCGATCAACCCTCGAAGGATGGGCAAAAGAGGATGCCCGCTATGTCATTTCTCTCGCGACGGAGGCACAGCTCGGAATGACCATCAACGCGAGAAACCTCGAGCTTATGCTTCGGCGCTCGGCAGCCCATCCTCTGAAAGAACTCAACAACTATGGAAGGAGACTCTACGAGGCGACGAAAGGAATCGCGCCGTCACTCGTCAGATATACAAAGGCAACCCCCTACGAGAAAATGACGCGGCCTGCCCTCAAGGAACGATCGTCCGAATTGATCGCACGGCATGAAAGAAGTAGGACTGCGGACGAAAAACCGCTCGCGACGGAGGGTAATGTCACTCTCGTCTATGCTACTCCCGAGGGTGACAACAGGCTCCTCGCCTCGCTTCTTCATGGCTCGTCGAATCTCCCGATGGAGCGGTGTCTCTCTTACGTATCCCGGATGACGGACGCTGAAAAAAGGGACTTCATCACCACCGCCTTCATGCACATGGAATCCTACGATTCCCCTTTGAGGGAGTTTGAAACCGTTGATCTGACCTTCGACATCATACTGAGTTCGAGCTGTTTTGCCCAGATGAAACGGCACAGGATGGCGACGATCATCTCGCAGGATTACGATCCCGCGCTCGGCGTCACGATACCCCCCTCGATTAGGGCGGTGGATATGGAAGGCCCCTTCAGTAAAATGATCGAGAAAACGGAAGCGCTCTACAGGAGATTGACGGATGCGGAATCTCCTGCGGCCCCCTATATTCTCACCAACGCACACAGAAAGAGGATCGCCCTAAAGGTGAACGCGAGAGAGCTGTACCACATCTCACGTCTTCGCGAAGACCGTCATGCCCAGTGGGATATCAGGGAAACGGCCGAGGCGATGGTGCGTCTCGCAAAAGGGGTTATGCCCCTCACCCTCATGATGGCAGCAGGAAAAGATGCATTCCCCTCGCTTCGCAGCGAAATCTAACCTTAACCATATCCTCTGGAAGGGGAAATCGTACAATGGTGCAGTTCAATCTCCTCTTATATGTTTTTCTCGTCCTTTTTCTTACCGCTTTATTCTACCGCTGGTTTCTGGCACAGATGAACATAACCCACCTTCGACGGTTCGGTCATCAGGTACCCGAGGCCTTTGAAGGGGTGATCGAGGGCGAGACTCTCTCAAAGATGACGGATTACACGATAGAGTCTTCTCGTTTCGGTTCGCTCGAAACCTTTTTCGAAAGTCTCCTTTTACTTTGCATCCTCATGAGCGGATTTCTCCCCTGGCTTTCTCGTGCAATCCTTTCCCTCGATTATCACTTCATCATATCGGGACTCCTCTTTTTTCTCACCCTCGGAGCAATAGGGTTTCTCGCGGAAATCCCCTTCAATCTCTACGAATCCTTTGTCATAGAGAAAAAATACGGATTCAGTACCATCACCCCAAAGCTCTGGATCACCGACCTTATAAAAAGCGCCCTGATCTCCTGTATCCTTCTCGGAGCGCTCCTCGGTTCGCTCCTCGCCCTCATTCATCATGCCAGGGCAACCTGGTGGCTTTTCGGATGGACCTTTTTCGCCTCCTTTCAATTGTTCATCATGTGGATCTACCCGATCGTCATCGCCCCTCTTTTCAACAAGTACGAACCCCTTGAAAAGGAGAATCTAAAGAGTAGTATCGTCTCGGTCATGAAAAAGGCGGGGCTGAAAACGAGCGGGGTCTTCCGGGTGGATGCCGGGAAACGGAGCAGGCACTCAAATGCCTACTTTACCGGTATCGGGAAGACAAAACGGATCGTCCTTTACGACACCCTTCTGGAATCCCACACCGATGACGAGATTGTATCCGTCCTGGCCCATGAAATAGGCCACTGGAAGAAAGGACACATCATAAAACAGCTCCTCATTATCGAAGTTATCTCCTTTGTTCTCTTTTACGCCGTCTACCGGCTCCTGGACTGGTCTTATCTCTACCAGACCTTTGGTTTCGAGAGTACTGTTCCCTACGCAGGTCTTTTTCTTCTCTCGGCAGTTTCCTCACCCCTTTCATTTTTCCTGAGACCAATCGGAGCCGGAATCTCGAGAAGATACGAGCGAGAGGCTGATAACTATTCGGGGCATCTTCTGGGAACAACACGTCATCTCGCGGATGCACTGAAGCGGCTTGCGAAGGACAATCTCGCTAATCTTCACCCCCACCCCTTCTATGCCTGGTTTTATTACTCACACCCCCCGCTCACCGAACGCATCGGTTATCTTCGCTTGATTGAAAAAGATATGTCTTCTCCCGTATGAGGAATGTCCGAAACGCGCCGGCGATTATTATCTTGACACCGAATCGCCTTTTTTACTATTTTCCGAGAAGAAGCAAAGGAACGATTTATTTTCATTGTCGATTTAATCAGCTGAGGTCAGACCATGCCCATCTATGAATTCTACTGCAGGAAGTGCAACACCATCTACAATTTCTTTTCCCGGTCGGTTAACACGGAAAAAGTTCCCCGCTGTCCCCGCTGCAAGACGGTGAAACTGGCACGTCAGATGTCCGTTTTTTCGACGATCAGCGGCGACAGAAAGGATGCCGACGATGATATGCCCCCTATCGACGAGGGAAGGATGGAAAAGGCGATGGAAATACTCTCACGAGAGGCGGGCAGTATCGATGAAGACGACCCGCGTCAGGCGGCCGCAATGATGAGGAAGCTCTCCGATGCGGCGGGACTCAATCTGAGCGCGGGGATGGAAGAGGCCCTCAGCCGGCTCGAACGGGGAGAGGATCCCGATAAGATAGAAGAGGAAATGGGTGATATCTTCGAGAACGAAGAACCCTTTTCTCTCGACGGAAAGGCGAAGAGGGGAAGAAAAAGCCCGCGGCCACAGGTGGATGAAAAACTCTACGACCTGTAATATCCTCGGACGATACACAGGGGACATAGCTTCGAAACCGCACTCCGGAAAAAACAGATAACGGGGGACCATTGCAATGGACAAGAAACGTGATGTCATATTTTCCGATACGAACCAGGGGATAAAAGCTGCAGTGGGCGAAGTCTTTTCGTACTTTGGGGGAGGAGCGGCGCTTCTGAAACCGAGCAGGGATGTTTACCTCAAGGTCAACGCCGTTGATCTTAAGAAATACAGCTTCACCGATCCGGAGGTTATACGGGAGGTTATCCTTTACTTTAAAAACAACGGGGCCAGAAATATCTATGTGATCGAAAACTGCACACAGAGCAATTTCACGCGCCTCGTATTCAAAGGGACAGGGATCGCGAAAGTATGCAGGGAAACAGGTGCGATTCCCGTCTATCTCGATGAAACGGATACTGTTCCCATCTATCTCGAAGGTCTCCAGACATTCAACGATATCTCATCCTTCGTCTACGAGCGCCTCATCGAGGACCGCGAGAACAATCTCTACGTTTCACTTCCCAAACTGAAGACACACTCCATGTCACAAGTCACACTCTCGATAAAAAACCAGTTCGGTCTGATCCATCAGCAAAGCCGGATTGCCGATCACAACTTCAGGCTGCACCAGAAATTTGCCGACATCTATCGTGTCCTGCGACCCGATTTCGTCGTGATCGACGGCCTCATCGCAACGAATCACGGACATTACGTTGCGGAGAGCAATACCGATGAGTGCATCGTACCGATGAACTGCCTCATCGGCGGTCCAGATCCCCTTGCCGTCGACGTTGCGGCCTCGGCTTTTCTGGGATTTGACATAGAAGAGGTAGAACACCTGCGACTTTCGGCAGAAACGGGCATCGGCGAGGGGAATCTGGACACCATTTCTATCATCAACAGGTCCCTCTTCGATGAACGTAAAAAGAACCTCACCTGTGAGCTTCTCGAGAAATTCCCCCCGGGTCTCACAATCCTGAGGGGCCGGGAACGCTGCTGCAAAGAGGGGTGCCGGAGAAATACCGAAACGGTGGTGGAGATATTCTACTGCGACCATGAGGGAAGGGGTGATTTTACCATTCTCATGGGGAAGGATATCGACCCCGAAGAGGTCAGGAAGATCGCCGGTCCCGTTCACATCGCGGGAAGCTGCGCCATTCAGGATTACGGGTTAGAACTGACACGGCGCCTGGGGAAGAAAAATATCACCATGAGTCCCGGATGCAATAATCTCGCCGATACGGTTTATGGACTCTGCAAGCACATGGGCGTACAACCCCTCAAGCTTGCCCAGGTCAATCCCGTCAGTTCGCTCTCGGCGCTTATAACCGCACGATTAAAGGGAACACGGGCGATTATTCCCCCTCTTTTCTGAGAATGTGACCTACGGCCGCTTTACCTCATAATTGTTCGTGACGATGAGGTTCGCCTTTTCTTTAAGTCCCTGGATTATGCTGTGCTCGATCTCGAGAACATTCAGGATAAATGAAAAGTCCTGATCGGGATCGCGGCCGAGATTTCTCTCCCTGATTTCATCGATCCGAGCTTTGTAATCCGATTCCAGAAAGATCTTCAGGGTAACGTTTTCGAGAAGGAGACTATAGGTAAGATCCACAAAGAGGACATCGATCCCCCTGATGTCAACGGGCACATCGTCATATCTCCGTGACTCCAGAGACCTGCAGTCGGAGGGAACGGAAATCAGATCCACCCTCCTCTCCACCGCCCTTTTCAGAATAGAATCCAGTTGTTCCAGATCCACCTCGGAGGGACCCAGATATGTGTCAAGGTGCCCCTCGGCATAGGCATCGATTCTCGCACGGTGATTCTCCGACGGGACCCGTTTAAAAAAGGCATCCCCTGATATGGTAACTCCCCACATTCCTTCACTTCTCAAGAGATACCTCAGATATTCGGCAATCTCCGTCTTTCCCACCCCCGACTCTCCGGCCAGGGCAACGATCACCCGCCTCCCTGCTCCGGAGGCATGCCTGACTTCGCCAATGATATGGGGGAAAAGGCCCTTCGCCGCTTTTTTGTGTTTCTCCCTGATGACAGGGGGATCCCCACGCCAGGTAAAGGCAGACCTCTGATAGGCCCTCCCCTCTCTTCTCGCAAAGATGGATTCGAACCCTTCCCCCTCTACGCCATGAGGGGCTTTACCCCGGCAGAGGGCATCCAAGATCTCACCCTGGTCCCTGGCGATTGCATCCCAGCTGAAGGTATCACGACACATTTTATTGCCTCTTCGCGCAATCTCGTGCAGTTTTTCCGGATCCTTCATAAGGGAGACGAGCCTCCCGGCAGCCTTTTCGGGATCATCGGGATCGATGACAATTCCCTCGACCCCGTCGGCAATCCACCGTGTAATGCCGGCCCGATTCGATATAACAACCGGTGCCGACGACGCCATGGCCTCTGCCACTCCCATGCCGAAGGGCTCCATCTTCTGCATACCCACATAGACAAGCGCGTGATGTGCCAGGACGGCAAGGGTTCTCCATTCCTGACTCGGAAGCCGCACCACGTCATTTTCATTCAGGCCGTAGGCCTTCAGAGCTTCCCCGATCTGGTTTTCGACGATCACCTCTTCGGGCTGAGGATTCTCCGGCGATCCGCCCACGAGGACGAGTTTTATGCCCCCCATCATTTCGCTTTCGATGCGACGCGCCTCGCCAAAAAGGGCGATCACCCCCGGCACATTCTTCGCCTCTGAGAACCGGCCGAAGTATATGAGGTATTTCCCCGGAAGAAGATTATAATCTGAGAGCATTTCCTTTTGGGTGTTTTTTTCTATATTGAAAAAATGGCTCCCCGCACCGGCGGGCATGATAAGATGGGGAAGAGACATTCCGTAATATTCTTTTAGTCTGTCGGGTTCCTGCACAGTATTGGCAATTTCGAGATTTGCCCCCTTAAGCGATGAAATCTCGAAGCTCTCACGGGTACCGAAATTGTACTTTTCATCAATCCACGACTCGGGAGTACCCGGATCGAATCCGAGGGAGAGCAACTTGTTGATACCCAGTGAGTGGGGAATTACCACGTTCGGTATCCCGAGTCTCTCGGCCACCTCCAGCGATATGGCCATACCATCGGCATAGTGACCCATCGCGGCATCGGCCCCAAAAAGGACCGAGACGGCAACGGCCCTTTCGGCAAGCTCCGGGAGAAGGGGGTAGATATCCTCTTTTCGTATAAACATGTCGCTCCCTGCCGGTATGCGGAGCAGCCACAGGTTCTCATGAAATCGCTCTACCCGAGGATAGGGCTCAAACCAGCGGGCACAAATGATCACCTTTCTCCCTCCTCGTGCCCATGCCTTCGAAACTTCGAGGACATAATAGGTCTGCCCCCCCGTATCGGGCACACCGGCGGGAGGTGGATCACCCCAGTACCCGTGGGTTGAAACCATTATGATCCGCCGGGCGCTTTCCGCCTCCTTCCCCGGAGAGAAAAGGGGTATCCCGTACTCACGAAAAATATCCTGGTATTCCCTCAGAACTTCGATGGAGAGGCCGTATCGGGTAGCTATCTCCTCTAATCTTCTATCATTTTTCCCTGCCTTATTTTCATCCATATTTCTTTAATAGAGTATCGCCCGAAGGGGTGTCAACAATTATTTCCTTCTACCGGAGAACGTTTTAATGTATCGTCTACCCTTTCTGAAATAGAATATATGAGTAAGACCTTTTTTTTGGAGGTAAGATTATGCTCGATTTTGAGATGGTTGAGGTTATGACCTTTGATTGTTACGGGACACTGATTGACTGGGAATCGGGTATCGCCTCGGCGATGGGGGAGATACTCAGATCTCACGGCGTCAGGCTCGAAAAGGACGATATCCTCGAGCTCTTCGCGAAGCTCGAATCCCGGATAGAGGCGGGTAATTTCCACAATTATAAAACGGTCCTTGCGAAGGTAGCCGAGGGGTTCGGAGAGAAACTGGGATTTATCCCTCACCGGAAGGAGATTGAATCGTTTTCCCTTTCCGTCAAAAACTGGCCTCCCTTCCATGACAGTGTCGAGGCTCTCCACTCTCTGAAAAAGAGCTACCGGCTCGCCGTCATATCCAATGTGGATGATGACCTCTTTGCCTTTTCAGCCAAACACCTGGAAACTGACTTTGATTGGGTCGTAACGGCGGAAGCGGTGAAATGCTATAAACCGTCCCTCAATAATTTTTACCATGCCATCGAGAAAATCGGAATCCCGAAGGAGAGGATTCTGCACGTTGCCCAGAGTCTCTATCATGACATCGAACCCGCTGAAAAGGTGGGGCTGAAAACGGTATGGATAAACCGCAGACATGGCAAAGATGGCTTCGGGGCGACACCGGCGGCGAAAGCTACACCCGACATGGAGCTACCCGATCTGCTCGGTCTTGCCGCCAGAGCCCGTCGTTTCTGACACTCCGTATAGCAAAAAAATAGAGGCTGGACATAGGAATATTTAAATTATTCTATTGATTGTTGCTTTCCTTTTGGTGTATATAATGCGGTTATTGCAAATTATTGTGAAAAAAAAGAAGGGCAACAATATAATGAATTCAAAATATGATGTCGTAGTCGGTATCCCCTCTTACAACGAGGCCGGGACTATCGGCTATGTCACCAGAATGGCCGGCGAGGGTCTTGCCGCCTACTTCCCCGACAAGAGATGTGCCGTCATCAACTGCGACAATAACAGCCAAGACGGCACAAAGAAAGCCTTTTTCTCGGCAGAGATACCCGACACAATTGACAGGAAGTATATCAGTACCCCTGAAGGAGTGAAGGGAAAGGGAAACAATTTCCTGAATCTCTTCGAATACTGCAAGGAAGCCGGGGCCTCTATCATAATAGTCGTCGATGCCGACCTTCGTTCAATCAAACCGGAATGGATTCAATATCTCGGCTATCCCGTTGCCGAGGGGCACGACCTGGTCACTCCCCTCTATTCACGGCACCAGTTTGACGGAACCATCACAAATCATCTCTGCTATCCCCTTCTCTTCTCGTTGGGGGAAACAGATATCCGACAGCCGATAGGGGGCGATTTTGCCTTCTCTTCCCGTCTCTGTTCGCACCTGCTTGAGAATGAATGGAACGACATGGTACGTCACTACGGCATCGATATCTTTATTACACTCTCAGCCCTCTTCGGAGGTTTCAGTATCTGCCAGGCGGGTTTGGGAACCAAGGATCATAACGCCAGTGCCCCCAAGCTGGGGCAGATGTTTGAGGAGGTTATCTATACACTCTTTACAACCCTCCACAGGCACCGGTCTCATTGGCTGAAAAAAGACCTGACGTCGACATGGCAAACGGAGGTACACCAGTTAGGCCGGCACGGTCTGGAAACAATGACAGAGCCGGAAGCCCTCTCAATCGAGGATATCGTGAGGCTTAAAGATGATTGCCGCAGGGAATATCTGAAATACAGCGAGCAGGTGAAGCGGTATCTCAATACCTACGCCTACCAGAAAACCATGCACATGTATTCCATGGATTATTACGACCTTGATATTACGCTCTGGTCACATATCGTGTACAGTCTCTTTTACCTCTTCGACGGTGCCACCGAGGAGGTAAAAAGAGAGATTATCAATGCACTCAAACCGCTCTATTTCGAACGGAGCATAACCTTTAATTATCAGACATACCGCTACAAGATATCCTTTGCCGAAAAAGAGGTGAGAGACCAGGCCATGGCCTTTCTCAGTCAAAAGCCCTATCTGCTCGGGCTCTATGTGGGAAATGGAAAGGCCTCCCTTCTATGAACTGAAGGGCGAATGATCCTGCCGCTCATCGCGGCGAGGTTGATAAGCGCATAGAAATAAGATATTTTTTTAAGACGGAGATTCCCCGGTATCTGTCGGGACATAAAGAGCGGGGGGATTGTTCCGGATGATCAATTGCCACGGGGGCATTCCCCTCAACTCACGTCACGACACCCTTCTGCTTCCCAGCAATCTCTCCTCACTCAAAAAGTCCTGATCGCTCCCTTATTTCACCGCATCCTTAAAAATCTGTGATGGAATGAAACGGGGAACCTCTCTTTTCTCGATCCGAATCTCTTCTCCTGTACGCGGATTTCTCCCACGTCTCTCTTTTTTCTTTACAATTTTGAACGTTCCAAAACCGGAAAGCATCACCTTTGCATCATCTCTGAGTCCGCTCACGATCGTCGAAAGGACACACTCAATGACTGCTTGCGCATCGTTCTTGTTTTTCAGATACTTTCTAACCTCAGCGATCAAATCACTCTTATTCATATCCCCCTCTCCTCCCTCAATATTTAATCTCTCTTTAGAGTTTTAAAACCCTCTTTACCCTCTCAACAAATACCCTCTCCAACCCACGCGAATCTCACATTATTACCTCTCCCCATATATGCCCCCCCGGCCACGTCACCGACGGGACCGGGAGACTCACACCGGGAAGCACATCCTCCCCCCGGGGCGCCTGTGATCAAAAAAAAGGAGAAAAAATACAAAAAACCGCACCGGTTCTTCTGAAACTGGGCATTTTATAACACATTTTTTTGGGGGAATGGTGTTAAATATTTATCTGATTAATGTTAGGTAAATACTAATACTACACGAAAGATTTCAGGTAGGATTCCAGATTTATCTTCTTGTCGATGAGATCGAGCTTTTTTCGTATATTGTGCCGGTGAAATATGACGGCACTCTGCGATATGTGAAGCAGTCTGGCGATCTCCTTGGTCGTTTTGTGGTCCTTTATCAGACCGGCCACCGTGATTTCCTGAGGAGTAAGGTTGAAGTTCCTTGAAGATAAATCTCTGGCAAAGGGAGAGATTATCTCATTCATATAGTTCTCCAGAATACCGAAATAGCCTATCTGGCTAGTATTCAACTGGCTCTTCTTGAGCATATCGAGGTGCGGTGCAATGAGTTGTTTGAAATTGGATACGATGTTTTCTTCAAGCTCCCGCTTGTAATCTTCCCTGGCATTCACGAGAACCTTAAGGGCCGCATTGAGCTCATCAAGTTTGTCCGCCTTTTCCTGTAACTCCTTTCTCTTTTCTTCCACCATTTCTTCAAGTTTTACATTCGCCTGCTCAAGAATGGCATGTGCCTCTTTTATCTCGGTCGTATCCATTCCCACGCCCCAGAATGACCACCCGGGCACTGGGTACTTATTGGATATGTTTGACCAAGAGATCGTCTTTTCCGATCCATCCTTGCAGGCAAGCTTGACTTCGAAATCATAGAATAGATTTTCGAGTTTCGATATCTCGCTTAGTATCCAGTGACGATAGTCTTTATCGGGAAAGAGCTTTTTCCATATGCCGATTGATTCTATCGCTTCATCTGCACTGTATCCCGTAATCCTTTCAGATTCAGCATTCCACACAATGATATTTCCCGATTTATCAAAGGCGACGAGCATCATGGGCATCTTCTCGAGGACTCTCCTGAGGCGCTCCTCGCTTTTCTGAAGGGCCAGCTCCGACTCCTTTCTTTCCGTAATGTTATAGAAGACTCCTGTCGCCCCCTTTGGTCTCCCCTTTTCATAGATAATTCTCGAGCTCAGAAGTATCCAGATCTTATGACCATCCTTTGTCTTGACATGATATTCTTTGGTGTTGGGCTCATCATTCGCTTGAAGTTCTGCAATGAGTCTCTTGCGGTCACCGCGGCTCCCCTCGGTAAAAAGATCAAAGGGATCCATCGACAGAAACTCATCTCTCGTATAGCCAAGACATTGACACATGACTTCATTGACACTCGTGAACCGTTCCCTGTCGTAATCCAATTCGTAGATACCGGCAGGGGCATGCTTCACCAGATGCTCGTAACGTTCCATAGTCTCCCTGAGTGCCTCTTCGGCAGCCTTGCGTGCGGTAACATCCCGCACCACCGAGATTGTTCCCGCCACCTGCCCGTCTTCGAACATGGGATGCCCGCTAATCTCGACCAGCACCTTTCTTCCGTCTCTGGCCGTAAGTTCGTACCCTGAAAGGTGTATTGCCTCTCCTCCAAGAATCTTCTTCGCATTGAGGTAGCTGATCCTGTACTCTTTTTTCTGCATCATTTTCCGCACTTCGGAAAAATCCTTCCCGATAAAATCTTCCGGGTTGTACCCGAGCATCTGTCTGACGCTGGGAGACACGTCGGTAATCCGAAGATTCTGATCCATGGTAAATATCATGTCGCCGATATTTTCGAAGTGAGACCGGTATTTTGCCTCACTCTCTTGAAGCTCCCTTTCCGCAACTTTGCGATCCGTCATGTCGATCAAAGACAAAATCTGTCTCGACGTCTCCGGGATGGGGAAAACCGTCATCAAAACATCACGCCTTTCCCCTTTTTTGGTCACAAGGAGGGTCTCATAACGCCTGAAAGCACTATTCTTGCGCTCTAATCTCTTGTAACTGTCCTTCCTGATTCTTTCGGTTTCCTCGGGGGTAGAGAGATTACCCAGTATCATTGTATCTGTCAGCTCTTCCCTGTGGTAGCCGCTCAGTTTTTCGAATTCCCTGTTATGGTCGATGATAATCTCATTCTTGTCGATTACCGCCATTGCCGTACCGGTATGTTCAAAGATACTCCGATACCGTGCCTCCGATTCTCTCAATTCCTTCTCCATCTTTTTGCGCAGGGAAATGTCCCGTACCGTACCCTCATTTTTAACATGGTTCCCCTTCTCATCAAAGACACCGCGAAAATTCAGGCAACCCCATAAGCGAGTGCCATCCTTTCGTTTCAGTTCCGCTTCGAAGCTCTCTAAAAGTTCGCCATTCGCAACCGACCTCATGGCTTCCGCCCGTCGTTCCTGACTCACATATACCTGCCCACCGGCATCGGAAACGGAATTCATGAGATCCTCGGGAGAATCATACCCGAGCAGCGTGGCCATCGCCTGATTCGCAAAAACAGGCCGTCCTTCCGGGGTCGTCTGGAAAATACCCTCTCCGACACTCTCAACAATATCGCGATATTTTGCCTCCGCTCTACTGAGCGCACTTTCGGTCAATCTTTTTTCCGTGACATCACGAAAATTCCATACCCTCCCTTCAAGTTCGCCTCTTACAATGAGGGGGTTGGACCTGCGCTCAAAGACACGGCCGTCTCTTAAAAATAACGTGTCAAAGGTCTTCTCCCTCGTTCCATAGAGGCGAACCGTCTTTGCTTCGAAGTCCTTCGGTTCTTCAATCTGCTTCATAACGAAAGGACGAATACTTTCATTATCCCCTCGCATCAGTATTTTTTCCGGTATTCGCCACATTACGACAAAGGGCGAATTATAGATCACCATCTGCTGATCCTCGCCTATCACACATACACCATCCGCCGTCGATTCGAGCGTGGCCCTGAGAAGCTCTTCTTTTTCCTGCAATAATCTCTCCGTCCCCTTACGAGCCGTGATATCTCTCACGACCATCATAGAGACGACCTCTCCGTTCCATATCGTTTTCGTCCCCGACACCTCCATGAAGACAGTACTGCCATCTTTGTGGACGAATCGTGCCTCATAGATACTTGGGGCAGTTTTCCCCGCAGTTCTTTCTGCGAACTGTCGGTTTACCATATCAAGATCATCGGGATGTGTCAGATCACGGAAATTCATCTTCAAGACTTCGGATTTATTGTAGCCGAGACTTTCCGCCACGCTCCTGTTCGCATAAAGACACTTGCCTTCGTGATTAGCTATCGCCATACCGTCAGGGGATTCCTCGGCCAGCGCAAGAAAGTTTTCACTATTAATGCTGAGACCGTCTTTTTTCATTTCGAGCTTTTTACATCTTTCATCCAGATCCCTGACTGTTTTTTCCAGTTCCTCATATGTGGGCTTCTTCACCATTCGATTCGCTCCCTTTGAGATAGGACAATCATCTTTTTCATTATCCCAATCATTTGAAACAACACATCCCCCCGGTGGAAGATATGACAAATCCATCTATCGAGTCAAGATTATTGTTATTTACCCGAAAAAACCATAAATAATTTGACCTGGGATGAGGAAAAACGCTACAAATGAGAAAATTTATCGAAGATGACACATACCAAGGAGTCATTGATGAAGACAATCGGCCTTATTGGCGGCATGAGTTGGGAATCCTCCCTTGAATACTACCGCATCGTCAACGAAGTCGTGAAGGAAAAACTGGGGGGACTGCACTCGGCGAAGTGTATTATGTACTCAGTCGATTTCGACGAGATCGCAACCCACCAGCGCCAGGGAAAATGGGACGAGGCTACTGACCTTATGATTGATGCGGCACAGCGTGTTGAAAAAGGCGGTGCGGATTTTTTTCTCATCTGTACCAACACGATGCATCTGATGGCCGATGAGGTTGCCAACCATGTCACCATTCCCCTTATCCACATTGTCGACGTTACCGCCGAGGCGATAGAGGAGCAGGGAATTAAAACAATCGGCCTTCTGGGAACGAAGTTCACCATGGAAGAGGACTTTTACAAGGGACGTCTCATAAAAAACCACGGACTCGAGGTCCTGATTCCGGAAGAAGAAGAGGAAAGGGACATCATCCACGACATCATATTCAGCGAGCTTTGTCTCGGCACAATCAAACAATCATCGAGGGACCGGTTTATCGCTGTTATGGAAAAACTTGCGGCGAGAGGTGCCGAGGGCATCATCCTGGGATGTACCGAGATAGGGTTCCTCACCAGTGATGAAGACAGCCCGGTTCCCCTTTTCGATACGACGAAGATTCACGCCGAAGCGGCCGCGCTTTTAGCTTTGAACGATTAGTGTCCGTCATGTATTGTGGCATCTCAGATGCGGTCAATCCTTTCATTCAGAGACTCCGTCAGGCTTTTATGGACACTTATAGTGATGTCGTTATGCAAAAAGAACAAAAAAAGTAAAAAATACTTGATTTACTATTTTATTCCTATAAGAAGGTGAGTGGTTCTACTCAGGGGTATCTCCCCACTTTAAAAGAAAGGAAAAAGGGAATGTTGAAGAAAAGAGGCGGATTTTATTGGGCGACAGTTATCGCTCTCGCGTTTTTCATATTTTTATCACCAGTGCTGGCAGATGAGACAAAGCCTGCAGACAACAAGGTGGCCGAGGTAAACGGATCGGCCATTACGAAAGCCGACTTTGATTCGGAGATGAGCAGGGTAAACGGGCGGCTTCAGGCCGCGGGGCAGACCCCCAGCACCTCTCAAATGGAAGAGATACGAAAGGAAGTACTGAAAACGTTGATAGATCGCGAACTTCTTCTCCAGGAAAGCGCGAAGAAGAAAATGACCGTGGATGACCAATTGGCGGCAGAACAGATCGAGTCACTGAAAAAAAGATTTCCCGATGACGCCAACTATAAAGAATGGCTGCTAAAGATGGGATTTTCGGAAGAGGAATTAAAATCCCGCATCAAAGAGGAAATGGCCATCAAACAGCTTATCGAGAAAGAAGTTGTGGAAAAAATAGCCGTTTCGGAAAAGGAAGCGAAGGAGTATTATGACAATAATCCCGATTCCTTCAGGCAGGCTGAAAGGGTTCAGGCCAGCCATATCCTCATCACCTTTGACGAGAAGGCAGATCCATCCGTCAAGGAAGCGGCTCGGAAAAAGATAGAAGAAATTGAGGAACGCCTGAAAAAGGGAGAAGACTTTTCAGCTCTTGCCAAAGAGTTCTCCGAATGTCCCAGCAGTGAAAGGGATGGCGACCTCGGTTATTTCGAACGGGGACAGATGGTAAAACCCTTTGAGGATGCCGCTTTTGCCTTGGAACCCGGCACGGTGAGTGGAATTGTCGAGACCCAGTTCGGATATCATCTTATCAAATCCATTGATAAAAAACCTGCCAGTGTGATTCCCTTCAGTGACATCAGCGAAAAGCTGCAACAGTACCTCAAAAATGAAAAGGTCAAGAAGGAAACGCCGATATACCTTTCAAACCTGAAGGCAAAGGCAGACGTGAAGTGGTATATGAAATAGCGATACCCTTTCCGGCGGCAGGGAGAATCGTGACCTCACGGTTATATCAAAACATCAAATGAGCAGGTACGACGTCATCGTCATCGGGGGAGGCGCCTCGGGCCTTATGGCATCGGGACAGGCTGCCTGCCTCGGTGCGAGAACACTTCTCATCGAAAAGATGAAGCACCCCGGACGCAAGCTCGCCATCACCGGCAAGGGCAGGTGCAACCTTACCAATATTAAGCCCTTAGATGAATTCATACAACATTTCGGGACACAAGGTCGCTTTTTACGACACGCCTTCTCCCGTTTTTTTTCAGAGGAGCTTCTCGCTTTTTTTGAAGAACGTGGGGTTCCCACCATCGTCGAGCGCGGCGGAAGGGTGTTTCCGAAAAGCGGCAACGCTCTCGACATTGTTGATTCCCTCCTCAACTGGACTAAAAAAAGCGGCGTGGAAACGATAGAGGAACGGAGAGTAACCCGCCTGATCGTGGAAGGGGAAAAGGTGGCAGGAGTCGAGGTTTCCCCCTTTTTGTACCGTGGAGGGAAATCGCCTGCGGCAAAAAGGGACAGCTATTACGCCGATGCCGTTATCATCGCAACGGGAGGGGCATCCTACCCCGATACGGGATCAACCGGCGACGGGTATCGTCTCGCTGAATCGGTGGGTCACACCATCGTACCGATTCGGCCCGCACTGGTCCCCCTGGAAACGGCCGGTGACGCTGCAGGCCGCCTCGAAGACCTCAATCTTAAGAACGTCGGCGTCCGAATAGTGGTCAGGGGAAAAAAGGTCGCCGATGCATTTGGAGAGCTTCTCTTTACCTCCTTCGGTCTTTCCGGTCCCGTCATCCTGTCGCTCAGCCATCGGGTGGTCGATCTCCTCAGAATCGGTGAAAGGGTTGATCTTTCAATCGATCTGAAGCCCGCCCTTGACCACAGGAAACTGGATGCCCGTCTTCTCCGCGATCTGGATCGAAGGGGAAAGGAGCCATTCAGGACACTTCTCGGGGGTCTCCTTCCCCGGAAACTGATTCCTCTTTGTCTCGAACTTACCGGTATTGATGGCGAAATACCGGGAAATCAGATTACGGCGGAGAAGCGGAAACGCCTCAGGGAATGGCTCAAAAATTTTACCTTTGAGGTCACGGGGTACCGTCCATTCAACGAGGCGATCGTCACGGCGGGCGGTGTGGATACGAGGGAAATCAATCCCCGCACCATGGCATCGCGCCTGGTGAAAGGGCTCTATTTTGCCGGTGAGGTCATCGATATAGCGGCGGACACGGGGGGATACAATCTCCAGGCGGCATTTTCCACGGGGTGGCTTGCGGGGAGACAATTCGGTTCAACATCTGCACTGAACAGCGAGCCCTAACCCCGTTGCATCCAGAGGGGTTAGGGAGCGGATAAAAACAAACATTTTCCTTAACAGTCGGAGATTCCTCGCACCTTGTCGGAGTTATACGGGATTGCGGGGAGCATCAATAATTTCTATATAGCAAATCTTGAAAATATTGTGCAATTCGCTTGTACTGTGTTAATTTCAGGGGGACATCGAAGGGAGGAATCATGAAAAAAACTCTCAGGGGATTTCTTATATTCATAGTGATCTTCTTTGTGAGCGGCTGCGCCTCTCTTCAGCAATCGCTTTTTGATTTTTCCATGTCGGCCGAAAGATGGAGATCGGGCATGGAATTAAAAAAAGTCGACATAGGTGATCAGGATATCTCCTATCTCGAGCGTGAAGGAGAGGGCGAAACCATCGTGTTCCTTCACGGTTTTGCCGCGGACAAGGACAGCTGGGTTCGCTTTGCCAGACAAATGCCCAAGGACTACAGGATAGTGGCGATCGACCTGCCCGGACACGGCGATAACAGTCGTGATTTCAATCGAACCTACGACATCGATTACATCGCCGAGGGTTTTACGAAAACAGTTGAGACACTGAATCTGGATCGATTTCACCTGGCAGGTAATTCCATGGGGGGATATGTGTCGAAAATTTATGCGGCAGAGCATCCGGACAGGGTCATTACCCTCGGTCTATTCGACTCGGCCGGCCTCCTATCACCGAAGCCCAGTGATTTTCAACTGGCCCTTGATCGGGGCGATAATCCCCTTATCGTAAACTCCAGGGATGATTTTGACCGTCTGATGCAGTTCGCATTTCAAAACGAACCCTTCCTTCCATGGCCCATGCGCAGTGTGGTAGCGCGAAAATATATCAGCCATGGCCGGTTTAACCAGAAGATGTGGAACGATATCTGGGCGCACAGAGAAGAAGCTATCGATCTCCTTCCCCGTCTTCATATACCCGTTTTCATCATCTGGGGAGACAGCGACCGGATCCTCCATGTGTCGACTGTCGAAGTGTACCAAGAAAATATACCTCATGCCGAGACAGTCATACTGAAAAACTGCGGCCATGCCCCAATGCTCGAAAGACCGGGAGAAACGGCGGACTTCTATGTCACCTTTCTTGATAAAAACGGTTAAAGGGGGAAACCGCAGCAAACTGACACAAAAGAGGGGGTGTTGGTATGACAGGTTTTTTTAAGAGACTTTTCCTTCGGCTAACGGGGCCTGCGATTTTGATATTCGTTGTCCTTTCCTTTGCAGGCTGCACCCATATCGAGGTACCGGATCAAATAATCGGTCGTTCGGACGCATATATCGACTGGGGGAAGAGCCCTCCCGGGGCCGAGGACCGTGCACGACATCTGATAGAAGGGAAACGTCCCTTTGAATGGTGGTACTTCGACGGACACCTCGATAACGGACAGACCTTTGTCGGCGTTTTTCTTGATCCGAGTTTTGTATCAGGAAAACCGGAGGTAACCTTTTCCCTCTATTCGCCCGACTGGTCCAGGGAATCATACCTGCAATCACTGAAACCAGGGGAGATGAAATCTTCGATTGATGATGTCCGTATTGAAACGCCCCTCGGATTTGTCCACCGTCTTGACGATGAAACCTATCATGTCTACTGGAAGCTTGGCGGCATCGAGGCGGATTTTACGCTCAGCGAAGAGGCTCCCGGCTGGAGACCGTCGGGCGGGGATGGAGTCAATGAGTCTCATCTCGATTTTTTCTGGACCGTCCATCATGCACGCAACCATATTGAAGGAACGATCACCAAAAACGGCATAACGACCGTGGTGACCGGCACGGGATATGCCGATCACAACTGGGGCCGCAAAGGCTTGAATGAAATCACCCGCCGCTGGATCTGGGGTCGCATCATCGACGATAATTACACCATCATCTACGCCGACGTGGATTATTATGATCCCTCCATTAACTCTCGACCGCTTTACATCGCCAAAAACGGCACGGTCATCGCGGGAACGGGGAGTCCCACGATACGACAGTGGGATTTTGAAACACACCCAATCCTGAAGCGATACTATCCCAAACGTGTTTCCATCGATTTTGACGATGACGGTGTAAAAACTCACATCGACATTACATTCAAGGGGCTGGTGGAAAATGTGGACCTCCTCACCGTATCGGGTCTCGGCGGATTCACGCAGTGGCTGGTGCGAACCTTTATCGCCCGACCCAACTACTTCCGGGTTATCGCCGACTATCAGGGGACAATCGAAACAGGAGGTGTAAAGGATACCATATCAGGCGAGTGTCTCTACGAGATCATGGGATTTGAATAGGCTGATACAGATACAGGGTTTCGGCAACAGGCAATAGGCGAATAACAAAAGGGCAGTCCCAAACGAGGCTGCCCTTCTTTTTACTGGCTCCCCAGCGCGGAC
>JAFGBH010000088.1 GCA_016933215.1 Deltaproteobacteria bacterium | reverse complement strand
TGATTGAATAGGTTGTATCGCCCGATCCGTGGACGGACGTCAGCGCCAGAGCACCTATCGTTCCATTAGAAACCGTCAGAGTAATCCCATCACTTCCCGTATAACCATAGCTATTCAATATAGCTAAGGTTGCCGTTCCGGTGGGAGCGTCACTGAAGTAGGCCTGTGCCGCGGTGTAGGCGTTTTTGATGTCCGATTTCGCCATTGCATTGTAACCCCTTACCCTGTAAGCGGTAAACTGCGGAATTGCGATGGCAGCCAAAATTCCGATAATCGCGATAACGATCATCAGCTCGATCAGTGTAAAACCTTTCTGTCCCCTCTTCTTGTTCAATTTAATCAACATAACTTACCTCCTCCTTCATAGTTTCCAATTTATATACCGCAATAAAACTCCAATGAGACCTTCGTGAAACATGATGTCCACGATCAGTGGTTAGTAATATAGCAATGAGCATGCCAACTTTATGTTCAGCGTAAATATAATATCTAACCATATAATATAAATAATAATATGATGATTGTTAAAAATAATTCCTGTGCAATTGAGCGTCTCTGACAATAAAAAACCGGTGATTTTCACCGAACATGGGAAATAATCACCGGTTTTTTATCGTTCTTTTGATTGCACGTATCTGATCATTGTGGAGAAATTATACCATAGGTATTGATCGTATAGGTCGTATCGCCGGCGCCATGTACTGAAGTAATCTCAAGGTTATCCACCGTTCCGTTATTCACCGTCACGACCACATTATCCGATGTCCTAAATCCACAGTTCGTGAGATTTGTTACTGTGACATTTCCGGCGGGATTGTCTATAAAATAGGCCTGGGAGGCAGTAAAGGCGTTCTTCACATCAGACCTGGCCAGCATGTTGTAACCCCTGACTCTATAACTCGTCATTGAAAGAGCGGCAAAGGATGCAAGGATACCGATTATGCAGATAACGATCATAAGTTCGATCAGCGTAAAGCCTTTTTGTCTTCCCATGGCACACCTCATTGAGTGATAGTCACACAAAGTATCAAGCAATTACTGTGCCAGAATAGTGGGGTTACCCGTGCATGGACAGGATGTCGAAGGGCCGGATCGCTTCTGTTCAAACAATGCGGCAGTAAAAGGGTTTGTCATTGAAGCTCCCCGCACCAAGTTGCGGGGAATCTCCGACTGTTAAGAAATATTTTATTTTTTAGTCGCTCGCTAACCCCGCTGCAAGCAACGGGGAATGCGCTCGCTGTTCAGTTCAATTAATGAATATCCGTCTTTTCGAGTCGATAGCGCAGTGAATCGAAGCTTATATTCAGGTATTTCGCGGCCTTTGTCTTAGACCTCCCGGCCTTTTCGAGAGCCTCTTTAATCAAATGCCGTTCGAATTTTGCCATTTCGTCATTTAAATTGATCCCCTCTTCCGGAATTGCAACATCATACACTACACCTCTCTCATTTTCTTCTGTCCCGGGGATCACAAGGTTTTCGGGAAGAACGATGTTGGTCGATTCGAGGGCAACGCTCCGCTCTATTATATTTTCCAACTCCCGTACGTTGCCGGGAAAGGGATACTCCATGAGGAGTTCCAGGGCATAGGAGGATATCTTCTTTATCTCTTTCTTAAAATTACGGGAATGCTTTTCTATGAAGTAGTTCACCAAGAGAGGAATGTCTTCTTTTCTTTGTCTCAGAGGCGGAATCTTTACGGGGATGACATTAAGGCGGTAATAGAGGTCCTCTCTGAAGCTCCCCTCCTTTACCTTCTCTCGAAGGTCCTGATTCGTTGCGGAAATTATCCGCACATCAACCGTAATGTCGTCTGCTCCCCCCACCCTTCGAAAGGTCTTTTCCTGCACGACCCTCAAAAGCTTAACCTGGAGAAGCGGAGACAGGTCGCCAATCTCATCGAGAAATATCGTCCCGCCGTGGGCAATCTCAAAGAGACCGGGTTTATCACCATAGGCCCCGCTGAAGGACCCTTTCATATAACCGAAGAGTTCGCTTTCCAATAAATTTTCCGGGATTCCGCCGCAATTTATCGTTACGAATGATTTTTTTCCTCTCGTACTATTTGTGTGAATCGCTCGTGCCACAAGCTCCTTGCCCGTCCCGCTTTCTCCGAGTATGAGTACATTGGCCGTGGTATCGGATACCTTGTTAATCAATGAGTATACCTTCAAAATCCCCTTGCTCTTCCCTATCATATCGCCGAATGAATAGGAATCCTCCACACCTTTTAGAAATTCTACGTCGTTTGCCTTTATCCCTTTTTTGCTCAGCGCGTCCCGGACAATCACCTTGAGGTCCTCGACGTCGAAATTCTTCTCGAGATAGTCGTAGGCACCTTCATTCATCGCCGCGATGGCAGTATCACCAGACGCATAAGCGGTTATCAATATAACCATCGTTTCGGGCGAAATTTCCTTTATTGCCCTGAGAAGATCAATACCATCCACTTTGGGCATCTTCAGATCGGTAATAACCAGATCATACTTTATTTTTTTACAGAACTTTATTGCATCATTTCCGTCAGTGGCAGAAGAAACATCATATCCTTCTCTTGTCAGCATAATCTCAAGAAATTCTCTCATGCCCTGATCATCATCGACAACGAGAATCTTTACCATCTATGACCTCCTGTCAAAATTTCTGGGAATAGATATCGTGCAGATCGTCCCCTTATTTACTTCACTTTCGACTCTGAATTCACCCATGTTACTTTCAATAACTCTGTTCACAATCGCAAGGCCAAGTCCCGTTCCCGTTTCCTTTGTGGTATAGAAGGGTTCCTGAATCTTCTTTATATCCTCTTCCGAAATACCACAGCCGGTATCGCTGATAGCGATTTCGAGAACCTCATTTCCGTCCCTTTTTAAATCCCTTGACGTAATTCTCAATTTTCCCCCATCGGACATGGATTGCAGTGCATTTACGATCACATTCAAGAAAACCTGACGTATCTCTGTTTCATTTCCATACACTTCGTTCTGCTCACACAACATCGTTTCTATGGTCACGTTGTCGTTCCAATCGGGACCGAATCGAACAGATTCGATCAAATCATCGATGATTTCTTTAATATTCATTACAGACCGCTTATCCATGCTCGGTCGTGCAAGGAGGAGGAAGTCCCTGGCCAGATTCTCCAGGTGGTCCTTACCCCTCAGAACAATATCCATGAGTCTTTCATCGGTTCCCGTTAATTTCAGGTCTTGTTTCAGCAGTTGTATCGATCCGCTGATCGACGCGAGGGGATTGCGTAATTCATGGGCCAGTACCGCCGACATCTCGCCTATCATGGCGAACCGTTTGCTCCTTTCGACTTCTACCTCCATTTCCTTGATGTGCGTGAGATCTTGAAAAATGAGAATTTTACCTATCTCCTCCCCCCTTCTGTCAATAAGCGGCGAAAAGGAAAAGCCCAGTATCATTTGTTTTCCCTCTTTAAGAGGAACAACGGCCTCAAACCTGTTTCTCTTTCCATCATCACTGCCTTTGCTTCTCCGATCTCCCTCTGTCTTTCTGTATATTACATCGGATATATCGATAAAAATCTTATCGACGTGTCTGTCTTTGATCTGAGAGAACATTAGACCGGTAATTTCTTCGGCGGCACTGTTGAAGGATTTTACCCTCCCCTGAAGATCGATCGTCATAATTCCGGCACTTACCGACTCAACGATACTGCTGTAGAGGGTGTCCAGTTGTTCAAAGGCGTCTTCCCTTTCCGAAAGGAGCGAAGCCAGTCTCTTTTGCCGTTCAACCACGAAACTTCCCAAAAAGGCAATGATATAGAAGGATACGATATAGATAAAGATCCTTGAGAAGACATATCCCGCACTGTAATCATAGCTGTGATGGAGTTCACTGTAGACAGGATGTAACATGCCGTAAAATTCCAGATCCAGCAGGACACCGTAGACGATACCACTTGCGGAGGCGGCAAGTAAGCCTCCCTTCCTTCCCAGAAAGATAACGGAATAGATTATGACCAGGGGATAGAGGGTTGAATAGACGCTTTCAATACCACCTGTCGCATATACAAGAACGGTTATGAGAATAGTGTCAAAAATGGATTGAATATATACACAGAAAAGAATATTTTTGACTACCTTCAAAAGAACGACGTATATAATGGAAAGGAGGTAGGTTACCCCGATCACGATGAAGATGGAATAGAGAGACGCCTGCGAGAGTGAATCGGCTCCCCGTATCTGTATAAAAGCGGCGATTCCAAGCAAAAAAGAAACTACTAAGACCCTGAAAAGCATCAGCCATCCGAGCCTTGACATCAAATCCTTTTCCAGCTGTGAATTCTTATACATAGAGGCAGAAACCTCCCTTTATATTGCCGCAATAAAGTGATGCATGATATACAGTGAGCGGGAAAAGGCCATTATAAGGGTTTCACCTTTCATTACGAGTAGAATACCTCAAATATGCTCTCATGAAAATGCAAAAACCAATAATTCCTTTACTCATTGCAATCATTGCAGGGATAATAATTGGAAACTACACCGGTATATCAAACACATTTATCCTCTCATTTTCCCTTGCAGCCCTCATACTGCTTTTCTTTTCCTTTATCAGGATGAATTATCGGCTCCTCTTTTTTGGTCTTCTCTTTTTACTATTTCTCTTCGGAATTCTCAACACGCGGGTCTCCTTATACCAGAAACCGGCCAAAAACGATATTTCTCTCTATACAGGGCACGAGGTCGTAATTCACGGATTGGTGTGCAAAAGCCCTGAGACATCACCTTCAAAGACAAGCCTGATTATTGAAAAAATGAAAATCATTCAGAAAAAGGAGGTCATTCCCGTTGTAGGCAGGGTCTCGCTGTCGGTAAAAAACAACCTTCGTACATTTGAATACGGCGATTATATAAAGGCAAAAACGCGGCTGCGACGACCTCACAACTTCAACAATCCCGGGGGATTTGATTACAAAAGATATCTCCACTCCCGGGGTATCAGTGCACTCGGGTCAATACGGCAACCATCGAACATCGTTGTTCTAAGAAAGAACAGGGGATCCTATCTAAAGACAAAGATAGAGCGATACAGGTCACACCTGAGAAGAGGTATCCTGGATATGTCACCGTCGCCCGAAGGGAGCATTCTTCAGGCCCTCATTCTTGGTGAAAAAAAAGGGGTTCCCGAGGATATCCGGGAAAAATTCAACCGCACGGGCATTTCACATATGCTTGCCATATCGGGTCTCCACATCGGTATTATTGCGACTCTTTTTTTCTTCCTCGCAGCCGGTCTTATGAAATCCTCGGAATACCTGCTTTTGAGATTCAATATCAAAAAGGCCTCCGCCCTATTCGTCGTCATACCTATCGTCGGTTACGCATTCATATCGGGTCTCGGAATCTCCACCATCAGGGCTACCATCATGATACTTTCCTTCCTGGCCGCACTTTTACTCGGCAGGGAAAGAGATCTTTTAAATACTCTCGCCTTTGCCGCCCTCATCATTCTTATTTTCTCACCCTCCTCCCTTTTCGATATCTCCTTTCAACTCTCCTTTATCGCCGTCACGGCAATTTTGGTTATCACCCCGACTCTGAACGCGCTTTTTTCCCGGAAAAGCGAGGGGCCGCCTTCGCCTTGCAAAAAAATCCTTTCCTCCTTTTTTCTCTTCCTTGCGGTCAGTATCAGTGCCATCGCAGGTACCGCCCCCCTTATAGCCTTTTACTTTAACAGAATATCAACGGTAACCCTTATTTCGAATGTTTTCATCATACCCCTATTAGGGTTTCTGGTCCTTCCGGCCGGAATAGTCTTTATTATATCTGCACCCTTATCAACCATAGTTTCCACTTTCATGATAAAGTTTGCCTCCTTCTTTGTGGGAATTTCTCTTTCCATCATCGACGTTCTGGCCTCCTTTTCGATTGCCAGCTTTTCAGTCACCACCCCTACCATAATGGAAATAATTGTTTACTACCTTTTCGTGATAACGACCATTAAGCTTGTAGAGAGCGTCAGGACAGGAAAAAAGAGCGTCCTCCTTCAGATAGTTCTCGCTGTTATCGTTATTTTTTTTCTTGCCGATATTTCCTACGTCAACCTCAAGGGAAGGAACCCGAATCATCTTACGGCAACATTTATCGACGTGGGACAGGGAAACGCAAGCCTGATAGAATTCCCCGGCGGCAGGAAGATGCTTGTCGATGGCGGCGGCTTTTATACGAAGGGATTTGACGTGGGAAAATACGTAGTCGCCCCCTTTTTGTGGCGCCAAAGGATAAAGAAGCTCGACATCGTCGTTTTGACCCATCCCGACCAGGACCATCTGGGCGGTCTTGTTTATATCCTGAACAATTTCGATGTGGGAGAGGTGTGGTCGAATGGAGAGAAATCAGCTCTGGAGACGTACCGTTACTTTGCACAAGCTATCAGGGAGCACAATGTTCCTCACAGGATTATAAGCCGGAAGACGCCCGATATGCTCCTCGGAGATACAGTCATAAAAATACTAAATCCTCCGGAACCAATTGTCGATAAAGAAACGGGGGTTCCCACATTCAGTTCAAACGATAACGGCCTGGTCATGAAAATCACCTTTCGGAACGCCAGCATCCTGCTTCCCGCCGACATATCGGAAGAAGTAGAAAAGAGACTTGTCATGTCGGGCGACAACCTCAAAAGCAATGTTATCCTCGCGCCACATCACGGATCGTACAGGTCGAGTTCGCCCTCCTTTCTTGAGAGGGTTCGACCTGATATCGTCGTCGTCAGTTGCGGTTTCGAAAACGTGGCCGGCTTTCCTCACAATGATGCAATCGAGAGATACGAACAAAGTAATGCACGGATTTTCAGGACCGATTTAGATGGGGCGGTCATCATGAAAACGGATGGAGAGGATATAGAGATAACGTCACAACGTCCTTCGGACATACCAAATAAAGGGCAGTCATATTCCGATGTTGATTCCTGAATTTGTATTGCCTTTCAGGTGGAGATATGTTAACAACTCACCCCCTAAGATAAGGAGTTTTCAATGATATGGCTAAAATAACATCGGTAAGGGGCTTTAAGGACATTCTGCCGGAAGAGGCGGGCAAGTGGCAGTATGTTGAAAGAATAGCCCGCGAGATATTCTCAGATTTCGGCGTGCAGGAAATCCGAATCCCTATCCTGGAAAAGACCGTTCTTTTCAAGAGGGGTATCGGTGAGGCAACCGACATCGTTGAAAAGGAAATGTATACCTTTCTCGACCGCGGCAATGAGTACCTGACACTTCGGCCGGAGGCAACAGCGTCAGTCATCAGGGCATACATCGAGCATAATATATATGAGACGGCCCCCTCGGCAAAACTCTTTACCATCGGCCCCATGTTCAGGCGCGAGAGGCCTCAGAAGGGCAGATTCAGGCAATTCCATCAGATCAATGTGGAGTTCATCGGCCAGGAAGATCCCCGTGTCGACGCCGAACTTATATTTATGCTGATACATTTTCTGAAGGCCGTGGGGCTTGGTAATCTGAACCTGGAAATAAATTCTCTCGGATGTGCCGAATGCCGTCCGCGGTTTCGAAAAGAGGTAACGGACTTCCTCATGGGAAGTGAGGACAGCCTGTGCCCTGACTGCAAGAGACGTCTTACCACTAATCCTCTGAGGGTATTCGACTGCAAGGTCGAAAGCTGTAAGGATATCCTCTCAGGTGCCCCGCTCATTCTGGATTTTCTCTGCACGGAATGTCATAAACACTTTGACGATGTCAAAGGGTTTTTAAAAAGCCTTGGCATCACCTTTGACGTCAACACGAAAATGGTACGGGGTCTCGATTATTACACACGGACTGCTTTTGAAATAACAACAGAATCGCTTGGTGCCCAGAATGCCGTGACCGGTGGCGGCAGGTATGACGGTTTGGTAAAGCTGCTGGGCGGTCCCGACATACCGGGTGTGGGGTTTGCCATCGGTTTTGAACGCCTCTTATCAATGATACCCGAAAAGGATGAGGTGTTTCAGGAACATCCACATATTTTCATTGCTGCCTTGGGCGACAAGGCCCAGGAGTTTTCCTTTCTTCTCTGCAATTCCCTCAGAAAGACCGGCATACGCGCTGAAATGGATTTTTCAGGCAAAAACCTGAAGAGCCAGATGAAACGATCAGACAAACTGAATTGCAATTACACCCTTATAATCGGTGAAAGGGAACTGGAGGAAAAGACGGCGCAGCTGCGAAATATGGAAACAAAAAGTCAGGAGAGTGTCACCATTGACTCAACGGATTCCGCAGTCGATGCGTTACAAGGCCTGATCTACAAAAACGAAGAAGAAGGGGCATAAAACGGTGTACGGCTTTATTACGGAAAAGAAGAGGACTCATTACTGTGGCGATCTCACCACGTCGCAGATTGGTGAAGAGGTAATCCTTATGGGGTGGTCACACCGGAGGAGAGACCTGGGTAATTTAATCTTCGTTGATCTGAGGGACAGGGAAGGCATGGTTCAGATCGTTTTCAATCCGGAAGTAAATCCGGAGTTGCATAAAGAGGCGCACAGGATACGAAACGAATTCGTACTCGCCGTAAAGGGAAAAGTACAGCCCCGGCCGGATGATATGGTCAATACCTCACTCAAGACAGGTGCCATTGAGGTTGCCGTCGACGAGATGGAAATTCTCAACGAATCGAAGACACCCCCCTTTCATATTGATGACGAGGCGGAGGTCTCGAGCAATCTCCTCCTCACGTACCGTTATCTTGACCTGAGAAGAAAAAATCTTCTCAATAATATGATGCTGAGAAGCAGGGTCGCGATAGAGACCAGAAATTACCTTCAAAAGGAGGGTTTTATCGAAGTTGAAACACCCTTCCTGACAAAAAGTACACCCGAGGGTGCCCGCGATTATCTTGTTCCGAGCAGGCTGAATCCTGGAATGTTTTATGCCCTGCCCCAGTCTCCGCAGCTCTTCAAACAGCTCTTAATGGTATCGGGTTTCGACAAATACTTTCAGATAGTAAAATGTTTTCGAGACGAAGATCTCAGGGCCGACAGGCAGCCCGAATTCACTCAAATAGACATGGAAATGTCCTTCATCACCGAAAATGATATCATTTCCACCGTAGAAGGTATGATGGCTCATATATTCGAAGCAGGAATGGGTACACCACTCGTCACCCCCTTCCTTCGCCTCACCTATGATGAAGCAATTGCACGATACGGAAAGGATAATCCCGATACACGTTTCGATCTGGAGCTTCGGGACGTGACCGAAGTCATCGGCACATCGGAATTCCGCGTATTTCAGGAGACCATAGGAAGCGGGGGCATCGTAAAGGCTATCAGGGTCCAGGATGGGAAACGGCTCTCCCGGAAAGATCTTGACGGACTGGGTGATTTTGTCGGTACTTACGGCGCAAAGGGAATCCTCTGGGCACGGGTCAATGAAGATGGCTGGACATCACCGATCGCAAAATTCTTATCGGCGCAGGAAATTGAAGGGATCAACGAAACAATGGCGGCGAAGGAAGGTGACACCATCCTTTTTGTCGCCGGCTCACCGGGGATCGTGAATGATTCCCTCGGAAATCTGAGAGGTTTTCTGGCTAAGAAGCTTGATCTGATAAAGGAGCATTCTTTTGAATTTACCTGGATAACAGAGTTCCCCATGTTTGAGTACAGCGAAACCGAGGAACGATTTATGGCAAATCACCACCCCTTTACCGCACCGCTTCCTGAAGACATCCCGGTTCTTCAAACTGATCCGGGAAGCGTGAGGGCCAGGGCCTACGATCTCGTTCTCAACGGCTCTGAAATAGGGGGCGGAAGCATTCGTATTCACAAAAGTGATATTCAATCAAAGGTATTCGAGGTTCTCGGATTGGGCGAGGAGGAAAGGAGAACCAAATTCGGCTTTCTCCTTGACGCGCTTGAGTACGGTACTCCTCCCCACGGCGGTATTGCCTTTGGTCTGGACAGAATCATCATGATCATGACAGGTGCCGAATCGATACGAGACGTGATCGCCTTTCCAAAGACACAAAAAGCTTCCTGTCTCCTCACCGGTGCACCCTCCTCGATCGATCTCGACCAGTTGGCAGAACTGTCACTAAATAATCCACGCTGATGCAAAACCCGCAGGTATTGAAAAAAATAAATCTCTTGACAAAGTGCATTGATATCTATATAAAAATTGACCATACAGATCTGGTTTTGTTGACTTGGACAACCTTCCCTTAAAAGAAAAGGAGAGACAGAGATGATAAAAAAAAGATATTCGAGAATTTTACTTTTGTTCGCTCTTTCCATCGGGGTTATTTTTCTCATCTCAGGCTGCGTCAAACAACCATCCACTGCCTTGATTGAAGAACCGACTACGGTGGAACAAGAGGTTGTTGCCGTGGAGGAAGAAGTACCTCTTGATGAGGCGGAATCCGTACTTGCAGGCTCGGTAGATGAACCAGAACTCGCGGGTTATCATGTTGTTAAAAAAGGAGAATGCCTGTGGTGGATAGCCGAATACGAAGACGTATATAATGATCCCTTCATGTGGCCTCTTATCTATACCGCAAACACGGACCAAATTAACAACCCTGACCTGATCTATCCCGATCAGAAGCTGAAAATACCGAGAGGCGGCTACACCATTGAAGAGGTAAAGGAAGCGAGACAGCGAGCCGGTGCCCCGCGACCGTACACTCCTCCCGATGAAGCGTTAGCACCCGCCTATTAGGAATAATAATACCATTCGTAAAAAAGAGGGCACTGTGAATGCCCTCTTTTTTTTGTCGTGTCGACACAGCAATGTATCACGCCTCGTGCGTGTAAAAAATATCTTCTAATGATAGGGAGGTAAAAAATGCAAAGCTGGTTATGTATGGGTGGAGCAATCCTCTTTGAGGTAGCTGGCACCGTTTCGATGAAGCTCTCTGAAGGCTTTTCTCGGTTGATTCCTTCTGTCTTGATCTTTATTTTCTACGGACTCGCCTTTATCCTGCTTACCCTTGCCCTTAAGAAGATTGATGTTGGTGTCGCCTATGCCGTCTGGTCTGGAGTAGGAACAGCGCTTGTCGCAATCATAGGTTTTCTCTTTCTCAAGGAATCTATGCCCCTTATCAAGATACTCTTTATCGCTCTGATAATAGCCGGCGTTACGGGCCTGTACCTTACCACCACTGCACCCTGACTATCGTTCATTCACCGCCCATTGGTCGAAGGGAAGCTCTTCCGGATCGATATATGATGGTGCCAGCTCCCTGATAAAACGTGAAGGCGCCAAGACCCGTCCTCGTGTCCCTTTCGAATGTGCAATCAGGGTGTGGCAGAAATACATCTGATCTTTCGCCCTCGTTGTTGCCACATAAAAAAGCCTTCGTTCCTCATCTTCACCCCCCTCCTCTTTTAAGGCACGGGCGAGCGGTATCATGCCTTCGGAACACCAGATCATAAATACGACGGCCCATTCGAGTCCCTTTGCCTGGTGAATAGAGCTCAGGACAACCCTGTGATTGTTATCACGCAAATAATCAGTTTCATTTTCTTCGGTGATAGTAGTCATCAATGCCATATCGCTCAGGAAATTTTCAAGGGTGTCATACTGTGAAGAAAAAGATCCGAGCTGTTTCAGGTCTTCCACCCTGGATGTACTTTCTTCGTAACGCTCCTTCAGAAATCGCCGGTAACTGCCTTCGATTATTTTATTAATAATCGTTTCAGGGCTTCTCTTTCGTAACCCCGAAATAGTGGCGAGGGTCTCTCGTAACTCATTGAGTCCCGGAACTGATTTGCTCGTCGCGCATGCGAGGAATTCATCGGAGAATATCGCTCCCATGGAATTTTCCTTCGAGGACAGGAATTTCCAAAGCCTCTCAGCCGTTACATCACCAATTCCTCTGTAAAGCCTGAGCACCCTCTTCCAGGCAACTTCGTCTTTCGGATTTACCAAAAGCCTCAAGAAGGACGTCACGTCCTTTATGTGGGCCTGCTCAAAAAACCTCAGTCCTGACCTTATCTCAAAGGGAATACCCCGTTTGACAAATTCCATCTGGAGCTCCATCGAGTGGTAGTGGGCACGGTACAGGACGGCGATTTCTCCGAGGGAAATACCCTCTTCTGCGAGCTCTATGATATGCTGGGCGACAAAATCCGCCTGCTGGTAAACGTCCCGCAGGGGGACAAAAACTGGTCTCGCCCCTCTTTTTCTCACGGCCTTCAATTTTTTTTGAAACTGATTCTCATTATTCAATATGCTTTTGTTCGCAAGGTTTAGTATTTCCGGCGTGCTCCTGTAATTGGTCTCCAGTTTGTATATCTTTGCATGGGGATATTTCTCCGGAAAGTTCAGTATATTTATGAAATTGGCCCCGCGAAAGGAATAGATGCTCTGGGAATCATCCCCCACGGCCACCAGGTTTTTATGGTTGGACGCCATAAGGTCAAGAATCTCAGCCTGAATCATATTTGTATCCTGATATTCATCGACGAGGATGTGCAGAAACTTTTTCGAATAACTCTCAATGATTTCCGGACAATTAACCAGAAGTTCTCTCCAGTTGATGAGGAGATCGTCGAAATCCATTACATTTAATTCCCTCTTTCTAATCCTGTAACTAATCGATATTTTTATAATATCGGTAATATAATTAAAGAAGAAGGGGAATCGTCCGCGAACAATCTCGTCGATATCTTTCTCGGTATTCAAAGAGAGGCTTATAATATCACTGAGCAGATTCACCTTGGGGAATTTTTCATTTTTCGATACCCCAAGGTCGGACATACAGGACTTTAACAGGTGTTTTGAGTCCGCATCATCCATGATTGTATAATTATTCTGATAACCGAGCAGCGTGGCATGTCTCCTCAGGATACGATTTCCGATGTGATGAAAGGTTCCACCCCAGAGAGCCTCCACGTTTGAATCTATAAGCTTGGCAACCCTGGAAAGCATGGAGCGGGCCGCCTTGTTCGTAAAGGTGGCGAGCAGTATGTTTTCGGGCCTTACGCCGGTTTCTATCAAGCGCGCCACCCTGTAGGTTAACGTGCGTGTCTTGCCGCTCCCTGCACCGGCAATAACGAGAATATACCCCCCGTCGCTCATCACAACGGCACGCTGTTCGGGATTCAGGTCACTTTCGTAATCAATCATGTCGCATAATTCTGAATTGAAGTTCCCCGCCCACAGGGCGGGGCTTCCCGGCAAGGAATATGTTTGTTTTGTATTCGCTCGCTAACCCACCGCAAGTAGCGGGGAATGCGCTCGCTGTTCAATTCATGGGCGTTTCTATAAATACCGACAAATCGGCACGCTACAAATTATCTGGATTTTCTCTTATAGTTTAAAGCCTCGGGGCACTCTCATCCAAGATGCTTTTTGATTTCATTAACGGTTTCCATGCTGCTGAGAGATTCAAAGCTCTTGAGAAGCTTTTCTCCTTTATAAAATCCGATCAGTGGTGCTGTCTTTTCATTGTAGGTTTCGAGCCGGTTAAGAATCGCCTCTTCCGTCTCATCATCACGCTGTATAACGGGGCTGCCGCATTTTGTGCATTTTCCGTCGTCGGTCGGGGGATTGCTTTTGATATTATAGATTTCCTGGCATTCCGGATTCGAGCAGGTTCTTCGTGTGGTAAGTCTGTCGAGAATAACCGCTTTCGGTACCTCGAGATTGACAACAAAATCTAAAATAATATTCAGCTTCTCCAGAAGCGCCTTCAGCGCTTCTGCCTGGGGAATCGTTCTCGGAAAGCCATCAAGGATGAAGCCTTTTTCGCAATCGGGTTCCTGAAGCCTCATCTCCATTATCCTCATAATGAGAGAATCGGGCACCAGGTCGCCCCTGTCCATAAACCCCTTGGCCTCTGCCCCCAGTTCTGTGCCATCCTTGACAGCCTTTCGAAGAATATCTCCCGTCGAAATCTGTACGGATCCATCGTGATCTGAGAGAAGCTTTGCCACCGTGCCTTTTCCGGCACCCGGCGCACCCAAAAGTATTATTCTCATTTCCTGCCTCCTAAGCATCGTTTTTGTGGAGAGGGATATATAGGTCAAACGATCTGGCTGGTCAAGGAAATAGATTGAGATCGAGAAAACACGGCGGAAACAGCCAGGCAGCCGGGTCTTCCGGGACCCCTTTCGTGCCTGCGTCGATAGATAATCAGTCCGTCTCTCCCGGGCGCATGAGCTTCATCCTGAACCCCTCATAGGTATCGATGGGAGGTGTAGTGATGGTCATTTTATTTCCGTCCAAAATCCTGACGGTCGTCGTGAGAGAAAGTATCGAATACCTGTCACCGATATCATTTCCCCTGTTGTCGAGGATATCGAAGCCGTGAAGCATGGAGCCATACTCCTGTGCCTTTGATTCCATATTCCCTACCAGAGCTTTCATTGTTTTTGGAGTCAGGTCCCTTTGCTTCCACAGGTTTGAAACAAGGACATACCTGTCATCAACGCCGATCATGGCATTGGGATAGGAATCGGGTCCGCTTGTATAGTAGGTGTGATCATTCTTTATCCTGTAGTTTTGAAAGGAATCTGTAACGCCTTCGTTTGCCCTTATTTTCCCGTAATTTCCCGAAATCAATCCAACCCGGGCAGAGCAGGAAACAAGGAAAACAATGCTTACAAGGATGGTCACCACTACCCTTTTTTTCATGATTTCCCCTTTACGTAATAGATTTGATTTTAGGCAGTTGTCATGTTAGAAATTCTCTCAAAACAACCAATACAAGTCCAGATGCAGGAGGGAAATGGTGCCTGGGGAGGGAATCGAACCCTCACAGTGTCAAGCACCGAGGGATTTTAAGTCCCTTGCGTCTACCAGTTCCGCCACCCAGGCACAGTTACACTTAATTTTCTGGCGTTAGCTATATTATTTTTAAAAATGGGTGTCAAGGTCATAATTGGAGAGAACTGAGGGTTCTTAAAGGAGTGAAGAATGGGAGAAGTTGATATCCTGATCTCGGGTGGGACAATTCTTACGCTTGATGAAAATGAGACAAAGATAGAGGATGGCGCCCTTGCCATTAAAGGGGACACCATTTCTGCCTTCGGAAGCTCGAAAGAAATAGAACTTTTATATTCAGGAGAAAAGACCATCAATGCCCGGGGGTGCCTTGTCATGCCGGGAATCGTCAATGGCCATACACATGCCGCGATGACCTGTTTCAGAGGCCTCGCCGATGATCTCGAACTCATGAATTGGCTCAATAATTATATATTCCCCGCCGAAGCGAAAAATGTAAACGAAGAACTCGTCTACTGGGGAAGCCTTCTGGCATGCGCAGAGATGATACGGTCGGGAACCACGACCTTCTGTGACATGTACATATTTGAGGACGAAACGGCAAAAGCGGCAAAGAAAGCCGGGATGAGGTGCCTCCTCGGGGAAGTACTCTTTGATTTTCCCTCACCAAACAGTCAATCGCCAGCAGAGGGCCTCGATTACACAAAAAGGCTGATTGAAACGTGGGAAGCCGATCCCCTTGTCAATATCGTGGTGGAACCGCATTCACTCTATACCTGCTCACCTTCCCTTCTCAGAGACTCGAAGGCACTTGCAGAGAATTATGGTGTGCCCCTTGCCACGCATCTTCTTGAAAATCGCGGAGAGGTGGAACAGTTGCACGACAGGCTTGGCAAAAAGGCAACTCTCTTTTTACGTGATATGGGGCTTCTCGACGATCATTTCATCGCCTTTCACTGTGTCTGTATGGACGACGAAGATATAAAGCTTTTCGCAGAGCATGGCTCAAAGATTGTTCACAACCCGGAGAGCAATATGAAGCTTGCCTCCGGAGTTGCACCCGTAACGAGAATGCTCGATCATGGTGTTCCCGTCGGACTTGGAACAGACGGATGTGCCAGCAATAACAATCTCGACATGATGCAGGAGATGGATGCGGCGGCAAAACTCCACAAGGTGTTTACCATGGACCCCACCGTGATGGACGCAAAAACGGTCCTGAAAATGGCGACCGCAGAGGGCTCACGGGCCCTCGGCATGGAATCAGAGATCGGAATCCTGAGACAGGGCATGAAGGCGGACATCGTCATTGTTGATCTGAACCAGCCGCACCTTACACCCATGTATGATGAATATTCAACACTCGTCTATGCGGCCAACGGTTCCGATGTAAGAGATTCGATAATAAACGGCAGGATAGTCATGGAGAACCGTGAGCTCCTCACCATCAACGAAAAGCAGGCTATGGATAAAGTAAACGATATTTCTGAGCGCGTAAAAAGGGGCATGGTTCCAGAATAGAATAGCAGTTTCCGGACTCATCAGGTTATATGCCGATGAATCGCAAGCTACAGGAAAGAGAGTAATTGATGGGGGAAAGAGAAAGTCTCGATTTGCTGATACGGGGCGGGACACTTCTTACCATGTCGGAAGATATGGAGGTCATAGAAAATCCCGAGATAGGAATCAGAGGCGGAGAGATTCGCTTCGTAAAGCATGACCGGAAAGAGCCGTCATCCCATAACGCAAAGGAGACTATTGACGCCTCGGGTGCGATTATCATGCCGGGTCTCATCAACACCCATACCCACCTTCCTATGGTTGCCTTCAGAGGATTGGCCGACGATCTGGCGCTTATGGACTGGCTCCAGAATCATATCTTCCCCGTCGAGGCAAAATTCGTCAACAGGGAGATGGTCTACCATAGCTCCCTGCTCTCCATGGCGGAGATGATTCTCTCGGGCACGACCACCTTCTGTGACGGCTACTTTTTTGAAGACGGTGTGGCCGAAGCCGCACTCGATGCGGGGATGAGGGGGGTTCCCTGCCAGGGATTTGTTGACTTTCCGACTTCAGACATTCCTGACCCCGAAAAGAGAGGTGCCGTTGCGGAGGCATTTATCAAGAAATGGTCTAATGTCTCGACTCTTATCAATCCCGCCCTCTTCTGCCACGCCCCTTATACCTGTTCACCAGAGACACTCTCCGAAATCAAGGGAATTTCCAGAGCCGCGAATGTTCCCTTTCTGATTCACCTTGCAGAGACAAGAGATGAAGTGTCGGATATCAGAGACAGATACGGCAAAACGCCGACGCGACATCTTCACAGCCTCGGAATACTCGATGAGAATACCATTGCCGTACACTGCGTCTGGCTGGAGGACGAAGAGATTCAAATACTCGCCGAGTGCGGAGTCAAGGTCTCTCACAATCCGGAAAGCAACATGAAACTGGCGGCGGGAATCGCCCCCATCCCCGAAATGCTGAAACGGGGAATCACCGTGGGAATAGGAACAGACGGGGCTGCGAGCAACAACAATCTCGACCTTCTCACCGAGATGGATACAGCGGCAAAGCTCCACAAGGTTTCATCAATGGACCCCACCGTAATGGATGCAAAAACGGTGCTGAAAATGGCAACCATCGAGGGGGCAAAGGTCCTTGGTCTGGATGGACGTGTCGGCTCCATTGAGGCAGGAAAACGTGCCGATATCATTATCATTGACACTATGAAGCCCCATCTTACGCCTATGTACAATCCCTATTCCCATATTGTTTACTCCGCCTCGGGTGCGGATGTCTCAGTAACAATCATTGATGGAAAAGTTATTATGATGAACAGACATCTACTCAACATGAATATCGATGATATCATTAAAAGAATTATAAAAATATCGGAGGACATCAGCAGAACAACTGCTGCAGGTGATTGAAGAAGACCAAGTTGCCCAAAATCAGATGAAGAACGAGAAAGATTGAGTTGCCCCATGCCTCGAAAGGCGCCGCATTACAATCCATAGAGAAACTACGTCATTGCGAGAGATGAAGGAACGCGGCAATCTTATCTATAGAACATAAAGATTGCTTCGCTTCGCTCACAATGACAGAAAAAAGTGGAGCCCACTGATTTACAAACAAGAAAAAGCTCCAGATAAATCGGGCAATCACACTATAAAAAATGAATGCCACTGCGAAAGATGAAACACAGTTCGCCTATTACTGATAGGTAATCAAATGGACGAGGGCGGTGAGATATTCCTCGGCCTCCTTGGTCTGTTTTACCGATATTCTC
>JAFGBH010000019.1 GCA_016933215.1 Deltaproteobacteria bacterium | reverse complement strand
TGAGGATCGACATACAAACCTGAATATCTTTTTCTTTTCGGAAAGAGGAGAGGATTTGATTGAAAAATTTCTTATCGTGATCGATTATGGCGATGGTAATTAGTTGATTATCAGCGACCATGGCACCCTCACTTTCAACTAATACGTAAGGACCAATATACTACTTTAGTAGTAGGCCTGATTCTTGTGGCAATGTCAATACTTGATATGATTTTTCCAGCAAGAATTTCCCCGCGTGCAATCAACTCTAATGATCTTACCCCGATTTAATGGACACACTGTAGGGTTTTAATTATTACAGGAATCTATTATTTCAGTTTCTTTTGTATATCCTGACCTATCGAATAAGCTTCTCCCAGAAATTTGTCCATGCCATAATAAGCATTAGCTTCAGGAGCATAAGAAAAGGGTTTTAATTTTTCAATATCCAGTCTACCGTTTTCATCAAAGATCACTTCCTCAGCCTTCACATCCACTATTTCCCCGATAAATTGCGTATGCAACCCGATTTCAATATGCTGAAGCAGTCTGCACTCCAAAACAAATGGGAATTCATCAATATAGGGGGCATTAACCAAAGCGCTCCTAACCGGCGTAAGTCCTGTTGCGGCAAACTTATCAACACTCTTACCTGATACCATTCCAAAATAATCTGCATAACGGGCGTGTTTTTCAGAAGGGATGCTAATAGTAAAACCTCCCTGCTGCATAATGTTGCCATAGGTATACGTTGCCTTTCTCAAAGCAATGGCAACACAGGGAGGACTGGAACAGCAGATGCCGCCCCACGCAACGGCCATGACATTCGGTTTGTCCTCCGCGTCATACGTTCCCACAATGAGAACAGGAGTGGGATATATCATTGTTTTAGCGCCCAGTGATTTTTTCATGATAATCTCCTGTTGCAAGTCAGTTATCGATTAGATGAAGGATGCCTGATCTGCCTACATAATACCATATCTGAAGTTGGGGCTCTGCCATTTTTTACTGATTGCCAATTGAAAGCTTGCATATTAGCGGGAATATACTGTTAGACGCTTTCAGGAAGTTATACGTTCTAAAAATTTCTCTTTTCAACAACTTAACAATTTTTTAAAAGACCTTGGAGTAAAATCTTTATTCTTGGATTGAACAGCGAGTGCATTCACCGCTGCCTACGGCGGGTTCAGCGATCGAATAAGAAATAAACTTCTTCCTTAACAATTTGACGTATAAATATACTAACAAGAAAGCCTTATAGAAGAACAGGATATTTAAAGTGCTTTATGCTTTACAAAATAAAACTATAGAGGTAGTTACAATCGGTTCTATATATTTTACGATAAATAAGTAAGGAGGAATATCAGTGCCTAAATTTCAACTCGACAAACCAGACAATCTGGTAGAATTATTTGAAAACAGCGTGAAGAAGTTTCCCGACAGGCCATTTCTCGGGACCAAGAACAATGAGGGTGAGTATGAGTGGGTAACTTACCGTGAAGTAGGCCGTCGTGTGGATAATCTGCGTTCCGGGCTGGCAAGTATCGGCATAAAAAGAGGAGATGCCGTCGGCATTATCTCCAATAACAGCAAGGATTGGGCTGTAGGTCATTATGCAACTGTTGGCCTTGGTGCCTTTTATGTACCCATGTATGAGGCAGAACTTACTCATGTCTGGGAATACATCATAAAGGACAGTGCTGTGAAGGTTCTTTTTGTGTCAAAGCCCGAAATCTACGAACGAATCAAGGATTTTCCTTCCCGCATCCCTACCCTGGATAAGATCTATCTGATTCCCGGAGAAGGCAAGGGGACCATGTCCGAACTGGAGAAGATCGGGGCGGAAAAGCCGGTCAAGTCAATCTATCCCGATCCTGAGGAGGTGGCCGTTCTTGTCTATACCTCCGGGACAACTGGAGATCCGAAAGGTGTTTTGCTGATGCATATGAACTGGACGAGCAACCACCATGCCCGGGTCAAGGCCTATCCGAACATCAACGAAAACGACCGGACTCTCTCGCTGCTTCCCTGGGCACACTGCTTTGGTCTGGGAGAGCTCCATACATTCACGGCCCTTGGTGGATCGACAGGCTTCATGGAGAGCACGAATACCGTGGTCAGTGATATGGCAAAGATCAGGCCAACCTTTCTTGTTGCCGTTCCCCGTATCTTCAACAAGGTGTACGACACAATCATAACCAAGGTCAACGATGCCGGGGGGTTCAAAAAGACTCTTTTCGATGCCGGTGTTGAGGCTGGCAAAAAGCGGCGGAGCCTGGCTGAACAGGGCAAATCAAGCTTCATGGTAAATCTCAAGTTCAAGATTATCGACAAAATCGTGTTCCAGAAAATTCGTGATCTTTTCGGGGGTCGGCTCCACGGTTCCATGACCGGAAGCGCTGCCATGAATCCAGATATATCGAGGTTTTTCTTCGACATCGGTATACCTCTTTATGATGCCTACGGATTGACCGAGACAACGCCGGGCATTACCATGAACTGTCCGAGCAAATTCAGGATCGGCAGTGTGGGTCCGCTTATGGACAAGATTAAGGTTGTCATCGATAAATCCGTTTCTGAAGAGGGGGCTCAAGATGGGGAGATCATCTGTTATGGTCCTAATGTCATGAAGGGCTACCACAATAAACCTGAGGCGACCAAGGAGATAATGACCCCGGATGGCGGTGTGAGAACAGGTGACAGGGGCCGCTTTGACGAAGACGGGTTTCTGTGGATTACGGGTAGGATCAAGGAACAGTTCAAACTCGAAAACGGCAAATATGTATTCCCTGCATCCCTGGAAGAGGACATCTGCCTGAATCACTATGTCCAGAATGCCGTGATCTTCGGTGCAAACCGACCCTACAATATCTGCATGATCGTACCCGACCCTGTTGCCCTGGAGGATTATGCTCAAAAAAACAACCTGCCGAAAGATGTCAAGACCCTTGTTGAGCGGGAAGATATTCAGGAGATGATCAAAAAAGAGGTCATTGACGCACTCGAGGGCAAGTACGGAAGCTATGAGATTCCGAAAAAGTTTCTCTTTCTCTCTGAGCCGTTCACTCTGGAAAACAACATGCTGACCCAGACAATGAAACTCAAACGACGCAATATCACGGAAAAGTATGATGACCGGATAGAGGCATTGTACAATAGTTGAGCAGTTCCGTAGTCAGGATTGAAGCCTTTAGATTCCAATAGAAACCTCCCCTTCCTGAAAAAGGGGGAGGTTTCTACGAAGAATCTCTTTTCTTATAAACCAGATAAATTCAGGAAGATAATTCAGGAGCGGTTTTTTTAGAGACTATACTTTTCTTGCAAAAGGTGACTCTGAAAGGGCTCCCTGCGCCCGGCGCAGTCTTCCCGGTGGCAGAGCCTGCAATTCGTGAAGCCTTCCTCAGAGACAAACTGGATTCCGGTGGCTGACTTCAGAGGAGCAAGGAGCATGTTTTTCTCGAGGGTTACCCCGATCTCCTGCGGTGCATCTTCGAGGAGTTCAAAAAGGGGAACCTGCTCGGAGAGCGGCCAATCCTCAAGAGAGCCGGGATTCATTGACGAAAAGGTTGTGGTTCCAGTGATTCTTTTTAAATGAGATTCCAGTGCAGACACTGCACAACCGAACGCCATAAGCTGGATATTATCCACCCAGAAGGAATGGAGCGTATTCTGTATTGTGCGGGCCCATTCCTCGATCTCTCTGCCGCAGGTCGCAAGAAACGGAAACACCACATGCGACGGCTCGAGATTGATCGAGAGAACCCTGCTTGAAAAGAGAATTCCTTCGATAGTCAGGGAATCCTTATCGGAATTCTCTATATACGACGGTCTGAATGCCGCCTTAGGCTTTGCGATATCACGCGCCTCAGTGAGCAGCCTTACGAACTCATCGGCCTGCCTCGAATTCGTTCTTATCCTCAGGAGTTCAAGAAATCCGTCCTCATCGATTGTTAATGGAATGTTATCGATAATTATCGTGTCCATTTGCGTGTTCCCATAAAATCCTCTACCGGAGATTTCTGATTAACGGATCCCATTCCTATAGATTCTTTATATCGGGTTCCTATGTATAGCTGGTGAATATCCGCAGCGCGTCGATGGCTGTCTCTCCGTATGCATCAGCGCCCATTTCCTCACAGAGATTCTCTGAGGTACAGGCACCACCGATGACGATTTTCACCTTGTCACGCAATCCTGCAGCTCTCGATGCATCCACCACTTCCCGGATGCTGCCCACCATGGTGGTAAGCAGGGCGGAGAGACCGAGCAGCCTGGCCCCTGTCGTCTTCGCAGTATCAATGATCTTTTCTGCAGACACATCCACACCAAGGTCGATCACCTCAAACCCGTTGGCGGAGAGGATCAGACCAACGATATTCTTGCCGATCTCGTGGATGTCGCCTGCCACGGTGGCGAGGATGACCTTGCCCTTGCTGTTGTCGTCGCCGTGACGCATCTTTGCCTTAAGGATAGGCATGACCTCCTTAGCGACCTCTCCGGCCATGATGAGATCCGCCAGGAAGTATTCCCCTTCCTCGAACTTCCTTCCCACAGTTTCAAGTCCCTTGCTGATGCCTTCCTCGATAACCTCCTCGGGGGAAAGATTTTCCTCAAGACATTTCTCCACAATTGCTGCGATTCCGTCGAGGTCGAGCTCATCAATAGCCTTTCGTACGGCCAGGATGGATTCGTTCATAAAAAAGCCTCCTTCGATACAGTAAGTATTATGACAGTGAGATGGGGTATGCCCCATACCTGGCCACGGCATCAACCATGACCCTGAGTTTTTGCGCCGGTATAGTACTCAGACTGTGTACCGGCGCGATGACGAACCTGCCGCCGGGGCCGAGCTCGGCAATGAGCTTTTTCACCTCGGCATCCACCTCTTCGTCCTTCGAACGGTCAGTGAGCAGGTAATCGACCCCGACACCACCGATGATGGTCACCTTGTCACCATGGAGCTTTTTCTCACTGAAGATGTCCACGTTGGAGGTGTTCTCATAGGCATGGAGCCCGTCGACACCCCAGGAGATGAAGGTGTCGAAAAGCAGGGTATTGTCACCACAGGAGTGGAGTACATATTTTGCACCCCTGTCGTGGACTGCCTTGATGATACGCCGGTAGGACGGCCCAAAGAGCTCGTCGATGAGCCTGGGGTTCATGAGCGGCCCGCTCTTGAAAGCGAAATCGTCTGACTGCAGGATCACGGGGACACCCGCATCCAGCAAAGCCATGTTGGTCTTTAAGCAAATTTCCTCGTTGAAATCGATGTAACGCTTTACAAGGTCCTTTTCCCGCCTGATCCACACGGGCATCTTTTCGAAGCCCAGGGCCCACAGAAGGGATTCCTGAATGCCGTAAGCCGGCCCCTGTCCGAAGAGACAGGTCCGGTTGCCGTATTTCGACACCATCTTTCGAAAGAACCGGTACGTCCTGTGAGCCAGGTCGTCCACATCGGGCCAGTACGGCCAGCTCTCGAAGTCCTCCCTGCTCTTGATACCCGGGCCTCGGTACATATAGGTCATATTCCCGTAACCGTCGGGCTGAATGTTGAAGATCGATCCCGTGAAGCGTGCCATGGTTTCAGAATCGAGCACGATGAATGTCTCGTCCAGGATAGCCCATACCGAATCGAAGCCAAGCTCTACCTGGGCCCTGATGCGTTTTTCCAGTGCCCGGTTCAGTTCGACCTGGAAGACGGGCCTTGTCAGTTGCTTTCCCCACCGGTCGAGAACATAGCGGGCCAGGGGATTGGTCAAGAGCCATTCCTGAGGGATGAGAGGCTTTCCCAGGGCCTCGTTGAATGTCCGGTCCTCCACCATTGCACAGAAGGTGGGAACCCTGTCCACCGGCTTGCCTTCGAATGTATTAATGATGCGCTCTTTTGAATGCATACAGGTCTCCTCGCATCTCACAATGTATTACAGATTGTTCAGTACGTTCCCGATGGCGCGGATGAACTCCTCATCGGTTCCGCAGCAGCCTCCGATAAAATTCGCGCCGGCACGCACGAGTTCGGGGACCGAAGCGGCGAATTCATCGGGTGTGGTTCGGTATATGACCTCGCCGTTCACGCGCTCGGGAAGCCCGGCATTCGCCTTCATCCAGATCGGCAGGTCCGTGGCGGCACGCATATGCCTGCAGATAGGAATGAAGCCTTCAATGCCCTGCCCGCAGTTGGCGCCAACGCCGTCTACTCCGACACCGGAGAGCATTTCCACGGCCTGTTCGGGCGTATTGCCCATCATGGTGCGGTCCTTGAGCTTCCCGGCCTCGAATACCATACAGGCGATAACCGGAATCCCGGTCTCAACAGCGGCGGCGGCGGCGATGCAGGCCTCGGTCAGGTCCATCATAGTTTCCACTATAATGGCGTCAGGGACAGCCTGGGCAATTGCCCGGGCCTGTTCTTTGAAGGTCTCTGCAAGTTCGTTCTCTGTGACGTTTCCTGTGGCCAAAAGCTTGCCGCTTGGACCCATCGACGCAAAGACGTATGCTCTGGACCCCGCTGCCTTCCTGGAAATCTCTATACCCCTGATGTTGATCTCGGAGACCTGGTCGGCCAGGCCAAAATTCCCGAGGACGAATCGGTTGGCACCGAAGGTATTGGTCAGGATGATCCTGCTGCCAGAATCAACATAGGATCGGGCCACTTCCTCGACCTTGTCGGGGTGGCTGAGGTTCCATGCATCCGGCAACTCTCGAGGTTTGAGGCCCCTCTTGATGATCTGCGTACCCCAGGATCCATCCGTCAGGACGGGTCCTCCCCTGATAAGATCGGCTATAAGTGCATTCATTGTTCCCCCTTCTTCCTCATATGTCAGGGAGGGAACCCTTATGACGAAAGAATTTTCTCCCGATATCATGAACCCCCTGTCCCTGGGCATGATACAATTCATACGTTCGGATTGAAAGGGTTTTTTTATCCAAATATGACAGGGAGGAGGAACGATTCCCATAGCCGAAAACCTGGGGATTGGGGGCCGGATAATCGTTTCGGTACTCCTGCCCTGTCTCAAAGCGAAGCGGTGCTTAACTAACCATTAACGATGCTTGATATTTTGTTAACTTTGTGGTTTCTGAAGTGTGTAGATAGAGGTTGATCCAATATGAAAGAAAATGGTTTTGAACTTTCACCGCCACGTCTGGACACACTCATTTATGATGCTGTTCGCCAGATCGGATATGCGTCCGTAGACCATGCCGGAACCGACATTGTGAAAAAATTGACAATAGCCTGCGAGGACGTTCTCAATCTTATTCGTCCTGCATATGTGTTTGAGCGAACACTGCTTGATTCCTGGAACGATGGGGTAATCTATGGCGAGAACGTTACAATCCGGAGCGGCAAGTGGTCGGCATTGTTATCCTTTATGGATAATCCCAACATAATATATTGCTTTGCCGTTACACTCGGAAAAGATATTGACAGGGAGATTTCCCTTAAACAGGGTGACCTTATGCTTCATGCATATTTACTGGATGTTGCCGGATCGGTGCTGGCAGAACATTTTGCCGAGCAGGTGGACCGGTACATCTCGCTAATGCTCATGAGTGAGGGATATCAAAGCACGGCACGGTTCAGTCCGGGTTATTGCGATTGGGAACTGAAAGAAGGTCAGAATAATATTTTTAAATTCCTGAGACCCGATTTGATCGGATTGAAAATTAACTCATCCGGTCTGATGATTCCAAGAAAATCTGTTTCAGCCGCCATGATTGGAGCCCAAGCGATACCATATAAAACACCCTGCAGATTTTGTAACAATGAATGCGATTACAGGCGGGCATAAAGGTACGATCGCCGCTACAAATCTTCACTACCGATCGATGAACCCAAAAAAGGGGACGGTTTCATGTTTTCATGCCGTAATCTGTAAACAGTTGTGTCGGCCTTCATCAATCGGAACAGAATCAGCGATAACCATTTGAAGTCTCGAATGTCTTCAGTAAAATCAGACCGAACGAAGAAAGAAGCGAAGGACTTTGGATAAATTTGGTCTTCCTAAATGTCGCCGAAAATGGGCCGATTTATCAGGTAAAGTTTGAGCATTCGGGCTAACAGTGTTAATAAGTGTAATTATGACAATATGTTATCTGTAAGGTTGAAACACAAAATCTTGGATGCTACAAGATGGTCGAATTCTTGCTCGCGGTTTTATGAAACTCCCTCAGAATATCCCGCCATCAATGGCGGGATGAATGCGGAGGTGGGACAAGGGGAATGCAATCCCCCTCCATGCACTTTTTAAAGTACCACACCTTTTAAAACATATAGTTTCACTTGACTTCGACGGCAGTTGAATTGTAACAGCAACGTTGAAATGTAAAAATAAGGACGTGGGAGCTTACAAAATGGGTAGGGAAAAATCAATATACAACGCCTTGGTTGATATAGTTGGTGAAGATTTCGTCTCAAATGAACCAGAAGATCTTTATCTTTATTCACGTGATGGAGGGACCACAAAACCTCGCGGGGTAGATTATGTAGTAGTGCCCAAGACAGTGGAGGAGGTTCAGCAAATTGTCATCCTGGCAAATAGGGAAAAGGTTCCCATTACTCCAATGGGAGGGGGACTCACACTCAATGGTCTGGTCATACCTGTCCATGGTGGAATCGTGATAGACATGAAGAGGATGGACCGAATAATCGAAGTAAATGAATCGAGTAGATATGTAGTACTTGAGGCAGGTGTTTCTCAGGGCGCCCTATTGTCATATTTAAGGAAAAATCATCCCGACCTCCAGCATTCAATGCCCGAAGCCCCCAGTATCGCTACCGTAGTGGGAAATATTCTGATTCGCGGACACGGTTCTTTGTCACAATGCGGTGATAACTCTAATATGCTTAACGGCATGGAAATAGTATTGCCCACGGGCGAAATATGCCAGGTAGGTTCCTGTTCCGCCTCCCCGCACTGGTTTGGTAAGGGCCCGCTTCCTGATTTAGCCGGGCTATTCATTGGCTGGTTCGGCACGACGGGCATTGTTACGAAAGCCTCGCTCAGGCTTTACCCCAGACCGGAAAAAAGGGATATGGTGTTATTCGTCACGCAGAACCCGGACCTGATTCCAGAGTTGGTATACAAACTCACACAGACCAGAATTGCAGATAATATCGGTATGATGGAACAGGAAAAACCGGAATACATGAAGGGATATCAATTCACCGGGGTAATCATATCTGGCGATTCCGAGGAAGAGATGGACTATAAGAGGAAAGTGCTTGATAAGATTCCCCAGACGTGCGGGGACGGTGAAAATAAAGTCACGCTCCTGGGAGAGATTCCACCGTCATCAAAGGAAAGATTCCTTGAGGAACCTCCCTTTGCTGCTGTGGCGGCAGATTTCAGAAAAGGTGGCGGGTTTCAATACTGTGCAATCATGATGCCCATTGAAAAAGTTCCCGAGGCATGGAGGAGAGGCATAGAAATCGCTCATAATAATGGAATGCTGTTTCAATGTGCCAATCAAGTTATGAGCGCTGGCCATGAAGTCATGTTTGGTTATAATTATTCCTTCAACCGCGCCGATGAAGAGGATGCCGAAAGAGCAAGAAAGGCAATGCAGGAAACAAATAAACTAGGGTTGGAACTGGGGGGCATACCGTGGAAAGCAGACCTTCAGGCGCAAAAAGAAATTGTTGAAAAGATGGATCCCAACACGCGTGAGTTGATGAAGAAGGTCAAGAAACTTCTGGACCCTAACGGCATTATGAATCCCGGGAACTGGGAGGATTAGACAGATTTGCATCTTCCGATGTCTTCCCAGGGAGTCCTCTGTTTCGTGCAAACTTACATTCTGAGGAGGAAATATGGATATATATAGTTCTTTGGCTAATATAGTTGGAGAGGATTTTGTTTCTAATCAGGAGGAGGAATTATATCTTTATTCTCGAGATTCCGGGGCGCAACTACCTCGCAGGGCAGATTATGTTGTAGCGCCAAAGACAGTGGAAGAAGTGCAACAGATAGTCAAGTTTGCGAACAAGGAAAAAATTCCGATTACTCCGATGGGCGGCGGCCTTACATTAAGCGGTTTAGCCGTACCTATTAAAGGTGGGATTGTCCTCGATATGAAAAGGATGGACAGGATTATCGAGGTAAATGAGAAGAGTAGATATGCCTTATTGGAAGCAGGCGTTACTCAAGGTGCACTCCACTCTCACCTTGAAAAAAATTATCCCCACCTTGAACATTCAATGCCTGACGCTCCTCCCATGGCTACTATTGTCGGAAATATCGTAATTCAAGGGCATGGTCACCTGAGCGTCTCATGCGGGGTTAATTCACAAATGGTCAACGGGATGGAGGTAGTATTACCGACCGGGGAGGTTTGCAAACTCGGCTCTTCTTCAATTTCTCCCTATTGGTTTACCAGAGATCCTCTTCCCGATCTTATGGGCTTATTCATTGGCTGGCTTGGGACAACGGGCATTATCACCAAGATCTCTCTTCAGCTTTTACCAAAACCGAAGTTTAGAGATTTACTGACATTTACCTCTGGTGATGTTGATTTGCTGCCAGATTTTATATTTGACATCACGCAACTTAACCTCATGGACAATCTGTTTGTCATATCACAGGAATGGCCTCCATGGGCACAGGGTATCCTTTACGTACCAATTGTTTCCGCCCAGGATGAAGAGGAATTTAAACTGAAGATAAAACTTCACAAGGAGCTCTTACGGAAATATGAGGGGAAGATCACGCTTGTAGAAGGAAAACATGCCGAAAAAATGCGAACAGCCAGATTACCAGTACCTCCAGTTACGCTGGGCGTAATGGCGGCAGATGCAAAACAGGGGGGTGGTTTCGAATATACGGGAGGTATAGTGCCGATAGAGAAGGTTCCCGAAGCATCTACCAGGTCGGTGGAGATTGCTCACAAATATGGACAGCCGTACCTCCTTGGGTATCAACTCCTCACAGGTGGGCATAGCATGATGTGTGGTCTCGCATATTGCTTGAACCGAGCCGATGGAGAGGATGTTGAGAAAGTAAGGAAGGCAATAGACGAGACAAACAAAATGATCTTAGACGTAGGGGGTGTTTTATGGAAAGCTGAAGCGCCGGCACAAAGTTTAATGGTGCAGAGGATGGATCCCAACACAGTAAAACTAATGAAAAGGGTAATGAAAGCATTAGATCCAAACGCTATTATGAACCCTGGAAATTGGAGTGATTAAATGGCACTTAAAGACTATCAAGATATGGTACATAGATGTTTCAGATGCGGCTATTGCAAATTTACCAGTGATTATTCTTACGTGGGTTTTAATTGTCCCATCTATAACAAGTTCCGTTTAGAGAGTTATTCCCCTGGTGGAATGATGTGGCTGATATATGCCTCTCTGGTAAAGGAAGAGATTAAACCCAGCAAACACCTGTCCGAGATTCTGTATTCCTGCACTATGTGCCGGAATTGCAGCCAGGAATGCAAATTTCAATTCAATGAAGATATCGTCAATGTCTTGAAAGCAGCAAGGGAGGAGATGGTAGATAAACAGCTCATGCCCCCGATGGTTGGTCAGTTCCTAAAAAATGTGTACGACTACGGCAATCCTTATCGGGAACTGAAGGAGAACAGAGATAACTGGGCTGAAAATACAGAAATAAAGCACTATGAGAAAGGCGATGAATTTCTATATTATGTCGGGTGCGTAGGATCGTATGATACAGCCAGCCAGAAAGCCGCCAGGGCATTGGGAAGTGTACTTAAGAAATCCGGTCTTTCCTTCGGCATTTTAGGGAGCAGGGAGATTTGCGATGGAAATGAGGTAGATATGCTCGGTGAAACGGGCCTGTTCGAGTTCCTGAAGGAGGAAAATACTCGGATATTCAAAGAAATCGGAGTAAAAAAGATCGTCACGCTTTCACCCCATTCGTACAATGCGTTGAAAAATAGTTACTCAAATGAATTTGAAGTATTTCATTACACGCAGCTCCTTCGTGATTTAATCAAAAGCAACAAACTGGACCTCTCCGGAGGATTCGAGGCAAAAGTCACGTATCATGACCCCTGTTTTTTAGGCAGATATAATAATGAATATGATGCACCACGGGAAATTTTGGCTGCCATTCCCGGAGTCGAGCTGATTGAAATGGAAAGGACTAAGGAAAACTCTTTTTGCTGCGGTGGTGGATGCGGTAACTTTTACACTGATATCCTGGGCGGTGGGGAGGATACTCCAAGCAGATTCAGGATCAGAGAAGCTCATGATACCGGTGCAAATATCATTGCTGTGGCATGTCCTGTCTGTGTGATGATGTTAGAGGATGCCCTCAAGGCAGAGGGACTGGAAAACGAGTTGGCCATTAAGGATATCTCTGAGATTGTGAACGAAGCATTATTGTAACCATCAAGAGGTCTCTTAACAGGGCCACCATACCTCTTTTCATAACAGTCATTGAGGTGTATCCTCATCTTTTAATGATCTGTCTGTAGGGATCGGTTTCTCGAAACGAGAGGCGGGGTTTTCTAAAGAGAATTTATTGTAGTAAGTACTGTGCTCAGCACGGTATGGCTCCAGGGTTCATCGTGCATCGGTTTTCGAATCTCATGGTGGAGGACAAGTGATGAGGGTCTACTATCTTTTTGAGCTCTTTCTGGCACTGTTCGGGCTTTATGCCGTTGTATATGAAGTAGAAATAAGAGTTTTAGTCCCCCTTTTGTGCTTAATCATTGTATATCTTTTCGAAGTATTCCAGGCAAAGCGTTTGAAGAAACCCAAGAAATAATCTCTATCCAGGCGCCGTGTGATAAATTGTAACATCAGATGCAAAATGTGATCAGTCCTTGACTATTGACTAACTTCGAATAAGGGATTAAATTTCTTCTTAGCTCTTATTACTGATTATCAAATAACCTACGACAAACAATCAGATTGAAACTCCCCGCAATCCCTTATAACTCCGACAAGTTGCGGGGACTCTCCGATTGTTTAGTAAGTTAGAATTAATTTCTGTGTTTTCTGGCAGAAAATAAATTCGTTAACGCACTTATCCCGATTGTCGGGATTAAGGAGAAATTTCTTTCTTATCCGCTCGCTAACCCCGCCGCATAAAGCGGGGAATGCACTCGCTGTTCAGTTCAAGTTTTTCTTGTTACAAGAAGAACTAATAACAGGGTCCAAATATAGGAAGCAGGAGGAGGTTCACTATGGCCCTTGAAATAATCGAGAAATATCCTTCGGCAAAGATTCATGAAACGCCGCTCCTTTTCGTTCACGGCGCATGGCACGGTGCGTGGTGCTGGGACGAATATTTCCTTGACTATTTTGCATCCCAGGGATTCGATGTATATGCTGTAAGCCTCCGAGGACATGGAAGGAGCGATATCAAAGGTTCACTCCGTTTCGCCAGAATATCCGACTATGTGGAAGATGTGGCAACTGCCGCGGCAAGTCTTCCAAAGAAACCGGTAGTCATCGGACATTCGATGGGAGGACTGGTGACTCAAAAATATCTGGAAACCCATGAAGCGCCCGCCGCAGTTCTTCTGGCCTCTGTTCCTCCCAGAGGGATTATCATGACCTTTCTCCGAATTATGACGGGACATTTCGGCGTATTTTTAAAGGCGATCCTTACACTTAGCCTCTACCCCGTTGTCGCCACACCGGAGTTGGTGAGGGAGCATTTTTTCTCCCCCGACATGTCGGAAGAAACTCTGAGAATCTACAGCAGCCAGATGCAGGACGAGTCATTCCTGGCCTTTCTTGACATGCTCGCCTTCAGTTTGCCGAAACCGGATAGTATCTCCACACCCGTCATGGTTCTCGGCGCGGGAAAGGATACCATTTTTCATGTAAAAGAAATAGAATCAACGGCTCTCGCTTATAATACAAAACCGCACATCTTCCCCGACATGGCCCACGATATGATGTTGGAGACTGGCTGGCTTAATGCGGCCAAAACCATAGCAGACTGGCTCACAACAAATTGTAATCTTTAGCGGTTTTTTTGCTGTATCTTAAAACACGCCCACTTTCCTGAGGAATTCCTGAAAACTGTCCGTCTCGGCCTGAAATGCTTCATCAAAGGAAACTTTGTTCCTTTTCTCTATCAATCCCTTCATTGTCGACATGATGTCCTGATTTACGGCACAGATGTCTCTGGCAATCTGCATCGTCCGGGGTATCAATTCTTCGGGAGTTACCACCTCATTGACAAGCCCGCAGCGAAGCGCATCCCGGGCAGAAATGGGTTTGCACGTGAAAGAGATCTGCTTCGCCATTCTCTGGCCGACGGCCTGTTGCAGGAGTTGCGTCATCCCCCAGCCCGGATGAATCCCTATTTTTGAATGGGAATCGATAAACCGTGCGTTTTCCGAGGCGATGAGAAAATCACAGTTCAGCGCGAGTTCAAACCCGCCGGTAATTGCATTACCGTTTATTGCCCCGATGATCGGTTTTTTGCAGGGTCTCATAACGTCCGGCAAATCCTTTCCATCACCCCGGGGATTTAAAAGATTATCCGTGCCGATCACGCCAAGATCGATGCCCGAACAGAATGACTTGCCCTTTCCCGTAATGACCGCGACCCTGATTTCATCGTTCCCGACCACCTCGTCTATATAGTTATAGAGATTTATGAGCAGGTCTTGACAGATTGCATTGTGTCGGTCAGGACGGTTCAGGGTAATGAGTGCAATTCCGTCTGTTACATCAAAGAGTACGGATTTTTCCATAGTAGCCTCCTTTTTTATATCAAATTGATATTTCTATCGGTGCGTCAAGACGGTCCAGCCTCTCGTTGCGGCAACCTTCGCAAGAGCATTTGAGGGCTCAACCACGTGGGGATGACCGACGAGATCGAGAAGCGGAAGATCTGATTTGCTGTCACCGTAGGCATAAGAGTTTTCAAGATCGAGACCATACTCACCGGCGATCTTCAGGGTAATGATTCTTTTATTTTCCTCAATACAGACGGGACCCTTCGATCTCCCCGTCAAAAAGCCGTCCTCCCCTTCTTCAAGATCGGTACATAAGAGAAGATCAAATCCGAGATCGGCCACCACCGGCTCCAGCAAATACCTGATCGATGCCGACACAAGAACCAGAAAATGCCCCTCTTGTTTGTGAAAATCAGCGCGCTGAATGATTGCCGGCGCCAGACTGGGTTTCAAATAGTCCTGATAAAACTGTTCCGAACCCTGACGGAAATTGTCCAGATTTCTACCCCTGTAAAAGGTCAGCATTATCTCGATCAATCGCTCTTCGGAGAGCAGATTCAGCTTATTGAGAATTCTGGCGGCCAGTACTTTCAGCATATAACCGGGCAGTATCATACGCCGGTCCCACATCCACTTCATAGCCATTCTGCCGCTTTCCACTTCGATGAGTGTCTTATCAAAATCAAAAAATGCTGCAATCCTTTTAGACCTCATAGGTTTCTCACATAGAAATCAGCTATACTTTGTTATGCCAGATCGGCAAGATCAAGGGCTTTCAATCTTTCCCTGCCCGGTATGCCGGTATCGGAATCCCACCCCTCTTCATCGTAATAATCTTCTATCATCGCCATGATCTCTTTTGGGCCGACAGGCTCCTCGGTAATGTAATTATGGAAGCCCGGGCCCTGAAACCACTTGTCGGGTGGGGTATCGTCTTCTTTCGAAAACCCCTCACGGATATTGGCCATTTTGAGAAGTGTCCAGGCCCGATCCGCCCGTCTCCGCAGGTCATCAAGACTTGTTTCTATTCCCGTGACGGTCTGGTAAAGCTCGGCGCAGAGCTCGGCATTATAAAACCGGTTAACCTGGGCCCTGGCACATACCCCAAGAGAACCCAGAATGGTAAACCATGCGTGGGAATATCTGAGAAGCCTCCCCACTTTCAGGGCCTCTCCCTTTTCTCCGTTACCCTGCTTCGGAAGAATTCGCACTATTGCCTCCTCGGGAACACCCATACGGATCAAATGGCGGGGGAATACCTCGAGGGGCCTTCTGGCAAAATAGGTGGGTGAACCCCCGGCCCCCACATGCGGGCCCCTCGGATCCAGAAGTTGACCGAGTTCCATGGTACCGAAAAGGTTCCAGGGAAGCGGCCCTTTCGGGCTCACATAGGGAAGCATTCCGCGTACCACGGAAGGGGCATACTGTTCAGATTCGGCACCGAATTCCTCCATCATTGCCGGGAGCCCTCCTGCCAGAATATTACCCAATCCCTCACGTCGTGAGATAATCCTGGCCCAGGCCTCCATGGAACTAAGTGACTTTATATCGACCGGTGCATCGATCGCATCTTCATCTAGAATTCCCTTTTCCACGAGGTTTTTGAGAAATTCCATCACACCGAAGAATTCGAACATGTCCATGCCGAGATCATCGAGCATCGCCGTCAACTTTATCGCCTCACGGTAGTCCGGAAAACCGTACATGAGCGGCGTGAGCAGATTCACGGCCGAACTCGAACAGGTGGTAAATCCCGCAAGCTCGCCATCAGAAATCTCGATTATATCCTTGTCGCCGATGGGGCAGGAAGCGCAGGCAATCCGACGCTTTCTGATATCCCGGTAAGTCTCGTGAGGTATGGCCGGAAGGGATTTTATGAGCCCGAGGTCCTGCCACTCTTTCAGATAGGGATACTCGCGGATCGTAGAAAACAGTTTTTTGCTTACGGTCCTGTAGTGTTTCCTGTCCGCAACGGTTATCCCTCTCGTACCCTGTACAAAAACCGCCTTCAGATTTTTCGATCCCATCACGGCACCGAATCCGCCTCTTCCCAGGGTGGAAAAACGATCGACAAAGGCCATCGCAAAGGAACAGCGATTTTCACCGGACGGTCCGATTGCAACGATACCGCCGGGCCGCCCGAATTTCTTCCAGAGTTCCTCGCTGGTATCGTCGATCCCCTTCCCCCACAGTGACCGGGCATCACATATCTCGACGGCATCGTCAACGATTTTCAGAAAGACGGGCTGCTCCGCGCGCCCTTCGATGATGAGATGATCAAAACCGGCGTGTTTGAAGAGGCACCCGAAGGACATGCCGCCTCCGCCGCACCATCCGATTGCGCCGCCGGCGGGAAGTTTGGTAACGGTATAGATCCTCGACGTGGCGGGGAGACTCGTACCCACAAGCGGACCGGCACCAAAAACGACGGGGTTTTCGGGAGAAAGGGCATCGGCCCCCGGTTTTATTCTCTCATAGGCAAGCCTGATAGAGAGACCGAGGCCTCCCCCAAACTTTTCCGCGAGAGACATATCGAGGGGCAATCTTTCAATACGGGAGTTTGTCAAATCGACTCGCAGTATCGTGCCGGCAAATCCGCTACTCATTTTTCCACCTCCCCGGGCATCTTTATCAAAGCACCATAGAGGCAGTAATCGGCACATACTCCGCAATTGTTGCATTCATCGCTGAAGGAAATGGTACACTCTTTTTCCGAGATCAGCACCTTGATTCTCGCCTTTTCGAGACTGAATGTTCCTGTATAGAGTTCCGAACAGGCAAGCTGGCAGAGCATGCAGCCGGTGCAGCTCTCAGAGATGACTTCTATCTTATATTTCCCCACAACCCACCTCCTGCAATGTCCGGTGTCGGATCAGATTCGCATTTCCACCTATCCGTCCAATCTTCTCAGATATTCCGCATAATTGATCAGGTGCGCGAGGGCCTTCAGGCCCAGGTCGGGATTCTCTATATAGTAAAAGCCTTTATCTTTAAAATCATCTCTCGCGTAATCATTCATCTCTCTGAAGGTAATGGGCACAATCGGCTTAGTCGTTGTTGTCAGAAGGGGCAAAAAAGATTCATTGATTATGGGAGAAAAGAAATCTCCCTCGCCCTGCGGGGGGATACAGACGGTGACAATCGCATCGAGATGTTCATCCTCCACCAGGGCCCGCACAATCTCGTTCATACCATGCAAAAATCCCGACCCCGTTACATCGAGGGGATTGTCGGGCTGGGCAAAATCGGGAAGAAGGGCTTTCAGGGTTGCTAACGTTTTTTCGTCGAGCTGGGGCAGCTCGATACCATATTTTTCGCAAAGATCGGCGTAAAGTCCGCACATTCCCCCCGAGAAGGTGCATATTCCGAGACCCTTTCCTTCAGGAAGCCTCCACCGGGAAAAGACGGCGGCCGTCTCGGCAAGTTCCTCTATCGTCTCGACCCGTATAATTCCGACCTGTTTGAAAAAGCCATCCAGGACAGCATCATTTCCGGCAAGGGCGCCGGTATGCGAAACGGCTGCCTTTTTTCCCTTATCGGAGCTCCCGATCTTAAGAATTATGATGGGGATTTTCCTTCGTGCAGCTTCACGGGCAACGAGCTTCATCTTTTCTATGTTTCTGAACTCCTCGATAAAGCCGGTGATGACCGATGTATTTTCATCATGAACAAGGTATTCGAGGCAGTCTTCAGCCGTAACTATCGCTTCATTACCCGTCGTTATATAGAGGGAAATGCCGAGAGATTTTTTCAGTATCTTGGTGGTGATCACCTCGGAGGTTGCACCACTCTGCCCTATGACAGCGACACCACCGGGAATCAAGGTTCCTTCCACGGCCCTTCCGCTGAATACGCTTACCTTTTCGGGTGCATTCATAAACCCGAGGCAGTTGGGACCCATAAGGACGACACCCTTATCCTTGCAGTACTGCCTGAGGGTATCCTGCTGGCCTTTCCCCTCTTTCCCCGTCTCCGCAAAACCCGATGAGACGAGAAGGACATTTTTGATTCCCTTCTCCACGAGCTCGCCGACAGTATCCATCACGATGGAACTCTTGACGATGACTATCGCAAGATCAACGGTATCGTCGGGCAGCTCGGAAATACTTTTGTACGTTGTTAAACCGTGTATTTCATCGGCCCTGGGATTGACCGGATAAAATCGCCCGTCGAATCCCGTCTCAAAGGCATTTGCCAGGATATTTCCGAACCACTGGTTATTCGCCGTTGCACCCAGAACGGCGATGTGGCGCGGAGAAAAAAACTTCTTCAATCGATTTGGACTGTATGATTCCATCATATCAAAAACCGTACCGTGTATTTCACAAACAAGGCTCTATCACTGTGCCTTTAAAAAATCGGGACGACGGTAGGCGGCATCAGGGTATTCGTAAAAGCCTTTCCCTGCCTTTGCTCCGAGAAGTCCCTTATCAACATACGCTTTAACAAAACCGGCGTTTTTCCTTCCCTGAGGGTCATCGGTTTCGTTTGCCCAGTACTCGGTAATAATCCATACGGTGCTGAGGCCTATCTGGTCCATGATGCCGAAGGGACCGATAGACATGTTCATAATGCCCATCCAGGAGCGGTCGATATCCTCGACGGAAGCGACATCATTCGCCGCCAGCGTCAGGGCGGCGGAAAACCAGCTCGAAAGCATGGTGTTGAATACATAGCCGTTCTGCTCCTTGTGAAGGACGATGGCAACCTGACCGATACTCTTCGCAAAGGCTTCGATCAGCGCTGCTGTCTCCTGCGATGTCCCCGGATGGGGCATGATATCGACGACATTGTTGGTCCTGATATCGTGAAAGTGAAAGGCGGCAAACTTTTCGGGGCGGCCCGTCTCTTCAGCAAACATGGACGGTACCAGTGTCGAGGTATTTGTCGTAAAGATCGTGCGCGAAGGACAGATTTCGTTGAACTGGGCAAAGACCTTCCCTTTCAGCCGAGGGTCCTCGGGCACCGATTCACTCACAAAATCGGCCTCACGGGCCGCCTCCTCCGGATCGGAGGTGGTTGTTATCCTGGAAAAGGCGCCTTCCGCCTCTTCCCCGGTTATCTTCCCCCTTTTCACCATTCCCGAGGCAATCTTTTTTATCCGCATGAGGGCCTTCTCGAAAACACTTTCGTCGCTGTCGTAAAGCATCACGTCATAACCGTGAAGCGCGCTCTGGAATCCTATCTGCTGCCCCATGGTTCCGGCACCGAGAATAACCACCTTTTTTACATCCTCTATCTTCATTCAATCCTCCTCGTTTTACCTGCCCGCTTCTTTGCTACTTTCTCGATTCATTCACTATTTCCGCAACGTCCATGACCCGTATCTTCTCCCCGAGGTCTTCCGCCTTGACGGCATCATCCAGCATCTTGTAACAGAGAGGACACGCCACGGCGAGTATTTCGGCCCCTGTTTCAACGGCCTCGCTGACCCGCACCTGGGCGGCACTGTCTTTGCCGGTGCCGAGGATGTCGGTGAAGAAATTGCCGCCTCCGCCTCCGCAGCAGAGCGCGTTTTTCATATTCCTGTCCATCTCCGCAAGTTCGATTCCCGGAATGGAACCGAGGGCAAACCGGGGCGCCCAGTATTCATCGTTCCAACGCCCCAGATAACAGGGATCATGAAAGGTCACCTTCGCGTTAAGTGTCCCCTTGGGCATTGTATCGTTCATCATAAGCCCGAGCACCTGGGTGTAATGATAGACCTCAAAATTACCCCCGGCCTCCGGGTACTCATTTTTGATGGCGTTATAGCCGTGGGGCGAGAGGGTGATGATTTTTTTCACCCCGCGCTCATTCAGGATACCAATATTCTGCTTTGCGAGATGTTCATAAAGACCGGCCTCACCGAGTGCCTTGACATCGTTTCCGTCACTCGTCTCATCTTCTCCAAGAATCCCGAAAGAGACCCCCGTATCGGAAAGAAGCGTCGCAACGGAACGGGCCATTTTCATGCCCACCTCATCGTAAGAGCCTACATCCCCCACGAAGAAGAGATATTCCTGATCGGTGTACTTCGGGATATCGAGTCCTTCGGCCCATGTCCCCCGTTCCGCCTGCGGTTTTTTATAGGGGTTTCCGCTTATGCTCATCGCCTTCAGGTAATCCCTTACGGGAGGAGGAACGGCGCTCTTCTCGACCAGGTCCTCTCTGGCGGCGATAAAGATATCAACCAGTTTATCTTTGATATGGGGAAGTGCACAGGCCTCGACGCAGTTTTTACAGGTCACGCAGGAAAAGAAAATCTGCTGGAGGCGTTCGCTCGTTGTGATATCACCGTTTAACCATGCCCGTAAAAGCCACATCCTGCCGCCGGACGAGAAGGTCTCGAAGCGGTATTTCAGATAGGCGGGGCAGTTGAAATCCTGATAATTCGTGGGAAGCTTGCACCATCCGCACCGAAAGCATCGGTGTATTATATCGGCATATTCTTGTTTCATGACTGCACCTCCCAGTTTCCGGGATTCATTATTCCATTGGGATCAAGGAGCTTCCGTATCTCCGTCATCATCTTGTAGGTTCCCGGCTCCATTCTCTCCAGGATGAGCTGCTGTCCGGAAATCTCCGTTTTCCAGGGAATTCCCCCTATCTCAAGCGCCTTCTCGTTTGTCTCTTCCAGCGCCTTCGCAACGGTTTCAATATTTTTACTGTCGGCACGGTTGAAGGGATACGCGTAATAGAACATCACGCAGCTTCCCCTTCCGACGATCCTCGCACCCATGGAATAGGTAATGTCGTGTTTCGAGGTAATCTCCAGCCCCGCCCGGTAGGCTTCGGGAATGGACTCAACAGGCATGATGGCCCCCACGTATTCAAATCCCCCTCCCTTCATCACATCGGCAAACTCGCTTAAGTTTTTCTGGGGGGCACCGACCAGTTTCACCTTCATATACGGCGGAAGAGGAAGAAAACCGGCTTCTTTGCTGTCGATATACTCTCTGACGGATTCGCGGATAAGCTCCAGCCGCAGCTTCATCTCCTTCTCTGAATTGGCGACCACAGAGATCATGATGAGCTGGTATCCTTCGAAATACGCCGGTTTTGGTGACACAAAAAAGGCGATATCTTCGGCCATCTCCGTATCGATGATCCTGAAGAGGATATCGGTGATGGAGTCCACATCTTCCGTCATGAACATCATGACGTCTTTCAGTTTGGGACTCGGGAAGAGCTTGAGACCGATTTTGGTGATCACCCCCGTTGTTCCGTTCCACCCCATAAAGAGACCGGCAAGGTCGGGAATCGGCGCCCGCGAAAACCACTTCGGCACCGTCGAGCAGGATCCGAGTTTGACCGCCTCGCCCGAGGCAAGGACCACCTCCAGACCGGTGACCATTTCGGTGTGAAATCCTCCCTCGCTCTGGGAAAGGTGTCCCGAACCGTGTATGGCAATATTCCCTCCTATTGTCGCCACGGGGGGCGCGTCGGGCACGGAATGCTTGAGTTTCGGATGATGCTTCTTCAGATAGGCCTGAAGCATCCCCTGGGAGGTTCCCGCCTCCACGACGGCATAGTGACTCTTCTCATTGACTTCAAGGATACGATTCATCCGCTTCATGTCGAGGACGATACCGCCTCGCTGCGGTATGGTAAGTCCCGAAAGCACGAGAGCACCCCCCATCGGCACGATCGGTATTTTTTCCTTATTGGCAAGGGCAACGATCTTTTGCACCTCTTCCGTCGAGTTGGGCATTACCACGTAATCGGGGAGACGCGCCGGCTGCACACCCTGATCGCGTGAATAGATATAGAGCTCCTCCGCCGCATTGGAAACATAGTTGCTCCCGACAATATCCGCTATCTTTTTATATATTGTATCCATAGAACACCCCTCCTACTCGCCCAGTGCCATCCGGCACAGATCGGACATTAATATCGGTGTCATTCCCTTTTCGCTCACCTTCCCCATCAGGGTAAAGAAACAGAAGGGACAGTTGAAGACACAGTGCGTTGCGCCCGTGGCCTTCATATCTTCGATATTTTTCGTCTGATTCTCTTCGGTGAGATCGAAACGCTGCTGCGCTTCGAGTACGCCTCCGCAGCAGAGTGCATTTTCACGATCGTATTCTCTCTCAGGACGCTCCACCCCGATAAGCTCAAAGATATCATCAACAAAATGATCCATCTCAGGGCAGAGACGGCTTGAACAGGGCCGCTGATAGGCGACCTTGATATTGAGCGGTTTGATGTCCGATTTCAGTTCCTTCAGTCGATTGTAAAGAAAATCGAAAAGATGGATCGGCTTAAACGGCACCTCCATCCCAAAGGCGGGTGCCCACGATGTGTAGGTCCCGTAGCACTCATCATGGTAGCAGATGAATTCTTTCGCTCCTCCCGGATTTAGGTGGTATTTCATGATATTATCCATCATCGCGGGGAGCCTTTCCTTTATAACCGAGTTCCGCGCGAAGTGGAGAAACATGAGGTTGCAGAAGATGTCACTTCCAAGGATAAGTGACGTGCCTTCATAGAGTTTTCCACTGATGGACCCTTTCAGCATGGGAAAGTAACAGAGATTAATGACCGGTTCTGCCGCCGCTTTTTCCCCTATCCTTCCTTTGGGGGCCATCATGACGACCTGTGATTTTTCTATCGGCTTGGGGACGGGATGTATCCCTTTTTCTTCCTGGCGCTCGACGATCAGATAGAAGGGGTGATTGTGGTAGGGACAGTATTCCTCGCAGGCATAGCAGGTGACACATTGTGTCAGAATCTCCGAATCTTCCCCACGCACCAGCTTCCGGTGTTCTTCCTTCGCCTTCTCGAGGTCCATGTCGATATACTGACACTTCATGATGCAGTCGCAGGACTTGCATTTCTCGCAAATAGCGGGATCAAACTTTAGCTCATACATACAGGTACCCTCCTTTTTTCTCCCGGTTTTCGTAACTACCTTTCTCACATACTTATAGATTCGATTCCTCCATCAGCTTCAGTGCCGTCTCTTCGAGTATCTGTACGGCAAAGATAAGCATCTGGAAGCGTTTGTCCTTCGTCTGACCGTGATAGAAGCGATAGTAGATCTGCTGGGCAATGACGGCAAGCCTGAAGAGTCCGAAGCATAAATAGAAATCAAAGTTTTCTATGGAAATACCCGACTTTTCAGCATAGCGGTCAATGAGTTCCTTCCTCGTGAGTGCGCCGGGCATATTTGTGGGCATCATACGGATCGCCAGGAGGTTCGGCGTATCGTGTTCTTCAACCCAGTAGGCAATTGAGGAACCAAGATCCATGAGGGGATCGCCCAGGGTTGACATCTCCCAGTCCAGTACACCGGTGATTTCCATCGGGTTTTCCGGAGAAAGCACCACATTATCAAGCTTGTAATCGTTGTGAATGATAGAAACCTTGTCTATCTCCCCCGGCATCTTCTCATGAAGCCACTCCATGACCTTCTCATAATCAGGGGCGTCTGGCGTACGGGCCTGTATATAGCGCCTGCTCCAACCCTCAACCTGTCGTTTAACATACCCTTGGGGTTTTCCAAAATCCTCCAGGCCGATCTTTTTGTAGTCCACGGAGTGGAGCTCATACTGAACATCCAGGAGGTTCTCGCAGAGCTTCCCTGCCTCTTCCGGACTGAACGTAAGCCCCTTTGGAAGGTCCCTTCTCACTATTATCCCTTGTATACGCTCCATTACATAAAAGGGACACCCCAGCACTGATTCATCTTCCGTGTAGACAAGGGGCTTTGGACAATAGTGAAAAACGGGATTCAAGGCACTCAAGATCTTGTATTCACGTCCCATGTCATGGGCCGTTTTTGCCTTTCTTCCGAAGGGAGGCCTCCTGAGCACAAGCTCCTTTTTCCCCACTTTAATCATATAGGTCAGATTGGAAAATCCGCTTGGGAACTGTTCGACGATCAGGTCCCCCTCTAACCCTGAAATGCTGTCCTTCAAAAACTCACCGACTTTTTTTACGTCAAGTTCTTCACCTTCCCGCACCTTTACGGGCCTGTCAGTTACATCCATCATTCTCCTCCGCATTATTTTCAGGAGCGTGTTGCCTCTGATACGTAGCGTGCCCCATTTACGGGCGCCTTGATCCCGCCCCTGCAGTACCGGGGCGGGCCGCCTCATGTTGCCCTGTCTTCAGCAGGAAGAAGATAGGATTCAACAAAATCCACGAGGTACTGTCCATAGTCCTCCACCGTCACCTTTCTTCCCCTGTACTTCCACCTTTTAAGATACCAGTCCTGCAGCATGGCCTTTATGACGGCCGCCGTAAGTTCCCTGTCAACGGGTGCAAAAAGGCCCGCTGAAATACCCTTGTCAATGATGTCGGAAAAGACCTTTTCCGTAAAAAGCTCCGCCTCGATGGCCTTCTTCTGTTCCTCTTTTTTGAGGTTTTTGGTCTCCATATAGGCAAAATAAAACCATTGCTGCATGACCTCGCTGAGATAGAGATGGGCCTCAATCGCCCTTCTCAGTTTCAGACTTTGATCCTCGATTCCTTCAATCTGATCGTTAAGCACCTTCATAATGACGGTCCGTCCCTGGGTCTGCATCATATCCAGGAGTTCGTCTTTACTGGAAAAATAGGCATAGAGGGCCCCCATGCTGAGGCCCGCCTCGGCACTCAACTCGCGAAGGCTCATGGCCGTAAATCCCTTCCTGTTGCTGATCGCGAGGGCCGCATCGAATATCTTAACGAGATTCTTGACGGCCACACCCTCTTTTTTTAT
>JAFGBH010000087.1 GCA_016933215.1 Deltaproteobacteria bacterium | reverse complement strand
ATAAAAATGGTCGGGATGGCGCGATTTGAACGCGCGACTCCTGCGTCCCGAACGCAGTGCCCTACCAGGCTGGGCCACATCCCGACACAGGGTCTTCACTATATAATTTGCCCCGAAAAGTCCATAGAAAAATGAATGATAGAAATTAATCTGTTGATTTGACATCGAGTTGTCTTATCTTTATTTTAGTGATATATGTTGGCAAAATTAAGAAATTAAGGGAGCATCAGGGGTAGTGATAATCTACGATTTAAAATGTGAAAAGGATCATAAATTCGAAGGGTGGTTCAACGACAGAACAGCCTTTGAAGAGCAGAAAAAAAAGAAGATCATTGTGTGTCCTGTATGCGGGAGTTCTAATATTACAATGGTTCCCTCGTCTATCGCGATTATGGGAAAGGATACAAAGCGGTCCCAATCAGAACAATCCGATAAAATGAGTCCGGAAAAAGCGGCGAGAATGTTTTATGAATATGTTGATAAAACATTTGAAGATGTAGGTGACGGGTTTGCCGACGTTGCCCTGAAGATTCACAGGGGTGAGGAGGACAGAAGAAATATAAAAGGCACCACAACGAAAAGCGAAGAAGAGACGCTTCGCGATGAAGGGGTCCCCTTCATCAAAGTACCCATACCCAAGTTTGACAGCTGAGATCGGGATGTACGTAAAGTGACGCGATCATAAAGCGAAAGGGTCGGATTTCTGACCCTTTTTTTATGAAGCTCCCCGCAACTTGTTGCGAGGTATCTCCGACTGTTAAGGAAAAAGTTGTTTTTTATTTGCTCGCTACCTCCATTGTAAGGAGCGGAGTTAGCTCGCTATTCAGTTCACAAAGGCCGCGATGACACAAAGATATGACAATATTCTCGATATGATTGGGAATACTCCCCTCGTCGAGATAGCCAAACTGAATCCCAACGGGAATGTGAGAATCTTTGCGAAGCTGGAGAGCAGCAATCCGGGGGGATCCATAAAGGACCGGGCAGCTCTTTTCATGATAGAGAAGGCATTGGAGCGGGGTGAGCTTACCAGAGAAAAGATAATTCTGGAGGCAACAAGCGGTAATACGGGTATCGGTTTGGCTCTCGTGGCGGCTGCGATGGGTTTCAACATTACCCTTGTACTTTCAGAGTCGGTAAGCGAAGAGAGGAAAAAGATTTTAAGGGCTCTCGGCGCCGAATTGGTCCTGACTCCCGCACATCTCGGTACCGATGGGGCAATCGAGCTGGTCTATGAGATGCTGAGGGAACAACCCGATAAATATTATGTTCCCGATCAGCATAACAACGAAGATAATATCCTTGCCCATTACCATGGGACGGCCGAGGAAATCTGGCAGCAGACCGGCAATAAGGTAACCATGGTGGTGGCGTCGCTCGGTACCACCGGTACCGCCATGGGAATATCGAAGAGACTCAAGGAATACAATGAGAATATAAGGATCGTAGGGGTTGAGCCCTATCTGCGTCACAAGATACAGGGCCTCAAGAATATGAAGGAATCCTATCGCCCCGGTATTTTTGATACAACGCAACTCGATGAAACGGTGAACATCCTGGATGAAGATGCCTTCGAAATGGCACGACGGCTCGCCCGCGAGGAGGGAATAATGGCCGGGATGAGTTCGGGGGCAGCCATGCATGTGGCCCTGCAAAAGGCGAGGGAAATGACCGGGGGGATAATCGTGGTAATTTTCCCCGACGGCGGTGAGAGGTATCTCAGCACGGAGCTCTATGCCGGCAAAAAGGAAACGACTGTCAGACTCTACAATACACTCACGAATACGAAAGAATTCTTCAAACCCATACATTCGGAAAAGATACTGATTCATTCCTGCGGGCCCACTGTCCACGAGGTGCCCCACATTGGCACCTACCGGCGCGTCATCCTTTCAGATATGGTTGTAAAGTATCTGAATTTCAAGGGATATGAGGTAAAACACGTTACCAATATTATTGATATGGCAGACCGTTCTATAAAGGGTGCCGAACTGGCAGGAATGGATGTGAAGGAGTTTTCCGAGAGATACACAAAGGTTTTCTATGAAGATCTGGACAAACTCACTATCAGGCATGAGGGCAATTATCCGAAAGCGAGCGAAAACGTCGATGAAATGATCAGGCTTGTGGAGAAGCTCGTGGATCGTGGTTACGCCTATGAAAAATTAAAATCCGTATATTTCGACATATCGAGGCTCGATGATTACGGGGTTTTGTCAAATATAGACCTTACAAAGGTACAACACTCACATACCGTTGATCAGGATGATTATGAAAAGGATAATCCTGTGGACTTCACCCTCCTCAAGAGATCGAACCTGGCTGAGCTGAAGAAGGGGATCTATTACAAGACCAGGTGGGGAAATGTAAGGCCGAGCTGGCACCTTGAGTGCGCCGCGATTTCGCTCGCCTATCTGGCAGACACTTTTGACATCTATATAAGCGGGTCCGATATTGTCTTTCCCCATTGCGAAAATGTCATGGCAATCGGAAAGGCTGCTACCGGCGAGAAGATGGCGAATTTCTGGCTCAATGCGGAGCTTGTGATGCGTGAGGGGAAAAAGATGTCCCGTTCTCTCGAAAATACCTTTACCATGGAAGATCTTGAAAAGAGGGGATATACGGGGAAAGAGATACGGTATTTTCTCCTCAGTTCCCATTACCGAAAGCCCCTGAATTTCTCGTTTGCTGCCCTCGACACGGCGGGTAATACCATACGGAGACTCAATAATTTTATACAGAGACTGATTCACGCTTCTCCCGGAGAGGGATGCGATGATGTAGATCAGTTAATCTATGACGTCAAAAATGGATTTTCTGCGGCCATGGATGATGACCTCAATGTATCCGGTGCCCTTGCCGCTGTATTTGAATTTGTGAAAGCGGTAAATCCGCTTGTGACCGAAAAACGGCTTTCCGAAGACGAGAGAGACAGGATTATCGGCGTAATGAGAAAGATAAACGCCGTTATTGGAGTTATCGATTTCGAAGAAGAGAAATTAGACGAAGGGGCTCGCAACCTGCTCAGTCAAAGAGAGGAGGCGAGAAGATCTGGAAGGTGGGAAGAATCGGATCTTCTGAGGGAGAGACTCTTCGATATGGGGGTCCTCGTCCATGACACGCCTGATGGTACCACCTGGACGCTGAAGTAATACCTGCCGCGTTTTTTCAAAACCGCTGTTACCGCGATCGTAAAATCCTGAAGAAACCAGAGACGAGCATAGCGATAAGATATACGACGCCGGCGAGGACGATCGTTGTGGCCCCCGCGGGGAGATTGGGTCCGTAGCTGAGCGTGAGACCGCCGGTGGTAAAAATGGCTGCGAAGAGTACCGAAAGTGCCATCAACTGCCAGAGCCTTTTTGAAAAAAATCCTGCCACCGCGACGGGGAGCGTCAAAAGAGCGATAACCATCACGATACCCACCACGGTTACAAGGAGCACCACCGTAAGGGCGGTAAGGCATAAGAGCAGGAGGTAATAAAATTCAACATTGATGCCCCTCAGCCTGGCAAATTCCTCGTCGAAACAGACGGCAAGAAAACGGTTGTAGAAGAGCAGGCCCACGATGACAATCAGTATGTCGAGGCCGGCGATAAGCCAGAGATCATCGGCGGAGACCATAAGGATATTGCCAAAGAGATAGCTCATCAGATCCTCGTTGTACCCCGGTGTCTTGAATATAAAGAGGATTCCCAAGGCCATACCGATTGCCCATACCGCTCCGATAATGGTATCTTCGCGCTCTTTTACCT
>JAFGBH010000086.1 GCA_016933215.1 Deltaproteobacteria bacterium | reverse complement strand
TTGATTACTTCCTCCCCCTGCGTCGTGACCTTCATCTTCATGGTGGGATCGTAGAGGAGATAGCGTCGGTCTTCGGCAGATGCGGTGCGGATATAATCGGAGCATCTGAGGCCGAAGAGTTTCATCCCTACCAGCCTCACGTAAGCGTCGGTAAACATCTGCTTCACATGGGGCATATCGGTGACATACATCCCGTAGAGTTTTCGGTGCGAGGCATGGTTAAGGGCCTCGTAAAAGGAATGGGTGCAGATACCGATCGAGGCCCATCCGAGGTTGTATTTTCCTACATTGACCGTATTTAACATGTCATCCCAGGCCTGCGGACCCTTCTTGAGGATATCAGCCTCGGTGACAGGATAGTCATTCAGCTTAAAATCGGCCACATAGGACTGGACGTTCACGATATTTTTGATAAGTTCGTACTGTTTGTGGTGGAAGTTTGAGACAAAAAATACATAGTCGCCCGTGTCGGCCATTTTCCCGAAGGTGGACACCATCTCTGCCTCGTTCCCGTTTCCGATGTAGTATTTCTCGCCGTTTGCCAGATAGGTCCCGTCGGCCTGCGGCGTGAGGGTCATCTCGGTGGAATAGATATCCGCGCCGTGATCCCGCTCCGAGAGTCCGAAGGCAAAGATGGCGCCCTCGTTGAGAAGCTGTGCCGCCTTTTTCTTGGCCTCTTCATTGTCGCTCATCCAGATGGGACCCAGACCGAGGATGGATACCTGCCAGGTATACCAGTAATGGAGCCCGTAAAAACCGAGAAGTTCATTAAATTCGCAGTTCCGCCACGTGTCCCAGCGGTAATTCTCGTCAAGCCCGTATTTCATCGGTGTCAGAAGCTGTGCAAATATCTTTTCTTTCTTTATGAAATCGAGGAAGTCCCGATACCATACCCGCGCGTGGTCGTCTTCCTTAAGCTTGACCTTTCCCTTCGTTTCAAAAAAATCGATGGTTTTCAGCATAATGTCCCGTGATCGCTCATCGGGATATTCTCGACTGTGTTTCTTTGGATTTAGAAGAACCATGTACTACCCCCTTTTAAGATAAGTGTTAGATATTACGTCTGTTTCAAAGTACATCCTAAAACGGCACGCTGAATCCGTTGAAGATTCAATACGTTCGTACCGTTTATCAAAACCTGACATCACGCATCCGTCTATCATGAAACGGCACGGCGATAAAGAAATTTTTAACAAAATTCTCTTTGCCTCGCGAAGATGATTGAACTGAAGAACGGTTGCATTCTTCACTAAAGGCGGGGGGTAAGCGATGAAAATTCAACAAAAATCTCGAGAATATTCTTGACACAACATATTGTAATAAATATAGTTCGCTCTTCCTGTTTACATTTTTTATTGTGAATCAATTTTCATTTAATGTGCATGTCTTTAAAGAGATTGGGGTATGATCCGGTCGGAAACACCCTGTTTCTTTTTCATCAGATATGGGGCCCTCACTCTATTCCTGAAATATCAGTTTTTCCACGTCCGCCATACTTCATGGAAAAATAGTCATAAAAAACAATAAGGTGAAAAGGAGGGTACTATGAAGAACGTAAAAGGTGTCTCGTTGTGGATGAAGGTGTTGGTTATTGTCGCGGCATTGCTGTGGTGCAGTCCGATCCTTGCCGGGGATCTTGTGGAAGATGCAGGAGGTGGTGCAGTGCAGGCCCCGACAGGTGAATTGTCAACAACTGGTTTTGGCCTTACTACCGAAGGTGGCATGATAGATACCGAAGGTGGCATGATAGATACCTTCGGTGGCGATATTTGGATGTTGGGTGGCGATCTTTATACCGAAGATGGAGATATTGATACCGGAGCAGGCAGTGTAACGACAACCGATGTGACGGCAACCGGCACAGTAAGTGGTAGCATAGTGACTGGCGATATTGTGCAGGATAGCGGAGGTGCCTCTATGGCGGGCGGCGTGGTAACGGGCACATCGGTGACAGACGGTGTTGCTACACTGAACGGCGGCGATTTATCAAATGTAGATGAAATATATGCAAACACAATATATTCAGGTGAGAGCTGGATTGAGACGATGTATTCACTTGACATCTATACAGACATTTTAAATGCAACCGACGTGAATGCAGACGGCACGGTAACGGTGACGGATGCGGGATTTGGAGAAACAGTTATAACAGGCGGAACTCTGGGTGTTATGAATCCTAATGCAGGACTGATAGTAGATGATACGATGGCAGGTATGGGGTATGGCGGCTACTCCGTGATATGCGATGATTCGGGTGCAATCATGGACGACGGCACGAATAGTGTGGGAGTCGACGGAGCAGGTGCATTCATGACGGACGGTACCGCTTCGATGAGTACCTCAGGTGGAGCCGCTACGATGACGGATGGTGGCACCAATAATGTGACCGTTGACAGCTCGGGTGCCTCCATGACAGACGGCACTGCGTCGGTCAGTACGTCCGGCGGAGCAGCGAACATGTCTTCCGGCGGTGGTGATGTGACAGTCACCGACACGCAGGTGAGCGTGACTGTGGATAACGGAACTGCGACGCATGGACTCATTGTCGGGGCGAGCGATACCGTTCTGAGCGGTGGTAATACCTCCACGACATTGACCCTTGACGATGACGGGGCGCTTCTGGACAACGAGCTCAATATGGACGGCAACCGAATCACCAACGTTGCAAACGGTGTCCACAGGTATGATGCGGTGAACAAAGGCCAACTTGATGAAGTAGCCGAGAGGGCCTACCAGGGTATCGCCGCCGTCGCGGCAATGTCAGCTATACCGCAGCCGATGTCGGGTCACAGGTTTGCGATTGGAATCGGTGGAGGTACCTATAAGGAAGAGGGGGCATTCGCGTTAGGTGGGAGTGCCAATCTGACAAAGAATCTTCGTCTGACCGGCTCAGTAGGAATCACGAGTGACAGCGCGGTGGGTGCCGCAGGTATCGGCTACAGCTGGTAAGACTTTTTTCTCGGTAACGGGCGCCTCATCTTCTTTTTCTGAAGGTGAGGCGCTTTTCTTTTGATCTCACGAACCTCATCAGCCGCAGGAATAGGGAAGATTGATGCCCCCTTTTTTGCATCACGTGTCCTTGGTGTAAAAGAATGTTCGCAACTCAGGGTATGCACCGGTTCGCCGGTATCTTTTGCAAGGGTGCGATAAAAAATATAAGAGGAAGAAAACAAAGGCCCGGCTATAGTTTCCGGGCCTTATGTGGTTTCGTTAATGTTAAAGGGTTTCTCAGTTATCAATCCCAGAGATGTACTATCATTCTCCCTTTGTGTTTTCCCTGAAGCATCAGTTCGATTTTTGAATCCAACTCTCGGAGCGACGTTTCTGACGTCAGCCGGTCAAGCCAGGGGATTTTCCATTCGCTTGCAATCTTGTCCCAGGCTTTCTGCCGCATCGGCATGGGGCAGTTCTGAGAATCAATGCCGATCAGTGACACCCCTCTCAATATAAAGGGGAACACGGTGAGCGGCAAATCGGGCGCAGCCACATTGCCGCAGCTGGTCACCGCTCCGCCGGGTGCAGTCGATCGTATCGATGTTGATAGGATATCGCCTCCCAACGTATCAATACTTCCGGCCCATCTCACTTTGAGGAGCGGTCTCGAGCTCTGATCGGTGGCTTCCTCAATACTGATGACGGATTGAGCCCCGATCTCTTTTAAGTAGTCCGCCTCATCGACGACGCCGTTGACAGCGACGACGGAGTATCCTATTTTTGAAAGGATCGAAACGGCAATACTTCCGACGCCGCCGGTGGCGCCTGAAACCAGCACGTCACCCATCTCCGGGGTAATACCGTAATCCACGAGCCTGTATACCGATAACGCAGCGGTAAAACCGGCCGTTCCGTAGATCATGCTTTCCCTCAGCGTGAGATTCTCAGGCAGCCTGACGACCCAGTCTGCGGGAACGCGGATATACTGGCCGAAACCGCCTGAAGTATTCATTCCCAGGTCATAACTGGTGACAATCACCTCCTCGCCGGGCTTAAATGCGTCACTTTTACTTTCTTCAACCACTCCTGCAGCATCGATCCCTGGAGTGTGAGGATATTTCCTCGTGACGCCCCTGTTTCCCGTAGCGGAAAGCGCGTCCTTATAATTTAACGAGGAATAGTCAACCTTGACAATGACATCACCCTCGGGGAGATCGTCGAATGACAGGTCAGTGATTTTTCTGGTAAACTGATTATCTCCCGTTTCTTCTACCCTTAGTGCCTTATATGTTTTTTGACTCATTCATTACTCTCCTTTTGCAGTAGACTAAAATTTTCGGTTCCATTCCCTGTTGACAGCAAGATAGTGATTCTGGAAATCACTCGAGACAACACCGTCGGAGGAAAACAACACGTACCTGAAAGGAACGGCCTTTCTGATGAGACAGATATAGAAATAAGGCGATTCGATGTCAAGAAGAAAAGGCAGTCTGAAAATTTTCATACGGGACGGTGCTTAGCGTGCCGCATCAGATGAACTGAATAGCGAGCGCGTTCCCCGCTTTCTGCGGCGGGGGTTAGCGAGCGAATAAAAAACAAACATTTTCCTTAACCCCGATAAACGGGATAAGTGTGTTAACAAAATTATTTTCTGTCGGAATTACAGAGAAAACAATTTCAAACTTACTAAACAATCGAAGATTCCTCGCAACTGTCGGAGTTATAAGAGATTGCGGGGAGCTTCAATTTTAAACAGGGATATCAAGGTATTGTAATACACAGGCATTCTTGGCAGCAGCAGGCGGAGAGGGAACCGATGCGAAGAGATGCTTTGCAGTAGAATATATCGGATATAGTGTGATAATATTCCTGCAGTTGGCTACTGCCAGTGCGAGGTCGGAAGTGGAGGTAAGTGCTGTGTCACAAAACGTCGTGGATCGTGCTTCGCAGAAGTGGGCGGCGATCTGTCATCTGAGCGCCCTCATAGGACTCCTGGGAAACGGGATCGGATTCTTTCTGGCCCCCCTCATCGTATGGCTGGTTAAACGGCAGGACAACCCCTTTATCGATGAACAGGGGAAAGAGGCGGTAAACTTTCAAATTACGATGCTCCTGGCCGCGGCGGTCAGTGCGCTTCTCATGCTGGTTCTTGTGGGATTTATTCTGATTGCGATTGTGGGGATCCTGATGGTTGTGTTTCCGATCATTGCGGCCGTTAAGGCGAGCGAAGGGGAGCATTACAGATATCCGATATCTATCCGGCTCATCACGTGATAATGAAGGGTACAGGCGAAGCATCAGTCATATCATCACAGGTTCATTAATCTCAGCCTCAGTACAATGGACAGCAAATAACAGGAAAAAAAGAAGAAAAAAGTTCTCCAGCGGAGCCGAAAATTTAGATATGCCGATGCGGAAAGTCTCATCATGACCGGGAAATCGATAGTTATCAGAAAGGCCCATTCCCACGATGTTTCCGTTTTATCGGGTCTCATTCGTGATTCTTTCTGCGATGTGGCGGAGCGGTTCGGTATTACCCCCGAAAATTGCCCCAAACATCCCTCTAACTGTGTCGATGAATGGATCGAAAAAGACTTTGGAAGGGGAGTAAACTATTACATCCTTGAAAAGGACGGATTGTCACAGGGATGTGTGGCCCTTGAGAAGAATAACCCCGATATTTTCTATCTCGAACGTCTTGCCGTTCGGTCGAAGGCGAGGGGAAAGGGATGTGGTGAAAAGCTTGTTCGTCGTGCCTTTGCCGAGGCAGAGGCGCTTGGTGCAAAAGAGATAAGTATCGGGGTCATCGCCGACGACAAGGAACTGAAAGACTGGTATAAGAAGATAGGATTTCTTGAAGAAAAAACAAAAAAATTTAAGCATCTGCCTTTTCTCGTGACCTTCATGAAATATGCCTTTTGAAAGGATCCCTCGACAGATGTCGGGGTTTCGAGATTAAGAAACAACCGGCATTTCCCATCAAGAGGCTTCGCGATCTTCGATGAAAAGACTTGAAATCCACAGTGATAATTGAGATAAATAACCATTACACTGCGAGTCGTCTATTTCCGATATTCTGATACAGTTTCCACTTTTTGTCTGCTTGTACTATCCATTATCCCATCGACGAAAGGAGGGGAGAAACATGGACCTTTTTTCAGAGCGCACACAATTTTTGGGAACGGAAAGTGCCTTCAAGATCGGGGAGGATATCCGACGGTGCGAGGAGTCGGGAATGATGGTTGTCAAGCTCAATCTCGGAGAACCCGACTTCTCCAGCCCAGACAATATCAACGAAGTGGCCGTTAATGAAATCAGGAAGGGGAACACCCATTATGCCGATCCGCAGGGTATTATTTCTCTGAGAGAGCGGATCGCGAATCAGGTATCTGAAACGCGGGGTATCGCCGTCGACCCCGAGCGCGTTGTCGTATCCACGGGGGCCAAGTCGATTATCTCGTATACGTTTCTAGGCTACGTGAACAGAGGGGACGAGGTGATATATCCCAGCCCCGGATATCCGATCTATGAATCGTGGGTAACATTCATGGAGGCGAAGCCCGTTCCGCTCCACCTGGAAGAATCGAAACGATTCAGGTTTGGCGCGAGAGACCTGGAGCATCTCATAACACCGAAGACAAAACTGATCGTCATCAATTCTCCGTCAAATCCCACCGGCGGGGTTCTTACAGAAGATGATCTTGCCGACATTTCCCGGGTTGTTTTGACGAAATCAGACGGGAATATGCGTGTTCTATCCGATGAGATTTATGAAGATATTGTCTTTGACGGCAGAAAACACAAGAGCATTGCCTCCGTCCCCGGGATGATGGACCGGACGATCGTGATGAGCGGCCATTCCAAGAGCTATGCAATGACAGGCTGGCGCCTCGGGTATGCGGTAATGCCCACGGTCGAAGAGGCAATGCTCTTCAGGCAGTTCAATATCAATTTCATCTCCTGTGTTTCCCCCTTCATTCAGGAGGCGGGGAGGGCGGCCTTCGAAAACAGGGAGAATAGAGAGATTGTTGCCTCCATGGTGAGTGAGTTTCAGAAACGGCGCGATTTTGTCGTCGATTCACTCAACCGTATAGAAGGAATACACTGCGTGAAGCCCGAAGGTGCCTTTTATGTATTCCCGAACATACAGGAGGTCTGCAAAAAACTCGGTATCATCGATGCCTATGAAACACTTCCTGATGAAACCAGGAAAAGTACGAGTCCCTCGAGTCTCTTTCAGATGTTTCTCCTCTATCATCACGGGGTGGCAACGATGGACAGGAGGTCCTTCGGATCGATCGGGAGCGAGGGAGAACACTATATCAGGCTTTCCACGGCGGCGAGCATGGATGTGCTGAAAGAAGGAATGAGACGTATCGAAAAGGCTGCAAAAGACAGCGAGGGATTCAGGGGGTTCTTCGAGAGGGGAGAACACTTCTACCTTGGTGCGGGGGAACACTGATATGACAGTGAAAAACAGATATTGCGTTGTACTTACAACCTGCGGCGACAAAGAAGAGGCAGAAGGATTAGCACACCTTTCTATCCGTTTTTCAGTTTCGTCTTTTTCGTATAGTCTACCAGCCCGCCTGAATTGATCAGTTCTTCCATAAAAGCGGGTATCGGTTTTGCGGTGAAGAATTTGCCATTGCCAATCTGTTCTATCCTGCCGGTGGCAAGATCGACGGCAGCCTCATCACCCTCTGAGAAGCTCTCGGCTGCCTCTTTCGATTCGATAAGCGGAAGACCGATGTTGAAGGAATTGCGATAGAATATCCGGGCGAAACTTTCGGCAATGATGAGTCCTATCCCTGCCGTCTTCAGTGCCAGGGGGGCATGTTCCCTCGATGAGCCGCAGCCGAAATTTCTCCCCGCTACGATAATATCGCCTTCTGAAACCTCTGTTACAAAATCGGGCCTCAGGTCTGTAAAACAGTTTTGTGCCAGTTCACGGGCATCGGAAACGTTGAGATATCGTGCGGGGATAATGAGATCCGTATCAACATCGTCTCCAAACTTCCAGATTTTTCCCTTAATTTTCAAAGTATTGGTATCCTTTCCTGTCAAGCCGTGAAAACTGCCGACTGTTTTGAATTGAACAGCGAGCGCATTCCCCGCTGCTTGCGGCGGGGTTAGCGAGCGAATATAAAATAAACATTTTCCTTGACAATCGGAGATTCCACGCAACATGTTGCGGGGAGCTTCAATTAGAGATCGTCGGGTCCTCCGATCCGACCGAGTACTGCCGATGCCGCGGCGACGATGGGACTGCTCAGATAGACCTCGCTTGCGGGATGTCCCATCCTCCCTACGAAATTTCTGTTCGTTGTGGCCACGGCCCTTTCTCCCTTGGCGAGTATGCCCATATGTCCTCCAAGACAGGGCCCGCAGCAGGGAGGTCCTATTACGGCACCGGCATCGAGAAATGTTTCTATGATTCCTTCTTCGATTGCCTTTCGGTATATCAATGTAGACCCCGGTATGACGATGAGCCTGATACCGGATGCGGCTTTTCTTCCCTTCAATATTTCTGCTGCGTCACGCAGGTCGTCGAGCCAGCCGTTTGTGCATGAGCCGATGAATACCTGATCAACAGCAATGGTGCCGACCTCCGAAAGGGAGCGTATATTTCCCGGAGAACTGGGGAATGCAATCTGGGGCTCAATATCATCGACCTTTATTGTTATGACATCTTCATAGTCTGCTTCGGGGTCGCTTTTGATTACTGTGTAATCGGAGGAGGTTCTTTCTGATACATAGGCGAGTGTAATTACATCCGGTTCGATGATGCCGTTTTTCCCCCCCGCTTCCACTGCCATATTGGCCATGGTAAATCGCTGGTACATCGGAAGCGTCCCGATTACATTGCCCGAAAACTCAATCGTCCGGTAGTTGGCCCCGTCAACACCGATGAGGCCGATGGTGTAAAGGATGAGATCTTTTCCTCCCACATTGGGCCTGAGAGTTCCCTTATACTCCAGCCGTATGGTTGCCGGTACTTTCAGCCATATCTCGCCCGTTGCCATAACCGTTCCAAGATCGGTGCTTCCCACTCCCGATGAAAATGCGCCAAGGGCCCCATAGGTGCAGGTATGACTGTCGGCTCCGACAATCAACTGTCCCGGCAGTACAAGCCCCTTCTCGGGAAGAATCACATGTTCAATGCCCGATTCATTGAGCTCATAAAAGTTTGTAATTTCCTGCTCGATGGCAAATTCCCTCATCAGTTTTGCCTGTTCTGCTGAGGAAATGTCTTTGTTGGGAACAAAGTGATCGGCGATAAGGGCAATTTTGTCCCTGTCAAAGACCTTGTGCACTCCCATTTCCCTGAATGTCTTGATTGCCAGCGGGGCCGTGATGTCGTTGGCGAGAGCGAGGTCAACCCTCGCCTCTATGAGGTCTCCGGGGGATACGCGTTCTAAACCCGCGTGTGCAGCAAGTATCTTTTCCGTAATGGTCATGGACATAATCTGTTATCGCTCCCCTAATTCGGTGTGTGTTATCTTCTAAACCAATATCCGTTGGTTGGTCAATTCAATATTTTGCCGTTCGATTCCTTCAGGGATTCGATCCTGTTCAGGGCATTGATATAGGCCTTTGCCGACGCCACGAGGACATCGGGATCGGCGCCCCTCCCGGCGATGATTCGCTTGTTATACTGAACCTGAACGGTGACGACGGCCTGCGCGTCCGTTCCCTCCGTTACCGCGTGGACCTGGTATTTCAGGAGCTTGTGTTTTGTCCTCGTGATCTTTCGTATCGTGGCAAAGGTGGCATCCACGGGACCGACACCGAAAAAGGCGTCCTGTTTTTCGCTGCTGTCTATCTCCATTCGAACCGTTGCCGTAGGAATGGTGGCATTCCCGCTTACCACATTGAGGTAGAGAAGCCTGTATCTGTCGTTTTTTCTGAATATATCTTCGGCGATGATGGCCTCGATATCCTCGTCAAAGACCTCTTTTTTGACATCGGCAATCTCCTTGAATCTTTTAAACACCTTGTCGATCTCTTCTTTGTTGAGCTTGAATCCCAGTTTCTTCAGCCGTTCCTTGATTGCATGGCGTCCCGAATGTTTTCCCAGAACAATATTTGCCTCCGATACACCAACGGTCTGGGGTGTCATGATTTCATAGGTCATCCTCTCCTTTATGAAACCGTCCTGGTGAATACCCGCTTCGTGTGAAAAGGCATTTGCACCCACAATTGCCTTGTTGGGCTGAACGGGAATGCCCGTGATGTCAATCAGCAACCTCGATGAATGATAGATTTCTTTTGTTTTGATCTTTGTCTGAAATCCGAGTACATCCTTTCTCGTTTCCAGTGCCATGACAATCTCTTCAAGAGAGGCATTTCCCGCTCGCTCCCCGATGCCGTTTACGGCGCATTCTATCTGCCGTGCCCCGTTCTTGAGTCCCGAAAGAGAATTGGCGACGGCGACACCGAGGTCATTATGGCAGTGGACTGATACGATGGCCTTTTCTATATTTCTTACCTTGTCAAAGAGGTAGGCGATCATATCGCCAAATTCGTCGGGCATGGCATATCCCACCGTGTCGGGTATGTTGATCGTGGTGGCCCCCGCTTCAATGACCGCCTCCACAATGTCACAGAGGTATTCCCTGTCCGTTCTCGTAGCGTCCTGAGGTGAGAACTCCACGTTTTTCGTGTACCCGCAGGAGTGTGCCACCGCAGCCCGTGCCTCCTTCAGTACCTGGTTGCGAGTCTTTTGCAGCATGTGACTGATGTGGATATCCGACGTGGAGATAAAGGTATGAATCCTGGGTTTTGCCGCATCTTTAAGGGCTTCCCATGCCCTGTCAATATCTGAAAGCTCCGTTCGTGCGAGGGCGGCGACCTGGGAATTTTTGATGTTATTAGCGATGTTTCGAACCGATGCAAAATCTCCCTCTGATGCGATGGGAAACCCTGCTTCGATGATGTCCACGCCCAGCTTTTCAAGCTGCCTCGCAAATCGGAGCTTTTCGCTCTCGTTCATGCTGAAACCGGGCGCCTGTTCTCCGTCTCTGAGCGTGGTATCGAATATAAAGACCCTGTTCTTTCCTGCCTTCATGGTTCCTCCTTTTTCACGATAAAAAAAGGCCATGGGATGGTGCCCATGGCCTTTAGAAAATCTCTGTTATCAGTTCATGATCTCCTAAAAAC
>JAFGBH010000085.1 GCA_016933215.1 Deltaproteobacteria bacterium | reverse complement strand
AATCTCCGACTGTTAAGGAAAATTTTATTTTTTATTCGCTCGCTAACCCCGCTGCAAGCAACGGGGAATGCGCTCGCTGTTCAGTTCTATAGAAAAAATACGTGGTTTGCGTGGTGATCAATTCACCGGGCTCAGGTCTCCAATTTCGGGGCCTGAACCCACACTTTACTTGTTCCCTTTCACAGAATTTCCCAAAACCGCCGATAGAATAATTTTCCTCTGTAAAATCGAGCAATTCTCTGTTACCCTATAACTCGAATTTTACCATACCAATCATATCGGGGATAAGGACCATGAGTTCAATTCATACCAGATTGAAGATTTTTCTGGTTGTGTTTTTCGCCGTCATCGTCTGCGGCACTCTCGGCTTCATGGCTGTAGAAGACATATCCATAGCCGATGCCTTCTACTTCAGTATCGTGACCATTTCAACCGTGGGGTACGGCGACATACATCCCGCCACCAGCGAGGGCAAGATACTCGCTGTCTTTCTGATTATCCTGGGTGTTGGAACCTTTCTGGGGGTCATCGCTAACATGACGGAGCTCCTTCTCAATAGAAGGGAAACAAGAATAAGGGTGCAGAAGTTGAACATGGTCATCGGCACCTTTTTCAGTGAAGTCGGGACCAGGCTCCTCAAGATCTTCTGCGAATCTGACCCGGGCCTGGAAACAATACAACCCGATCTTGTCATCACGAATGACTGGTCCGACGAAGATTTCAAAGACGTGGCGAAAAAGCTAAAAAACTATACCTATCATATAGGCATTGAAAAAATCGACCTCGAAGATCTCCGGGAATATCTCCTGGCAAAACGAGAGTTCCTGGTACGATTGCTTGAAAATCCCGCCCTTCTGGAACACGAGATCTTTACCGATCTTCTCAGGGCCGTCTTCCACGCGACCGAGGAACTTGCCTACCGCGAAGACCTCGGAAAACTGCCCCAGAAAGATCTCATGCATCTCGCCGGCGACTTAAAGCGTGCCTACAACCTGCTGGTCTATCAGTGGTTGGACTATATGCGCTACATGAAGGACAACTACCCCTACCTCTTCTCCCTTGCCATGCGAACAAATCCCTTCGATAGAAAAACCTCACCCGTGATCACATAAACAGAAAGAGGACGTTTCGGCCTTTTTTGTCTATTGAAGCTCCCAGACGGGTTCCCTCTTTTCGAGAAAGGCCATCGCGCCTTCAAAGGCATCTTTGCTGGTAATGATCTCCTCAAATATCCTGGCACTGATCTCATACCCTCCCAGTCCCCTGTTTATAACCTCTTTTGAGTACCGCGTCGCGATGGGACCAGCCTTTCGCAGCTTGGCAATCATGGCAAAGACTGCATCCATGAGTTCATCATGAGGGACAACCTGATTAACCAGACCTATCCTCAACGCCTCTTCGGCTGGGATGCGTTCACAGGTCATAATGAGTTCTTTTGCCTTCGCCCGCCCGACCTCATCAGCGAGTCGAATCATCGCATAGGGACAGGTCACTCCCCGAATAGGGCCGATAAAGCCGAAATCGGCGGTGTCCGACGCAATGATCATGTCACACATGATCGCATATTCCGCACCGTGTCCCAGCGCGTATCCGTTGACCGCGGCAATGGTCGGTTTGGGGAAGTTTATCAGCTTGATGACCGGGGAGCTTCCCGATCCGGCATCAAACTCCTGCCGAATCATCGTGATCGCCTTTTCAGGATTGCTGAAATCAGCCCCCGAGGAAAATATCTTGTCATGCCCCGTGAGAACGAGAAACCGGACATCACTGTCTTCCGCCGCAATATCGAGTACTTTTCCCACTTCCTCGGTCAGCTCCAGTGAAATGGCGTTTTTCATTTTCGGCCGGTTGAATCGTACAATCGCCGTATCTTCTCTCTTTTCGTATAGGATGTTCTCAAAATTCATTGCCGCGCTCCCTCCTGTTTTTGTTATCAGAAAACAAAGTACTATAATGTATAAATCAGCGCCCATGCATAGTCAAACGCAAAGTGGTAAAGAGACATCGGGAGTCGTTATCCCGGACATTCCGTTATTTTTAGAGTATTCTCGGTAAAATTCTGATAGTATTACTTAACGTTAACTATGTTTAAGACAAAATGGAGAGTGAGTGAAAGTGAAAATTTTATACTACGATTGCTTTTCCGGTATCAGCGGCGACATGAACCTGGGCGCCATGCTCGACCTCGGCGTCGATAAGGACTATCTTCTAGAAGGTCTCGAAAGGCTCGGCATAGGAGGGTATGAACTCTCCGTGACAAAAGACGAGCGAAAGGGGATTACCGGAACAAAAGTGGACGTCATCGTGAAAAACGAGAAGAGCGGCCACAGAAACCTGAGAGATATCGAAGCTATCATCCGTGGGAGCGGACTTTCCGACAGGGTAAAAGAGACGAGCCTCGATATATTCATGCAGGTCGCCCGGGCCGAAGCGAAGGTTCACGGGAAAGATCTCTACGATATTCACTTTCACGAAGTCGGGGCGACAGACTCTATCATCGACATCGCCGGCGCAGCGCTTTGTCTTGAATTCCTCAATGCTGACAGGGTCATGGCCTCACCGGTTGAAGTGGGCTCTGGCTTTGTGACCTGCGAACATGGAACGTTTCCCGTTCCCGCCCCTGCCACCGTGGAGATTCTCAAGGGGATACCGATAAAATCAGGAATTGTTCCCTTCGAGACGACGACACCCACGGGAGCCGCCATTCTGGCCTCGACGGTGAACGAATTTACGGAAAGAATTCGATTCAGGCTTTTGGAGGTGGGGTACGGAATTGGCGGCAGAGACACGGAAATTCCCAACGTCCTCCGTGTCCTCCTGGGAGAGACGGATGAAGCCACAGAAGACGACTGTGACCGTGAAGAGGCCGTCATCATCGAATCTAATATAGACGATATGAACCCCGAGATGTTCGATTTTTTCATCGATGCGTTGTTAAAGGCAGGGGCTCATGATGTCTTTCTTACTCCGGTGATTATGAAGAAATCGAGGCCGGCAACAACGCTGAGCGTTCTTTGCAGCAATGAGGATGAAAACGCCATTCAAGAGCTGCTTTTGACTCAGACCTCAACCTTCGGCACCAGAAAATACGTTGTTGGAAAGACGATGCTGAAGCGGGACTTCTCGGAAGTGACCACGAAATACGGAACTGTACGTGTGAAAAACGCCTATTTCAGGGGTAAAAAGATGAAATCAAAACCGGAATACGAGGACTGCAGGAAACTGGCGGATCAGCACGGTGTCAGTATCCTGGAAATATACGAAAGCATAAAATAAAACCCACGTGGCAAACTCGTCAGATTCCTCAAGGGAAAAAGGGAACGTGAATCTCCCCGCCCACAGGGCGGGGCTTCCCGGTAAGGAAGCCGAAGGCGAATAATATATTCCTTTTTAATTGCGCCCCTTGACCCCGCCTACAAGGCGGGGCTTGCGGGTGCGCCCCCGGTCACTCCAGATCTTGTTCTATAATCCCCCGTACCCTTTCCATCAGTTTTTCTTTCGTATCGTAGCTGTATCCTTCAACCCCTATCGGTTCGTGAATTATAATCTTCATTCTACCCGGCAGAATTCTGATACTTCCCTTCGGAACAACCTTTCTTCCCCCCACTACCGTCACCGGGAGTATCGGGACCTTCGCTTCCAGGGCAATCACAAATCCGCCTTTCTTGAAGGGGAGCAATTCCCCGTTGTGACTCCTCGTCCCCTCGGGAAAAAAAACCACCGATGCACCGTTTCGTATCTTTTCGCCAGCGATCTCGAGGCTTTCATGGGCCTTTTCTGAGTGCCCACGGTCTATGTAAATGTGTCCCATCTTCTCACAGCAGAACCCAAAGATCGGCACCTCCCTGAGTTCAAGCTTCATGACCCACCTGAGCTGCAGGGGCATGTACGCGATGAGGGCCAAGACATCGTAGTGGCTCTGATGATTGGACATTATGATGTAGGATTTCTCCCTGTCGACATGCTCGGCCCCCTCAACCGAGACGAGTACGCCGGAGAAAAAAAGATTCATCCGCGCCCAGAATTTTCCAATATAATGAGCGATGTTTCCCGTCGGATCAAAGCAGCATAGGATAAATACCACGCCGCCGAGGATGGCAGTATTAAGCGCAAAAAAAAGGAGGAGTACAGGTCGATACAAGAAATAGACGAAACGAATCAGTCCGTTCACAAGCCCCCCAGTGTAACCGTTAATCTATTACGAAGAACCGATCATTGACGAGATATACTAAACCTCATTGATAATTCTGTCAACATCGATAACTACCTTTTAAAAAAACAAAAGAGAAATATCTATTGACAGCGCTGATGGTGGTGCTGTAAATTTCCGTTATTATTTGTATATTTCTATCGAATTGAAGATCCCCGCAATCCCGTATAAGCAGGATCTCCACTTTGCTCTGACAAGGTGCGGGGAATCTCCGACTGTTTAGTACGTTAGAATTTATTTTCTGTGTTTTCTAGCAAAAAATAAATTCGTTAACTCACTTATCCCGATTGTCGGGATTAAGGAAAATTTTATTTTATATTCTCGCTCCCCCGCCGCAGAAAGCGGGGGATACTCGCTTTTCAGTTCATGAAACCTATCGAAAAATATGAGCGGCTCTTAGACTATCTGAAATCACTCGAGTCCTGCGTTGTCGCTTTCTCAGGGGGACTGGACAGCACTTTCTTGCTCAAAGCTTCCGCGGAAGTGCTGCAAACGAGGGTCCTTGCCATCACCGTTGCATTTCCATACGTCCCCCGGTGGGAACTTTCCGAGGCACGAACAATCGCCCGTAAGCTGAAGGTCAGGCACCGTATCATAGAGGCCCCCATTCCCCAGGAAATGCTTCATAACCCGCCAAGAAGGTGTTATGTCTGTAAAAAGAACATGATAACGCTCGTCACAAAAGAAGCTGAAAAAGAGGGTATTAAGAATATCGTCGAAGGAACCACCGCCGATGACCTCGATGACTACAGACCGGGGATGAAGGCACTCGAAGAGATGGAAATCAAAAGGCCCCTTCTCGATTGTCGCTTTACCAAAGAGGATATACGGATCGTCTCAAAAGAACTCGGTCTTTCCTCCTGGGACAAGCCCCCCTACTCCTGTCTTCTGACCAGAATTCCTCATGGAATTGAAATCACTCGAGAGGAACTGGAAAAAATTGAAAAATCGGAACGATATCTTATGAGCATCGGTTTTAAGGAGATACGGGTCAGGAGCCACGGGAATATTGCCAGAATCGAATTCGCGCGCAGCGACAGGAAACGGTTGTTTGACGAAGCACTTATGGATACAATAGCGGCGGAGTTGAAGAAATACGGGTATACCTCCGTGGCAATGGAGCTTGAGGGATACAAAATGGGCAACATGAATGAACCGAAATCCAAGTAAAGGAATCATGGTGAACCAATGAATTCAAAAGACATGAGAATGCTCCTCGAAAAAATCCGCGACGGAAAAACAACGATCGAAGAAGGCCTGGAGTACCTGAGAGATTTTACCTACAAGGATCTTGGATTTGCAAAAATCGATAGCCACAGGGAGATGAGGGTCGGCTATCCCGAGACCATTTACTGCAGCGGAAAGACTCCCGAACAGATAGGAAAAATTTTCACCTACATGCTGACACAGAACGCGAACATCCTCGCTACCCGAGCCACGGGAGAAATCTATGAGGCGGTAAAATCCCTATGTCCCGAGGCTGAATACAACGAGATGGCAAAGACTATCGTTGTCAAGAAACAGGAAGTGGAAAAACCGGATACCTATATCGCCGTGGTGACAGCGGGGACCTCCGATCTTCCCGTGGCGGAAGAGGCCGCCGTCACGGCAGATATTCTGGGAAACAGGGTGGAAAAAATCGTAGATGTCGGGGTAGCCGGTGTGCACCGACTCTTTGATAAGCTTGATATTATACGGGGTGCACGTGTCGTTATCGCCGTCGCCGGGATGGAAGGAGCCCTGGCAAGCGTCGTCGGAGGCTTGGTTGACAAACCGGTGATCGCCGTGCCAACGAGCGTCGGTTACGGCGCCAGTTTTAGCGGACTTTCCGCGCTTCTCTCGATGCTGAACAGCTGCGCAGGCGGTGTCTGCGTGGTCAATATCGATAACGGATATGGCGCAGGATACCTGGCAAGTATGATAAACAGGCTGGAGTAAATGTAAACTCTTCCTCTGGATCGGACAAAATTACAGGGTTTCACAGTCAAAGTAGTAGCGTGCCGTATCCATCTGGGCCAGCTGTTTTCCTCCTTCGTAGAGCTGACCCATCTTGATATCCCTCCAGTGTTTCTCCACATCCCAGTCCCTGTCGGCACCATAGGCTCCCATAATTTCCATCGCCTTTTCACAGCCCTCGAGACACTTGTCAGCCACAAACATCTTGGTCGAGCGTGCCTTGGCTAGTATTTCGGGCGACCATCGGGGACCATATTTGTCCTGCCTGTCCAGCATCATTGCCAGACGGTATGTTGCGGCCCTCGAAACCTCTATCCCCGCCACAATCTCCGAAAGCTCCGCCGCAATGGCATCATGTTCCTTCAGCGGTTTTCCGTTCAGCGTCTTCTGTGAACAAAAATCGCGGAGGATTTCGTATACATTCATCACGGGACCTATGGAAAAGGTGGCCGACATCATTCCCAGCGTGAGGACCTCTTTGAGGTACAGGGCGTCCAGGCCCGGACCGTGTGCCCTGTACCATGACGGTACTCTCACATCTTCGAACCAGACATCCCCGTTTTTGTCGGCGGCCATTCCCGCCTTTTCATAGGCATTCCCCTGCGTCACGCCCGGTGTATCGGCAGGCACATAGATATAGGCAACGTCTTCATCATCATCGGACCCCGGTTTTGTCGTGCACACCACGCCGAAAAGATCGGCAAGTCCCCCCGTATTGGTCGGCCACAGCTTGTGTCCGTTTACGACCCATTCATCGCCGTCGAGCCGGGCAGTGGTCTTGATCGTTTGCCCGTGTAAAAGATCCAGATTTTCTATATCAGACCCCCCCTGCGGTTCAGTCATGGCGACAACCCCGTATACGGGCTTATCCGTATCGACAAACATGGGGGCAAACTCGGCGCAGAGCCTCCTGTTTATATGCGGTTTCACGGCAACCATTATCATGGGCCAGTAACAGACACCGAAGGCCAGGGCTATTCCTGAATCCGCCCGCGCCACCTCTTCGAACATCCACGCGGAGGCGGTGGCGAGATAATCGGTATTTCCGAAGTTCCACCCACCAAATTCCGCAGGGATCATGGCCTTCTGAAAACCCAGATCAACCATCAGCGCCTTAAATGCGGGCTCTATCAGCCTGTGTTCGTGCCAGTCCTCATCATAGTGTCGTCTCATCGGTATAACAACAGTATCAGCCCAGTCCCTTATAATCCTTCTGATATAGGTTTCCGCCGGAGACGAGGTCATGTTTTTTGAAAAGGGAGACTCCTTTCCCATCTATTTATCCCTCCTTTTTCTAAAGGACATCAGATCCGTAGTAATATCGGGCCACATCCATCTCCACGGGCGTACGGCCGCCAAGATATACCTGCATGGTCTTCAGGTCGCGCCAGTGTTTCTCCACATGCCACTCTTTTGAATACCCGGCGGACCCCATCATCTCCATCGCCCTGTTTATCGCGTGCATGCAGTCATCGAGGACTCTTACAGAAATAACGCCGGAAAGGATAAAGATATCGTCACCCCCGCCTATTCCAAACACCCCCGGTTTTGCCATGGCCCGTGCAAGATTATGTATGAGAAGCCTGGAATTGACGATATCCATCGCTACCTGTGCGAGGACTGCCGCATCCATCGGGTTGTCTCTGAGGAGCCCTTTCCCCTTTATCACCCTGTTATCGGCCCAGTCTTTGACGAGTCTGTACACATCGATCGCAGAGCCGACGGCAATGCTCCCCGTCAAAAGACGCATCCAGGCAGAAAGCCTCTTGTAAAACGATTCGTCAACAAACGCGACGGCATCATCTGAAAGTCTGACGTCCCGGAGACTGACATCCGAATTCAGGCTTGCAGAGAGACCGGTGGTCTTCAAAAGCTCCCCCCGTTCCACACCTTTTTTATCAGCTTCTATAACGGCGAATCCCAGACCCTCCGGCAGGGATGCGAGAACTCCATACATCGAGGCATTGTAACCGGAGTTGAAGGGCCGTGCCCTCTCTGCACGCAGAATCCATCCATTGCCTTCGTTTTGCAGTTCAGCCTGTACCTCTCTTCCCGAAACGATTCTGTGAGATTTCGCATTGATATCGCCAAGACCCGGAAGGATAAGGGAAAAAAGCTCTACATCCTCAGAATCGCAGAAGGCTGCAGCCATTTTCTTCTTCATTTCTCCACCGATTCCTTGATCCTCCAAAAGCGTAGCAGCCAGGGCAATGTTTGCGGCAGAAATATACCCGATTCCCGGATCGGCCCTGCCTATTTCCTCATAAGCCCTTACAAGAGTAGACGATGCATCGGGAAGCGGAAACCCCACGCCCCCTATTTCTTCGGGCCATATCAGCCTGTGAAGTCCTATATCCACGGCCAGTATTGCAAGCGTTCTCATCTGGTGCTCAAGATCTTCCCTGAACTGGAGCCTCTTTGCGATCACCTCGTTATCCGCCCACTTTCGGACGCTCTCGGCAATGTCCTCCGACTCCGCATCGAGCCATTCCTTCGGATAGGGAAAGTAACTATTTGAATTTATCGTATCAGATTGTCCTTCCTTCACTTCTTCCTCCTTTTATATTTTGGTCTTTCTCCTCGGCACAACCTTCCCCCAGTCTCATGTGCACTATCTTCCAAATTGCTGCTCCCGACTACTCACTGTCGAGATCAAATTATCACAGGAATCGAACACAGGTGTATTTCCTGTTTGTCTCGAATCCTCTCATTTTTTTCTTGTAAACCTTCTTCTTATTCTACTCTTTATCAGATTCCAGCCCCACGAAATCAGCGGGAGTTTTTGATCAAGCGTCGCATCCACCAAACTTGCCGATGCCTTGGCAAACTCCTTTCCCTCAATACTGGATATCACTTCTGATAGCATCTCTTTTACAAAGAAGGGTTCCCGTCTCTGTATTTCATTCACGTACTTCACTGCCTTATTAATTCCTCTGCCTGTCGCACTCGCCGCAGGACCCTTAAGTGCTGCTAAAAGATTCTCTCGAAACTCCGGAGATGCCCGCAGTATGTCCTCTATCATTTTACCGTATGTTATCGCACACGTCTTCACGGCATCCTTGTCGATATCCTCCCATATCTGCACCCCGAAACGCTTCAGCAACTCCGGTGGAAACTTCTCACATGTTTGATTTCCCAACTCACCAAGAAACAGCACCATCCAGTTGATCATATGAGGAAGTGTCGCAACAAGCGACAGTATAAGCTGCGGATCTTCCCATATGATTGTCCTTGCTGTTGCAGCACCCCTTTTAGAGTCGATCTCACTGAGATAATTGTTCAGCATGTCCTTAAAGAGGGGGGTTCGAATGAGCTCTGCAAGCACACTTCCCTCGACTCTCCCTGTCTCGTTCATTTCTCCTTCCCCTTTATTCCATTTTCAGGATCATATTGAAAATATCCCTCCTGTATCATAGTGGAAAGGTTGTCCCGTATCCGTGTAATCGATTCCCGATCAACATCCTGAAGGACTGCGCTTATAAACTCACGAAGCAACTCAGGGGGAAACTTCTCCCTCACCTGAAAAATCACCTCATCAAGAAACCGAACAAGCACATTCGCAAGAGCAGGAACTGCGCCCATCAAAGACAAGACAATCTCGGGGTCCTCCCATAGTATTGTCCTCGCCAGCTCCCTCGCATTATCGGAATCAACACTGCTCAATACCGCCCTGATGTTGTTCTTAACAACAGGCCTCTTAAGCAGTACCTTTAAAACCCTGTTAGCTCCATCAATAATCCCCCTCTCATGATCTGCAGACATAGCCACATCTCCTCACAACGTTGCACAATCAAAAAAATGCCTCGCCGATTCCATCTGACAAAGCTGTTTACCGCCCTCAAAGAGCTGAACAATTTTGAGATCTCTCCAGTGTTTTTCAACATCCCATTCCCTGTCAGCGCCATAGGTTCCCATAATATTCATGGCCCGTTCACATTCTTCCATGCACCTGTCCGCCACAAACATCTTATTTGCTCTCGCTTTTGCAATTATCTCGGGTGACCATCTCTGACCATAGCGGTCAGGCCGGTCGAGTATCGCAGCCAACCGAAATGCCGTAGCTCGACATACCTCTATTGCTGCCACAATCTCTGACAGTTCGGCAGCTATTGCATCATGCTCTTTGAGCGGTCTCCCATTCAAGGTTTTCTCTGAGCAAAAATCGTAAAGAATCTCATAGACATTCATCATTACGCCGGTGCAGACCTGGCATGCCAGCCCGCCAAGTGCCATAACTTCCCTGAAATAAAGGGCATCGAGCCCAGGACCCCAGGCCCGATACCACGAAGGAACCCTCACGTCCTCAAACCATATGTCACTGTTCTTGTCTGCGGCCATTCCCGCCTTTTCATAGGGCTTACCCTGGGTAACACCATCAAGATGGGAGGGTACATAGATATAGGCAATATCGTCATCGTTATCTGAACCGGGATTTGTGGTGCATACCACACCCATGAGATCAGCCAATCCGCCCGTGTTACTTGGCCATAACTTATGTCCGTTTATGACCCATTCATCGCCATCAAGAACGGCCGTCGTCTTAATCGTCTTTCCATGAAGCAGATCCACATTTTCTATGTCGCAACCGCCCTGGGGCTCTGTCATGGCAAGTGCGGCAAATCTCGACTCCTTGTCGGTCAAAAAAAGAGGGGCAAATTCAGCGCAGAGCCTCCTGTTGACATGTGGTTTTACGGTGATCATCACCAGTGGCCAGAAGCACAAGACAAGGGACATGCAAATTCCTGCATCGGCGCGTGATACCTCTTCAAGCAGCCAGCCGGCAAACGTAGCAGGGTAATCACTCTGCCCCAGATTCCATCCCCCGAACTCGGCCGGAAAAAGAGCTTTCTGGAAGCCTTTCTCCGCAATCAAGGATGTAATGGCTCGCTCAATAATTACATGCTCAGCCCAGTCCTCATCATAAAGTCTTCTCTTCGGTATCACTACATTGTCTGCCCAGTCCCTTACTATCTTTCTCACATAGGGTTCCACGGGCGACGATGTGATCTTCTTTGAAAAGGGGTTGCGTTTAATCACACACTGCTCCTTGTGATGTCACAAGATACAGCTAAAACGAAGACTGATTCACGACTTATCTTTGTCAAGACGATACGCCTCAAAACCTTTGTCAACAAGGTACTGATCATAGAGGGGAAAAACAGTTTTCGCTATGGGAAGCACTTTAAGCATTCGGTGTATCGGTCCTTTTAAGACAACTTTTTTCTTGATCAGCGCATTGGGGAGGTTGAGCCCACCGAGCCAGAAGAGGTGGCCATTAATGGCGTCTACATAAAAGACCGCCGTCGGAAGCTTCGGATTTTTTTCACCAAAACTTATCTCTATCGGTTTTTCTTCACAATCAATCACGATACGGAGATCAGGATTTTTTAACTCAAAATGGACGATCAGGTTGGTATCATTTAGTGCCTTTCCTGGTTTCATTACCGCGGAATCACCTACTTTCATCCGCTCAACGAAGTCGATAAAAAAACCACCGAGAACCTCTTGAAGCTCTTCCGCCGATTCGAATTCTTTCATAATAATGTTCCTCTACACTCTGGGTCATTACCAAGATACCGATGTCACAGAATCGGTCTATACTTTCTTTTTCGCCAGTACCGCCGCACCCAGTGCACCGACAATCTGAGGATCCATCGAGTTATCAAAGGTTTTGATTTCTATTCCCAGTTTTTCATTCAGGGCTCTGATCACGCCGGCATTTTTGGCAACACCGCCTGTCACGGTAATTGTTTCTCTAAGGCCGACACGGTTCACAATAACCGCCACGCGGTTTGTAAGTGATCGGTGCAGCCCCTTGATAATGTCCTCAACCTTTATGTCTTCATTCACGAGATTGATAACTTCTGACTCGGCAAATACACTGCAAACATTTGAAATGACGACGGGACTCGACGATTGTTCGTCAAGATTGCCCATTTCCTCGACAGTGACTTCCAGAATGCGGGACATCATCTCGATAAATCTACCCGTGCCGGCGGCACACTTGTCGTTCATGGCAAAGTTCCTCAGTCTTCCATTATCATCGATGGAAATCGCCTTACAATCCTGACCGCCGATGTCGATCACCGTGCGTACATCTGGCATCAGGTGATGTGCTCCCGCCGCATGGCAGGAAATCTCCGACACATTTTCATCTGCGAAGAGAACCTTCGCTCTTCCATAGCCGGTGCCGATAATATATCGCACCTCGTCTTTCTCGATCCCCGCTTTTTCGCACGAATCGGCAAATACTGTTTCGGCAGTTCGCGCGGGATTTACGCTGCTGGGTCCGATGACGAAGGAAAGCACATCTTCCGCTCTCATGATCAATGCTTTTGACGCAGTTGAGCCGATGTCCACTCCTGCCGTAATTATCGAATCGTTGTTCATCGGAACTTTCCTTTACCAAGAATTCTTGAAGGGAACGACAATATCGTTAACATAGTTTTTGATAAGGATCTCGACATCATCTCTTGGGGTGATGCGGGGATCGAGCATATCAAATTCAAATTCGAGAAGAGGAATGCCCAATCTTTCCGATTCTTCACGAACAAGACCCGATACACCCCACGCATGTGTACAGCCGAGATGGCCGGGAATAATGCCAAAGTCGGCCTGATAGAGCCTGCAGAGGGTCCGGTAATCGGAGAGATAATCCTCGGCGCTCCCGAGAAGCTGTTTCGTCATCGGGAAATTTCTCAGGGCATTGTATGCGATACCTTCAAGCATTCCTTCTTCGGTGGTTGCGTCAATGAGATACTGTGCGGTAAAAAATCCGAACATGTCCATCGGGACGGTAACCTTGCACTCCTTTTCCAGCCAGTTGTAAAAGTTCAGGTCACTCCAGAAGGGATCGCCGTACCATATTGCCCGGACTTCATCACCCTCCACGGCCTTGTATCCTTTTTCTATAAATTCCTTGTGCTCCTGAAAGGTTGCCCGCGCATAATCGACACCGTTCTGGTGACCTGAAAACACGGTGACCACGGCGGCCATAATGGAGAGTGTTTCACAGGGCTGTGAGGCAGGAACAACTCTGCGAAGCTCCGCCCAGTCTGCCACCGTCTCAATCATTTCGTTATAAATTTCACAGGCCCGGCGGAGGCGATCAAAATCGAATTCTACGGATAAGGCATCTTCAAGAAAAGCAATGACATCCCTGAATTGCCGTGCCACATACCTGATCTGTTCAGGCTCTGCACTGTAAGGCATGTCGATCACTATGGTCGGTTTTTTCGTCAGTGCAACCATATTATTGACGAGACAGGTCTGGGAATCGCAGGGTGTGGTGAGGTAAAACCCCACGTCCGGCATCGGTACTATTCCTTCAACGTAACTTCCATGGGCAATCCGGTCAACAGAACATATCTCCGGCGCTATGCCGGAGGCCTCCGCGGCATCGGCAAGTTTTGCGTTCCAGACCCCCGGCTCGCCAACAAGAGACTGAATGACGGGAAGGGCTTCGAGCTGATACCAGAAGATTTTCTCCGTATCGAACCCTCTCATCAGGGTTCCGGGAACGGCAAAGTTGCCGTATATAATCTTCTTACCCTTATCAATGGCACTAAAGACGTTATCAATATAATCCCTGTAAATTTTCAGGACTGCGGTGTGGGTGCGGTCTTCCGATTCCTCGGAGAAAATATCCTGCAAAATCTCAATGGATTCGTAAGCCTCCTCCCATATGGGCCATCGTTCCCTTCCCAATATGGTCATAGTCCCCCCTCTTCTTTTCCCCTATGACATGGAAGCGTTTCTGTCCTTAATCAATTCCCTAAATGCCTGAAGGCGTGTTTTAAGCTGTCCCGTTGAAAAGAAGCCGTATTCCCGCTCAAGCTGGAGAAGCGGAATGTCGTATTCATAGCAGTGCGGACTCATGTTATGGACATCAACTCCCCAGAGTTGGCAGAATTTGAGACGCTGAAAGATGATACCCTCGGCGTGATAATCCTTGTATATCTTGTGAATCCTTTCCCACCGAACGGGAAAGGAGTCTCCGATCCGCGCACAGGGGAAATGGGTCAGTGACCTTTCAGCAATGGCAGTCAGGGGATCCTGGCGAAGATCGACATCATCCCAGTATGACCGTTGGCCAAAACATATCGGTTCAGCCACGACGTCAAATTCCTGCGCTTCAATGAACGATACGTAATCAGGTTCGTCCAGCAGGCTTCCGCATAGAACAACTCTCGTGCGATCTGTCGATCGTGAAGATGTGAGACGTTTTTCGAGAAGATTCTCGGCTGCGCTAATAAAACTGTCAACCGGCATCTGATGGTAGGCGATACCGAGAGTAATCATTTCAGCTCCGCTCAGCGATGGTGATTCGCCTTTTCGAAGATCGGAAAGCTGACGCAGAATACCTCGTGCCCTGTTATACGTGGCGCACGCCTCTCTGAGATCATCATCGTGTATCTTCTTCTCCAGCCAGCTTTCGAGGTTATCCTTGAGATGTAAAATCTGATCGGCATAGTGCAAGACATTGTCTTTCCGGTACACCCGAGGGGTGTGGATAAAATCGGTAAATTCTGGAGGGTTTTTTATTATCCAGTTTTGACAGGTCCTGCGTACCTGATCACAGGTATTACATCCGACCAGGCCATCCAAAAAGGAAAAATCGCCTTCAATGGCAAGGGTGAGCGCGTTTCGACAGAAGGTACAGATTCTCGAACTGAGGTAGGTGGTCCCCGGACCGATATCTCGATCGGGGATCCCTCGTATTCGGTAAGGAATCGTTCCTGCCGCATGGAAAAGCTCCAGCGGCATATAGGAACAGAAACAACCGATTATCTTTTTCCCGGAAGACTTGGCATCGTGTATGAGGGAACTTTCGGCTTGACTTATTCCCTCCAGAAAGGGTTTCATGTCTTCGATGCCTTGCCTGCTATCCATGAACCGTTCCTACCCGAATTTCCTAATACGATCGAGGAGTTTTGATTGCTCTTGAGCATGCATTGTCATGCTTCCTGCATCGATCGGTTAATGAACCATCACTATCTATATGAAATACATTATGGTAATGAAGAAAATAGCCTATGAAAGAAGCGGTCCTTCCATATATTTTTTGCCAAGTACGTCAATGGTATCGACGGCAAACATGACCTATCCTGTTATGCATTAATTTGTTGGTTTGGACTTGCTGCTTACAATCTTCACATCAGATCGAAACAGATAACAATGCGAATAAGAGATGGAATAGGAGATGCCAGGTAACGATCTTTAATTTCTGTATAAAAATATATAAAAAATAATCTTAGGGCAAGTAAAATAATCACATTCAAGCAAATCATCCCCCTCTTTATAAGGCGGGGTTATTGAAGCTCCCCGCAATAAGTTGCGGCGAATCTCCGACTGTTAAGGAAAATTTTATTTTTTATTCGCTCGCTAACCCCGCTGCAAGCAACGGGGAATGCGCTCGCTGTTCAGTT
>JAFGBH010000018.1 GCA_016933215.1 Deltaproteobacteria bacterium | reverse complement strand
GGGCAGTTTTTTGCATATAGACCAGTCAAGTTACTTTTTGCTGTCGGATTTCTTTACACTTTTTTGCATAGACTTTAGATGCCGTATCGTAATATTGTAATTATAACATATGTTTATGCGTTTGGCATATTTTGTGCAAATTACAAATAAGACTACATCAAAGAAGGGGGGTGAATCATTAGATGAAAAAGTTGTTACTAATCGTAACATCGATTATTTTGGCATTCGGATTTGTCGGTAGTGCCAGCGCATCTCCATTTACGAACGGAAGCTTTGAGCTTGGAACTGATCCTGGCAATTTTACCACACTTTATGCTGTTAACACTTCTATAACTGACTGGGTAGTGGAGACGGGAAGCATCGACTATATTGGCACCTACTGGGCAGCATCGGATGGGGATCGAAGTTTAGACATGAGTGGATATCAGGCCGGGTCAATCTACCAGGAGTTTGATACTGTAGCCGGTGCCTGGTATGATGTATTGTTTGATATGGCGGGTAATATCGATCAAGACGGGACAAAGGATCTCCGTGTGACTGCCCTTTCCTACACTAATGATTATTCATTCATCGTTGAGAGCACCTATACCGCGACGAACATGAACTGGGAGACAAATACTTTCAAATTCCAGGCAGATTCTGCTTTAACGAAACTCGTATTTACAAGTTTAACAAGTGGTGGATGGGGACCCGCTCTTGATAATGTTCGTGTCAGTGAGACACAGGCCCAGGTTCCTGAACCAGCCACCTTGCTCCTCCTCGGCTTTGGGCTTCTCGGTCTCGCCGGTTTTCGGCGAAAGGAATAGCAAAAAGTAACAGAGATTTGTGGGTTGCACAGGCCCTGATAAAAAAATCCCCCTGTTTGTTCCGGGGGATTTTTTATTGTGATTATCGATTAAAAATTATAATGTTTCGTCTTTCATTTAATTAAAGATTCATCGACTTTAGGAAGTAATGCTTTTTTCTGTGTCGCATTTCATAATAAAGATGTTATAACCTTCATACATTATAGATAAGCTCTTTGTTGTAAGGTACTTAGAAAAGATACACATTGAAGCTCCCCCGCAATCCCGTAGAAGCGGGATCTCCGCTTTGCTCTGACAAGTTGGGGGGATTTTCAATCAAATATGGGTATAAATTTATTGATTGATGTGAGATAAAAAGAATCATGGATACAAATAATAAAGACAGCATAGAAGACAGGGATATTGAAGTGGATCTGTTTGATGTCGAAGAAGGTCCCGACGTCGAAACGCAAGCTTTTACGGCGGTTGCGATACCTCCGAATCCGAAAAAGAATTCAAGGTTTCCCAGACGGAAGACTGTCCTTATCGGGGGTGTTGTCCTTCTCCTTGTTGCCGGGCTTGTCTATTTCCTGACGGACTATGTAGAAAAGAACCTCATCTCGAAGGAAGATACGGTTATCATCCAGTATCAGCTCGGCCAGATCAACGAAAAATTAGAGAAGGATGCCGCAACGAAGGAAGGTGTCGAGAAGGCCTTTTCGAGTGAATTCGCTAAGCTCTCGGAAAGAATTGATGAGCTGGAAGCAAAGATTAATCTCCTTAAAAATAAGGATTCGGAAGATCTTATCACACGTCAGTTTGATCAGATCGCCTCGAGAATAGACGGAATCGAGAATAAGATTAATGCCCTTTCTCAAAACGTAACCACTATAACTGAGGAGCAATATTACAAGGTGCGTCCTGGTGATACCCTGATGTCAATTGCACGAAAGCATGAACTGACCCTTACGAAATTATGCGCACTCAATAACATAAGTCCGAAGCAGAAAATTTATCCCGGTCAGAAACTTGTGGTACGCCCGCCTCTCGCACAGTAAATCGAGAAAATCCATCGAAATCACATTAATGCGGGAATTTGCCGTTAACAGGCGACAGGCAGTTTACAACGCCTCTTCCATTACATAGGCGAAGATGAGGGGCGCTACGATGGTGGCGTCCGATTCGATGATAAATCGTGGCGTGTCGATTGCCAGCTTTTCCCAGGTGATCTTTTCGTTCGGGACAGCCCCCGAATAGGAACCGTAGCTCGTTGTCGAATCGCTGATCTGACAGAAGTAGCTCCAGAGTCTGATGTCCTTCATCTCCAGGTCCTGCCTCAGCATCGGAACCACGCAGATGGTAAAATCACCGGCAATGCCGCCCCCTATCTGGAAGAATCCGATAGGATGTTCCTTTGATTCTGTTTTATACCATTCCGAGAGATACATCATGTACTCGATTCCGGAGCGCACCGTATGGACGTTTTTTATAGTGCCCCGGATACAGTGCGATGCGTAGATATTTCCCAGGGTGGAATCCTCCCAGCCGGGAACAAAGACAGGGAGATTCTTTTCACAGGCGGCAACAAGCCAGCTGTCTTTCGGGTCAATCTGATAATGGGATGCGAGCCTCCCGCTTTTGAGAAGCCGGTAAAAGAATTCATGGGGAAGATAGCGCTCGCCCTTTTTATCGGCCTCGACCCATTCTTCAAGGATGGCCCCTTCGATCCGCCTGATTGCCTCCTCTTCAGGAATACAGGTATCGGTTACCCTGTTTAAGTGCCGCTTTAGAAGCTTATGCTCTTCTTTGGGGGTCAGATCGCGATAGTGGGGTATGCGAAGATAGTAGTCGTGTGCCACCAGGTTAAAGACATCCTCTTCGAGGTTTGCGCCGGTACAGCTGATGGCGTGGACTTTCTCCTAGCGAATCATCTCCGCAAGGGAAAGGCCGATCTCTGCCGTGCTCATGGCACCGGCCAGGGCGACAAGCATGTGCCCTCCCGATTTCAGGAGTTCAGAATACCCTTCCGCCGCGTCAACAAGCGCAGCGGCATTGAAGTGCCTGAAGTGATGCCTGATGAATTCCTTCATGTTTTTCCGTTTCATTCTTTTCTTGTCCGCTCCTTGATACATTAGAATAGTAAGGTCGCGGATGCTATCACAGGCGGTATATAAATGCCATAGTCTGTGTTTATATTTCTATGCCGACCCCCCTCTTTTTTTTCTGTCCAGTTCCTTCAGTTCGCGCCGCAGAATTTTACCTACCGCCGTCTTGGGCAATTCGTCGATAAATTCTATTTCCTTGGGAACCTTGTATGCGGCGAGTTTTGCCTTGCAGTGCCCGATGACCTCTTCTTTGGTAAGTGCCTCTCCGGGCTTTACTACAATATAAGTCTTGACACTTTCTCCCCTGTATTCATCGGGAACACCGATGGTGCAGGCCTCCAGAATCTTCGGATGCTCAAACAAAATCTCGTCGACTTCATTGGGGTAGATATTGTAACCGCTGGCGACGATCATATCCTTTTTCCTGTCCACAATGGTCAGGTATCCGTCCTCGTCGAGGAAGCCGATATCGCCCGTTGAAACCCAGCCGTCTTTAAGGGCCTTCGCCGTTTCTTCCGGTTTTTTGTAGTAGCCCTTCATGACCTGGGGGCCCTTGAAAAGTACCTCACCCGTTTCGCCCTGCGCCATTTCCTTTTCCCCCGTTTCAAGGTCGACAATCTTGAGATCGGTGTTTGGAAGCGGGACTCCAACGGTCCCCACCTTTTCTTCACCGCCCCAGGGTGTGGCCGTTCCCATGGGGGAGATCTCCGTCAGCCCATAGACGTTGACAATCGGAACGCTTGCCAGGGATTTTATCTGTTTTATGGTATCCACCGCCAGGGGGGCCGCTCCCGCCGCAAAGGCCTTGACACAGGAAAAATCAAGATTCCTGAACTTTTCGCTGTTGAGAAGACCGACGAATATCGTGGGAACTCCGGGAACCAGAGAGGGCTTAAATTTTTCAATCATTTCGATTATGACTCCCGGTTCGGGGCGCGGTACGAGAATATCGGTATTGCCCGAGTAGATGGTCAGATTCATGACGCCGGTATATCCCGCGGAATGGAAGAAGGGAAAGACGGCAAGCTCGCTGTCCTTCCCATCCTCGAGATCGGAAAACCAGACCCTCAACTGCTGGGTATTTGACGATATGTTTGCGTGGGTGAGCATAACCCCTTTGCTCACGCCGGTGGTACCGCCCGTATACATGAGGGTGCCCAGTTCCTCCCATTTCGCTGCATTCTCGACAGGCTCGCCGGGATAGTCCTTCATGAGATCCATGAATTCGTGGACACCGTCGGTGGGCTCGATCTTTCGGTGCATATCTTTCTTTAAAACAGGCACGAGCTGTTTTTTCGGGAAGGGGAGATAATCGTTGATGTGACAGGTAATGATCTTTTCGATCTTGGTATTTTCCCGTAGCTTCAAGGCCCTCGGGAAAAGAAGATCCAGGGTGATAAGGACGGTGGAGTCGGAATCGTTGAGCTGGTATTCGAGCTCCCGCTCGGTGTAGAGGGGGTTGTTCATCACCGTTACCGCCCCGATCCTGTAGGTCGCATATGACGCGATTACCATCTGAGGTACATTCGGGAGCAGCATGGCAACCTTGTCGCCTGCCTTGACGCCCAGACCCATGAGGGCACGGGCGAAGCGATTGACAAGACCTTCCAGTTCCCAGTAGGTGATCTTTTTGCCCATATAGATAAGGGCGAGATTGTCGGGAAATCTGTTCGTGGTCCTCGTCAGGATCTCGGGCAAGGTGATCTGTTCGATTTCGATTTCCGCAGGTATCCCCGGTGCATAGCTCTTATGCCATAGTCTTTCAAAGCTCATTTCTCCCCTCCCTTTGTATAAAAGTGCCCTTGATCCCCCGTTCAGCCTGTGTTGCTAAAAACGATCTGTTTCCCCCTGTCCTCTTTTATGACGCGAATCCCTCATCAGGGATGTCCATGATGGAGAGGTCCTCGCTCTTTATGGCCTTCACCGCGGCATCAACCTCGGGAAGGACGTTCTTGATGAAATACCGGGTAGAAGCAAGCTTGCCGGAATAAAAGGCGGCATCTTTGTTGTCCTTC
>JAFGBH010000017.1 GCA_016933215.1 Deltaproteobacteria bacterium | reverse complement strand
CCTCTGGATGGCACGGGTGGCGACAGAAAAACTGGCCGATGCCAACGTGGATCAGGAAAAGGCATTCTACACGGGCAAGATCGAAGGCGCGAAGTTCTTCATCAACCGTGTTACCGATCTGGTCCCGGCAAAACTGGCGAATCTGACGAAGGACGAAATCAGTGCGGTAAGAATTCCTGACGATGCATTTGCCGTGTAATTCAGAATCAAAGTAAGGTTTCACGAGGCGGGGAGATATTCTTCCCGCCTTTTTTATGGGGTACCGGCGGTTCAAGGGATTGCCTCGTTGCTTCACTCCGCAATGATCCCTGCCTTTGCCCCGATATTATCGGGGCGGGCTACAAATAGATTTTCCGTCCCTGCGGTGCGTTGCCCCACCCCGAGCAACGCGAAGGGGCTATGGGTAGCACTCTCGAGGGATTTGAGGTGTTATGCCGACGCCGCTTTTGTACCTTCTTCGGTATGGGGCCGCACGGCGATTATTGCAACTGCACCGGCAATACAGAATAGGATAGCGCTCACAAATGCAATGGTATAGCTCCCCGTCAGATCACGGATCACGCCGGCAACAAAGGGGGATGAAGACGAGAAGATGGTGAAAAGCGGGGAAAGCACTCCCATGATCGACGCAAACGCATGCGTCCCGAAGTAATTTCCGATGACCGTGGGCATCATGATGAATGATGCACCGAAAGCGATACCCACAAAGATTGTGTAGAGGTACACAAAGACCGGACTCCGGGCAAACATACATGAGAGCACGCCGCAGGCCATAACAAGAAGGGCAATACCCCACATATAGCGGGGCTCGATATGATCGCCAAGCACCCCGCCGATAAGTCGGCCGATAATGCTGAAAAGGGTAATGAGACCGAGTGAAACTGCGGCGAGAGACCTGGGGAATCCGCTGTCAATGAGATAGATTACTCCGTGGGAGACACAGAATAAATAGGGTACGAGAAACCCCAGAATGGCGATGAAAATCAGCCAGAGACTTGTCGTTTTCAGTGCCTCTTTTGTAGTCCATTCACGGGTAGTACGATAAATATGTCCTTGTTTCGTATTGTTATCGTCGGCAGATCTTGATGCCGCACTTTCACCGTCGGGAACTTGCCCGAGATCTGAGGGCCTGTTTTTGACGAAAAGCAGGCTGACCAGGGTGGCGATCGAGCAGAGACCCGCGATAAAAAACCAGGCGATCCTCCAGTTGTCTCCCATCGAGGAAATCAGGGTATTCAGTACAGGCGCGGCCATAAATCCCCCGATACCGGCGGCGGTGAGCGCAATTGACATGGCGAGCGCCCTTTTCTTCTCAAACCAGAAGGTTATTCCTGTCTGCACGGAGAGGACACCACCGAAACCGATGCCAAATCCTATGATAATACCGAAGACCGCAAGAAAGAGCACAGGACTGCTCACAAAAGTGGCCATTGACAGAGCGCCCGCCGCGGTCAGCAGAGATCCGAAGGCCAGGGTGAAGCGAACGCCTTTTTTATTGATCATGAAGGCGATGAGAGGAGCGGAGAGGCCGCTCTGTATAAGATGAAAGAGCGCAAATCCCGCACCGAGCGTTTTTCTGCTCATTCCCAGTTCCTGTGTCATAGAGGTGTTGATGACATTTGAGCCGTAAAAGACAAAGCCGATGTTGATGAGGTAAATCAGCCAGAGAACTCCGACGAGATTCCATCCGTAAAAACTGTTTTTCCGACCCATGTTCTCTCAATCCCGTTCCAATAAATTATTTACTGAACTAAACCGCGAGCGCATTCCCCGCTGCTTGCGGCGGAGAGCTTCAATAGGAGAGGTTAAATGTGTATGATACCGTATCTGAAGTATGGTGCCGTGATGCCGTTTTTTCAAGGTGCGTGCTAAGGGAGCTGGCCCTTCCCCTGGTAGTGTTTTTTGACCGCGGCGAGAAAACTTACCCCTCTTCCCATTTCCTCAAAGACAGGAATGCCCATTTCTTCTAATTCCTTTCTAATAATGCGAAATCGGTCTCCCGTCCCGATAAGCCAGGCGATAACGGGTTTTTCGAGCCGATCTTTCATTTCCGCAAGGGGTTTCAGCATCTCGGTGTCCATCCTTCCCGAGAAGAGATGTATGATAAGTGAATCGACATGGTCATCATGCATAAGGGCGTCCACAACGCTGTTGTAGACTGTTTCGATTCCGTTTCTCTCCACTGCCGGCCATACGTCAACCGGATTAGCCGGCTCCATCCAGGGTGGGAACACCTTCTTTATAGCCGAGAGGGTTTCTCCCGATAAACGAGCCAGGGGAAGATTGGAATCGTGGAGAAAATCGGTGGTCACGATACCTCCGCCTCCTGAAAAGGAGACGATTGCCGTACCGCCGCTGTTCCTGCTTCCTTTCGTCATGGAAAAGCCCCGCATAAAATCCATCATTTCGATGAAATCGTGGACGGTAATGACGCCTGCCTGTTTCAGGGCATTATTCGTGATCGTATCATTGCCCGCCAAGCTTGCGGTATGACTCATGGCGGCCTTTGCACCGGAGGGGCTTCGCCCGCCCTTAAGAACGACAATCGGTTTCTCTGTCGAACGGCTGATCTCCATGAAGCGGCGCGGTTCGACAATGGATTCGAGGTAGAGTCCGATGACATCGGTGTGGGGATCGGAGGCGAGATAATCGACAAGTTCAGTCTCGTTCACGTCGCACTTGTTTCCTATGGAGCACATCTTGCTGATGTTCATTCCGCCCCGTTCAAGCATCATCATGAGAAAGCTTGCCGAAAGCATGCCGCTCTGAACGACGAAGGAGGCATTCCCCGGTGTCATGAGGGTCTTCCACTCGTCGGTATACATGAACGAAAACACATTTCTCGTGTGGCCATCGAGAAGCCCCATGCAGTTCGGTCCCCAGAGACGGATATGATGTTTTCTCGCGAGCCTTATGCTCTCTACCTGAAGTTCTGCTCCCTCGTTTCCGACCTCGGCGAATCCCGCTGATTCTATAATAATTCCCTTTACATTTTTTGCCCCGCACTGCTCGATTGCGGCAGGGAGAGAAGATGCCGGGATAAAATAGACAGCGAGGTCGAAATCATCCGGTATGGAACTGATATCGGGGTAACACGGAAGCCCCAGGATTGAATCATATTTGGGGTTTACGGGATACACCCTCCCCTTGTAACCCCCCAGTATATTATTCAGGATATGATAGCCGCCCTTGAACGGATTATCGGTTGCGCCGATTACAGCGATGCCATTGGGATTGAAAAAAAAGTCCATCGAATAAGATATTTCCCCCGCTATTCAAAGCTATTGGGCTATCTACAGACTGCGCATGGAGTTGTCAATCCTTTTTTGGCAGATCGCGAGTGCTGATGTAGGATAGAGGATGAGATAATGATGTGGCAAAAACTTTACATTAAAAACTTAGCTGACTGATTTATCAGACAAAAAAGGGGGATAAGATTATCAAGGAGAGGGGTAATATTTGTTCAGTTCTTCCTCCTGAAAGCGTGCATTACGAAATGCTCTTGTTGATCCAAGCTTTCAAATTGGAAATTAAGATCATTTTAGTTTTAAATAATTAGTTTTAAATAATCTTGCATCAGAAAATGTTTAGACTTACAATACCATCCAATTCCACGTTATGTAACATTTACTAAAGTAAGTGATACAAGGCCTCATCCCCATTGATACTCAATGCCATTTCAAGAAACAGCAGTATTCTTAACTTCGGTTCAAGCTTTTAACTGTTATTAAGTAAGTGTCAGGGTATTCTCAGCGTTCCATTATCAATCAGAGATAAGGGCGTCTTTACGACATAATGGGTAATCGATAAATGGATGTCCCCGATATCGTCAGGTGTTTTAATTGTTTGGTCTAATGCATAACAAGGCAGTGGAACTGACGGAGGAGAAACTACTGAGATTTTCGCTAAGGGTTTTATAGTCTCGATTTTTTTACCGCCCGCAACTCACCGCCGTCGTTATATTGTATTCTGTTTGCTATTAGAAACCATCTGATGGATCAATTATAGATTAAAATAACGCTGTTAATTCAAAACGCTTAAATGAATGAAGAAATAAAATTGGGAGGGAATAATATGGGAGATTATCGTGAGGTCATATGTGACGTCCTGGTCGTCGGGGGCGGCGGTGCGGGTTTTCGGGCCGCCATCGGCGCCAGGGAAAAGGGGCTAAATGTCACCCTTTTGAGCAAGGGTCCCCTGGCCCGATGTGGAGCAAGCCCCATGGCCGGTGCCGATTTTACCCTGGACGGAAACAGCATGAACATGCTGGGAAGAGAAGGGGACATAAACGACAGCAAGGAAAAGGTCTTTAACGATATCGTGACCCAAGGCTGGTACCTCAACAACCAGAGGCTCGTTGGGCAATACGTCGAGACGGCCCCCCTCCTCCTAAAGGACCTAATCGACTGGGGGGTAGATATCAAGATATCGGACCAGAGGATGATCTTCACCTCGGGCACAGGGATAATGGACGTACTGTTGAAGAGGGCCAGGTCTGTTGGTGTAAAACTCATCGAAGATGTGGCGCTCCTGGAGCTTACAAAGGCCGATGGAAGGATCACCGGCGGCCTGGGCCTGGACATCAGGTCGGGGGAGTTCATCCATTTCCTGGCAAAGGCCGTGGTCATCGCCACCGGCGGGTGGCATAAGGGCTTCTGGCCGAACACCGGGATGCGGGACCTGTCAGGAGAGGGTATCGCCATGGCCCACAGGGCCGGGGCAGATATTGGGAACATGGAGTTTATCACCTTCTGCTGTAACGTCTTCTATGAGCCACCGATGTGGATGGGGAGCATCGCCCCCTATATGCTCTCCCTCATCTGTGGTGGGAGGCTGACCAACAATCTGGGTGAGGACATTCTAAAGGAATACGACCCGTATGTAGTGCAGGTCGGCACGTTCACGGAGTGGAACAAGAGCTTTATCTCCCTGGCCACCATGAAGGAGGTCAGGGATGGGAGGGGGCTCAAAAACGGGGGCGTTCACTACCAGAGGGGTGATGCCTCTTGGGATTTTATCAATATGGTGGCCTCGATTGTCTTCCCCAACTGGAAGTACAAGGCCATAGATCTCTCCTCTTGGGCCGCGATGCTCGAAAATGATATACCAGTGGAGGTTGGGCCGGCAGTGGAGTATTTCGACGGCGGGATCATAGTGAATGAACGGTTTGAAACAGGCGTTGGCGGTCTTTTTGCCGCCGGGGAGTGTACCCTGGGGGCTTTCGGTGCAAACCGAGTATTTTCTGCCATCACGGAGATGTTGGTCCACGGAAAAGACGCCGGGGAAAACGCCGCAGATTATGCAAAAGATAAAGAGATATCCAGGCCCGATACCGATATTATCATGTCCATAAAGGAAGGGGCCGAAAAACCCCTGTCCCGAAGGGATGGCATCAGCCCCCCGAAATTGAGGAGAGAAATCCAGATAAGGGCACATAGAAAGCTCGGCCCCATCAGAAATAAAGAAGAGCTTGAGGGTTTCATCGATTTCCTTAAGGGCATCAGGGAGGACAAGCTAAAAGACCTCGCCACCGCCGGGAAGGGGAGGATATACAACAAGGAATGGCTCGACGCCCTGGAGCTTCCCAACATCGTCCATCTTCTTCTCTCGGCGGCAAAGTGTGCCCTCTTAAGGACCGAGAGCCGGGGCGTCCACTACAGGGAGGACTACCCTGTTACGGATAACGATAACTGGATGGTGGAAAGCATCGTTAAGCATTCCGGAGATGGTGACTTCGAGATAGGGGCACGACAGGTCAGCGCCGACGTAATGACACTACCGAAGGGGAAAGTCCCTTATCTCGACATGATGAAAAAGATGATGGAGGCCCACTCAGATACCGGCGGAAAACACTGAGACAGTCTGAAAAGAGAGATGACATTATAGAGAGGTGAAGAAATGTCTGAAAAAAATATAAATGTGAAGGTATTTCGATATGATCCCATAGGCGATAAGGAGCCCTACTACCAGGACTTCGAGGTTCCCTTTGTTGAGGGAATGAGCGCCATGGACGCCTTGGACTACATCTACCAGAATCTCGATTCCACTCTTGCCTATTATGACCATGCTGGATGTTCCCTGGGGATATGTGCAAGGTGCACCGGCAGGATCAACGGGAAGGCCGGTCTCCTCTGCCAGACCCCCGTCTCGGGGGAGGTAACCCTGGAGCCGACAAAGAAGGATAAGGTCCTTAAAGACCTGGTGATGAAGAGGTAACGATACACTATCAAAAGGAGCAACTCATGGACGAGATAAAGAAGGAAAGAGAAGAGGGGCTGGATTGGGAATACATGGGGGAGATGATAAAGGAGAGGGAGGCGACGGGTGGGAAATATGTCACGCCGATGGCGGGACTCATGGGTCAGCTCTTCGCCGTGATGGCAAAGACCATCATCGATGAGGTGGGAAAGGAAAAGGGGGAGGCGATACTAGAGAAGGCAGTCAGATATTTCGGCGAGGAGCGGGGCAGGCGGGTGGCAGAGAGGGTGAAGGCGGCGGGCAAACCTTTGTCGCTTAAGAACTTCTTGGTCTTCGGCGACCTCGACAGCTCCACGGCGATAAGCTTCGTGCCGAATATCGAAGAGGGAGACCTCTCGCTTTCGATAAACAGCTGCGATTTTTCCAAGTATCCAGATGACTGGGGGATGGGGGAATATTTTCACTACTACTGTAAATATATTGATAAATCGACCCTCAGGGGATATAACGCCGAATTGAAGCTCGAGGTTCCAAAGACCCTCTCGGGCGGTGATGACGTCTGCATCTTATGCTACACTGTGAAAGAGAAAAAGTAAAATGAGATATTTTACTGATTGGCATTGAAGATTTGTATGGGCAATGATTGGTCCTTACAATAAATTGATTTTATTGATTAGGCAGGCGGAAGTCGCAATTCAATGATCCAGAATGGATTTAAGTCTTCTAAATCTGAGTAGTGCTTCCTAAGTCGATAAAGTATTAATTGAATTGAACGGCGAGCGCATTCCCCGCTTTCTGCGGCGGGGGAGCGAGAATATACAATAGAAATTTTCCTTAATCCCGACAATCGGGATAAGAGAGTTAACGAATTTATTTTCTGCCAGAAAACACAGACAATAAATTCTAACGTACTAAACAATCGGAGATTCCCCGCAACTTGTCGGAGTTATACGGGATTGCGGGGAGTTTCAATAAACGATAGGACAATATAATCGGTAATCGATAAGTAGGTATAATGCCCCTTGGAGTAAAGGAATTTGTTTAAGATCATGAAAATCGCTGATTGTCCGGGTTCACAATGCTTATGTGATAGATTTCATAGTATGTTTTTAAATATTTACGTATAGTGAGTAAAACTTTACATCATAAAAATTATGCTGTATAAAAGCGCAATTTTATAAAGTCATTATCATAACCGGCTGGGTCTTTATGAATGCAATCTGGACTTACCAGGGAAAATGCCTGAATAAGCGTCGCAGGCACCGCATGCTCTTGCTGTGCATCTTTATGATTACTGCGTTGCTGTGGCTGACCTGGAAAACCTTGTATCCTTCTGTCTTTGCTGTTGCGAATACCGATCCTCCCGGATTGGCTAGTGCTGAAGCACGAACCATCCCCGACCCCGACCATATTTCCACCCCGGCCATCCCTGAACCCAACCTTATCCTTACCTGGACCATCACTGAAGGCGATACCCTATGCGCAATCTTTGAACACTATGAAATCAGCCATTCTGTTATGTATCAGATCCTCTCAGCCGACGAATCGCTTCTGGCTCTCGATGTTATCAGGCCAGGCCATCTGCTTACCTTTACCCTGGATCAGGAAACCCGGGAACTGCTCAGTATGGAACTGTTTATTCATCCCGGGAAGCGGGTAATATATAAGCGCGCAGACGACGGCAGTTTTGATTACGATGAGATAACCATTCCCGGTGAGTGGAAAGAGGAACTGCTGAATGGCGATATTAGCAGCAGTTTCTATGTATCGGCACGAAACGCTGGCCTGACCGACCAGGAAACCGGCAACATTACCGATCTCTTTCGCGACCAGATTCAATTCGCTCGCGATATGCGTTCCGGCGATCGTTTTGAGGTGGTCCGCTCTCGTCAGTTCGTTGACGGTGAGTTCACGGGTCAGAGTCGTGTTGAAGGGATTCGCATTTTCCGTGGCAAGCGTATGTCCAGCGCTTTTCTTTGGGATGACGGAAATTATTACGACCTTAACGGAAACAGTCTATCACGCGCCTTTCGGCGGTATCCCATGGCAGGACATTACAGGGTTGCCTCGCATTTTAGCCCGGCCCGGCTTCATCCGATTACTCGACGCATCGCGCCGCATAACGGAGTTGATTTCGCAATGTCCTCGGGTACACCGATTCTCTCTACGGGCGACGGCGTGGTGACCCGGGTTAGCAACCATCCTTTCGCCGGTAAATACATCGAAATACAGCATGGAAGTCATTTTACCACCCGCTACCTGCATCTGACCCGGATTTTAGTCAGACGCGGACAAACGGTTCAGCGTGGTGAACGGATCGCCTTGTCCGGAAACACCGGTCGTTCCACCGGACCGCACCTGCATTTTGAACTGCATGTTAATGGACGTCCGGTAAATCCTTTAACAGCCAAGATTCCGATGGCGTCAGCCGTCCCCAACGAAAAACGTGTGTATTTCAACCAGCGGGTTGGAGAGTTGGTGGCAATGATGGAAGAACCGTCTCGGAAAATCGCTCTGCATCGTGTGGATGGTCATTTCTCAAAACTTCCCTCGTGTTTCTGACATTCAATTTCCACCACTGCTGACAGGAACATCATTGAGACGGAAGACATCATGCACAGTATGTGCTCATACATCACGAAGCAAAAATAAAGGAGGAAACCATGGCAAAAAACCTGAAAAAACGCCTTTTTGTGCTTATTTATTGTATAGCTTTTTTCCTCCCCGTTTTTTTGTCTGTCTCCGCCGGTGCCGCCACTGACGGATGGCTGAAACTCCTGGGAACGGTGTCATACGAGGTAAGCTATGGAGTGGCCACAGACTCCTCCGGCAATATCTACGTTACGGGTGAAACATCCGGCGACCTGGGCAACGAGACCAACGCGGGCGGTTCTGATATCTTCCTTGCCAAGTACGATGGGTCAGGTACCAAACAGTGGGTGAGGCTCCTGGGAACGGCATCACACGAGGTAGGCTGTGGCGTGGCCACAGACTCCTCCGGCAATATCTACGTCACGGGTGAGACAAAAGGCGACCTTGGCGGCGAGACCAACGAGGGAGGCAGGGACATCTTCCTTGCCAGGTACGATGGGTCAGGTACCAGACAGTGGGTGAGGCTCCTGGGAACGGCATCTAACGATGATGGCCGTGGAGTGGCCACAGACTCCTCCGGCACTATCTACGTCACGGGTGAGACATCCGGCGACCTTGGTGGCGAGACCAACAAGGGAGGCAGGGATATCTTTCTTGCCAGGTACGATGGGTCAGGTACCAGACAGTGGGTGAGGCTTCTGGGAACGGCATCACACGAGGTAGGCTATGGCGTGGCCACAGACTCCTCCGGGAATATTTACGTCACGGGTGAGACATGGGGCAACCTGGGCGGAGAGACCAACGCGGGCCAAGAGGATATCTTTCTTGCCAGGTACGATGGGTCAGGTACCAGACAGTGGGTGAAACTTCTGGGAACGGCATCACACGAGGTAGGCTGTGGCGTCGCCACAGACGCATCAGGCACTATCTACGTCACGGGTGAGACATGGGGCAACCTGGGCGGCGAGACTTACGAGGGCCTTAATGATATCTTCCTTGCCAGGTACGATGGGTCAGGTACCAGACAGTGGGTGAAGCTGCTGGGAACGGCATCTAACGATTATGGCTGTGGCGTAGCCACAGACGCAACAGACATTATCTATGTCACGGGATACACAAAGGGCAACCTGGGCGGAGAGACCAACGAGGGTCTTAATGATATCTTCCTCTCCAGATACGATGGGTCAGGTACCAGATAGTGGCTGAAGTTCCTGGGAACGGCATCTAACGATTATGGCTATGGCGTAGTCACAGACGCACCAGACATTATCTACGTCAACGTCACGGGTGAGACATGGAGCAGCCTTGGCTCGTTTGTGTAAAGGCTGCAGCCATAAATGACTGCTTGCGTTTTCATGCAAGCGTTACTGATTCCAAATGGTAATCGACAATTTGCATGCATAACCGATACTGACGATTTGAAGGAGTAGCTTTCATCGAGTATTTCGTAACGGAAATCGCAGGGACTGCGATGATTCATTGCGGTTTCGAGCGATAACAGCTGAGTATCATCAAAACTTCCTCATCATTGAATTGAACAGCGAGCGAATACAAAGCAAACATTTTCCTTAATCCCGACAATCGGGATAAGCGAGTTAACGAATTTTTTTCTGCCAGAAAGCACAGAAAATAAATCCTAACGTACTAAACAATCGGAGATTCCCCGCAACGTGTCAGGGCAAAGTGGATATCCCGTTTATAAGGGATTGCGGGGAGCTTCAATGAGTCAATCTTGAATTTTTGCGTTAAATGAGTTAAACTGTTCCATCCACCTTATATTCTTGTAAATCATATTGAAAGGGATTGCTATAACCATGTACCTGTATAAGAACCTGTTTTTAGCCAGCAGGCCGTGGTCATTCACGATGACCGCCATTTCGGTGAGTGTCGGCGCCGTCCTCGGTGCGATAGACGGGTCTTTTTCATGGGGGCTCTACCTGCTGACCCTAATCGGCACGATTTTTATGCACGGGGCGGCAAATCTTATTAATGATTATTACGATGTAGCAAGCGGGATTGATTCGGAGGAGGTATCAACGGCACAGTATCGGCCGCATCCCCTGGTAGAAGGAACGCTCTCTCCCCGTTTCGTGAAGGCCGAGGCATATGTGCTCTTCTTTTGTGCGGCACTTATCGGCATATACCTTGCGGTAACACGGGGGTGGATTGTTCTCGTGATCGGTATCGTTGGGTTCCTGGCAGGGCTCTTTTATACGGCCCCTCCGCTGAAATACAAGTATAATGCATGGGGAGAATTCTCTGTCTTTTTGATGTGGGGACCGCTCATGGTCGAGGGTGCATACTTTGTTCAGCGACAGACACTCTCTATGGATGCCTTCTGGATTTCACTCCCCTTTGGTGTCCTGGTTGCGCTGGTCCTTCTGGCAAACAATCTGCGAGACAGGGTCACCGACGAGAGAAGAGGGATTACAACCATACCGATTCTACTGGGCTCGCGAAACGGGATGAGGCTCTATGCGACACTTATCATTCTTGCCTATGTGGCCGTTCTCGTAATGTCTCTCTTTGGGCCCCTGACGCTCTGGTCGCTGATCGTCCTCCTCTCACTTCCGCTCCCGCTTCATTTCCTGCGACAGATGATTAAGGATACGCCCGATGATGCTGATGCACAGACGGCCAAGATCGATACTGCCTTTGGCATATTGCTCGTTATCTCGCTTGTTCTTGAGAGGCTTTTATGAGAGGCAAAAGGTTGCCATGGTTGTTCCTGATAGGGACGATTGTCCTGGCCAATCTCCTCTGGTTTGTGACGTTTTACCTCGATGCCGGCGTGTTCTGGATCAAGATTTCGATATCTGCGTCGCTGCTTGCTGTCATATCGCTGTTTCTCAAGCCAAAGAGAAGAGAACAGTTTCGTGTCGATTTGAAATCCGTTCTGATCGGGCTGGCTTCAGCAGTTATCCTCTACGGTATATTCTGGGCCGGAAAGGAAATAGCTTCGTTGCTATTTCCCTTTGCCCAGCAGCAGATAGGAGGGGTGTATGCCAAAGGCGAGGGCTCCCGCATGGGAATTGTCTTTCTTTTGCTTTTCTTCGTGACGGGTCCCGGTGAGGAGCTCTACTGGCGTGGCTACATCCAGGATAGTCTTATGGAGCGTTTTGGAGGGGGAGGGGGGTTTCTTATTACGGTTGCTCTTTATGCCGCGGTCCACATCTGGTCGTTCAATTTCATGCTCATCGGGGCCGCTGCGGTTGCGGGTGCTTTCTGGGGAGCTATGTATTGGCGTCTCGGGAATCTGGTGCCGGTAATAATCTCTCACTCCGTCTGGAGCGCATTCATATTTGCCGTTCTCCCTTTGTCATAACCTATGTCACGATATCTTCTTTATAAGTTCCTGTTTCATGTTGTTTACTGGTTCAAGGCGCCCTGGGACATCGGCCGCCCACAGCCCGTGATTGAAGACCTCGTAAAAAGGGGTGAAATTGCCGGTCGTGTACTGGACGTGGGGTGCGGTGCGGGTGATACGATTATTTATCTTGCCCGGAAGGGATATGAGGTCATGGGGATCGATTTCGTGTCGAGGGCAATCGATATTACAGCTAAGAGGGCTCGAAAGGCAGGACTAACGATACCGCTTCTCGTGCATGATGCCCTGCAATTGGATGAATTGGGTGAGAAGTTCGATACCGTCATTGACGCGGGGCTCTTTCACAACCTTTCAGACGGCAATCGAAAACGATATGCAGAATCTCTGGCATCGGTTCTGAAAAAAGGCGGCTCGTACTTCATGCTCTGCTTCAGTAACGCGCAGGGAGGGTTTGTCGGGCCGCGGCGGATCTCAAAAGATGATATATATAAAACCTTTGCAGATGGCTGGGACGTGCGGTATATTCATGAAACGAAATACCGGGCGTACTATCCGATCGGCGGGGCCCATGCATGGATCGCCTCTCTTCGCAGGGAATAACAGTAGTGACGATACACGCTATCGTAATGTTGACCGGGAGCGCAATATAATTAAACTAGGGTCTAGACTAGAACAGCGGTTTATTTCTGAAGTTCTTTAACAACAATTTATAGATATCGGTGTTACGGTTGTTGAACCGATATT
>JAFGBH010000084.1 GCA_016933215.1 Deltaproteobacteria bacterium | reverse complement strand
TTCGGAATTTCCGAAGACAATATATCATCTTATTCGTCATAGGTGCCGAGGATAATTCTTTTATCAAAGTAAATCAACCGCTTTTAGAGGAAGTTTGGTCTCTTTGATAGCCTCCTTGATTGAACTTTCTGAACCGAGTACTTTGACGATCCCCTTTTCCCCCACGCCATCCAATACGTTGGCAAACCTTACAAAATCATCCGGTGTCGTTGCCAGAATCTCATCACGGATCTTCTGGCGATATGCATCGGTACTCCCAATGAGGTATCGCATCATGGAGGTATATCCCTTGGCATCGGGAAACATATAGGCGTCAATATCCCCGATGCAGCCTATGATACTCTTTGTCAGCTCGTCACGGTTCAGGTCGGCTCTTCGTAAAAAATCTCCCGTCTCATCGAAGGCATTGACCGTCTTTGCGATATTAGGATCGCGATAGGAGAGAAAGGTCAATACTCCGGAAAGACGGTCAAAGATACAAAAAGCACCGTAGGCGCCCCCCTGTACCCTGATGCGATCCCACAACCAAGATGTTTTGAGATAACGAGTAATTACAGCAGATGAACCGTGAAATTTGTACCCCAGGCCGTAAAGATCGGCACCTTTGCCCACATAGTTTATCTGGGAAGGAACGATCATCCCCTCAAGCTCGTCGGGATATCGTGGGGTCCATTCAGCGATTCGCAGAGGGCGCTCAGGCATAGTTTCTATAAATTCGTCAAAACGACTTTTAATGGACTCCCACCCCGTTGTATCCGTCGTAACGTTAACAATCATATCTCGCCGGTTTACGATAAGCCTCAGCATCTCCTGAAGAATATCCCTAACTGATGGCCAGTCATCGTCCACTTTTCTGACAAGATCTCTCAGAAAGAAGAGGTAGCTGACGCCATTCATCTGCTCCCCTACCCATCCCGCCTCACTGAAATGTGCGCGGAGACGTGAATTAACGACCTGATGTCCGGCGGGAATTAATCCCTGTTCCTTTCGCGCCCGCTCCTCCAGCAGCATCTGCCGAAAACGGTCCCGGTTATCCATCTCCACTGTCAGAAGAATATCCCGGATGATATCGAGCAGATCCCCCGTCTGTGACAGCATCGCCTTCCCGCGCAGGAAAAGCCGTGCCTCCGTTTTATCGGCATCCACCACGGAGGATACTAAAAGTGCGGGTCCTACCCCACCGGTTCTTCTGTCGATCCTCCGGGAAAGTTTCACATAGTCTTCATCCTGCGTACCCATCTCGATAAGTGCCCTGCTGAAAAGGTGAATATACTGAATATAATCCTGCGGAAGGACGCTGAGATTGAAACCAACATCAACATAGACAATCCCATTCGTAACGAGATCGTGGTAGAGGATCTTTGCATCACCTCTTTCGAAAAGATCGAGGGGAATGGTCCTGTTCTTTTTCTCCAGATCGGAGAGCTTCAGTGTCGGTATCGACGCCAGGGCCTCCCGAGAGTCTGGGGTTTCCTGCATCCTTTTCAGTGTTTCTTTGTTTTCAATAACTTCCCGCAGTTCCTCGGGTGTCATTTCGTTTTTTATTCCATCAAGCCTTTTTCGTTCATCCTCTTCTTCCCTTTCACCTAATGTGGTGTCGGGCGTTAACAGTACCCTTGTACGGTGAGGATTTTCGAGCAAGGAGCTTTCAATTATCTCTGAAAAAAAGTTTTCATCCGATTCTATTCGTGATTTTATCCTCGAAAGGGACTCTTCAAAACCGAGAAGGGAGAGGGGGTCTCCGCCGTAAAGCCAGGTCGAAAGGGAACGCAGCATGAGGACCAGTCCCTTGGGATAGCTCCCCGTATTATTCTCCCGGAGGGTGAATTCTATGGAATTTATGGCCGCCTCCACCGCCTCCTTCTCTATCCCCTCACGTGCCAGATCGGCAAGCGTTTGCAAAACGAGGGCCTCCACATCCTGGGCCTTTGTAACATCCATACCCTTCAGTCCCACTGAAAAAACCATCTGGCGCAGTTCGCCCTCAAGCCCCAGACCCGTAACATCCTCTCCCAATCCCGAGTCAATAAGGGCCTTGCGAAGGGGGGACCCGGGAGTTCCCATCAGTATATAACCGAGGATAGTGAGGGCCATGTTCATTTCAATCTCCGTTGTCTCGACGAGAAGCCAGTTCACCGTTACCATACCCTTCGATCGGGAGGGGTCATCTTTCCCTGATGCGAAGGGGAAGACAAAACTCCGCGGTTTATCAAATCTGCCCTGGAGGGGAACGGCAGAATCAATGTCAAGTTTCTCAAAATCCTTGAGGTAATGATTTGCCACGCGGAGTCTTTCATCCGGATCATCATCGCCGTAGAAGAATATACGGGAATTGGAGGGGTGATAATATCGCCCGTGAAAGTCCTTGAATTCCTTATACGTAAGCGACGGTATTACTCTTGGATCACCCCCCGAATCAATGCCGTAGGTGGTATCCGGAAAGAGGGACTGTTGCGAGTATTCGGAGTGGAGTCTGTCGGGTGACGAATAGGCGCCTTTCATTTCGTTAAAGACCACCCCTTTATACCCGAGGGGGCTGCCCGGTTCTTCTATCTCAAAATGCCACCCCTCCTGCTGAAAAATATGTTCTGTAATGCGGGGATAAAAGACGGCATCGAGATACACATCGACAAGATTATAAAAGTCCTTTGTATTCTGGCTTGCCACGGGATAACAGGTCTTGTCGGGATAGGTAAAGGCATTGAGAAAGGTCTGGAGTGAGCCCTTCAATATTTCAACAAAGGGTTCCTTGACCGGATACTTTCTCGAACCGCAGAGAACCGAATGCTCCAGTATGTGGGGGACTCCCGTCGAATCTTTAGGCGGTGTCCTGAAGGTGATTCCGAACACCTTGTTTTCATCATTATTGATAAGAGAAAGGAGCTCGGCCCCCGTTTTACTGTGCCGGTATAACCGGGCCCTGGTTTGTATCTCCCCTATATCCTGCTCCCGAAGGAGTTCAAATCCTTGAATTTCTTCCATTACTAGTCCTTCCCGTCACTTCGATACTACCTGTTGAAACTCCCCGCAACACGTTGCGGAGAATCTCCGATTGTGTAGTACGTTAGGATTTATTTTCTGTGTTTTCTGGCAGAAAATAAATTCGTTAACTCACTTATCCCGATTGTCGGGATTAAGCTAAATGTTTGTTCTTTATTCTCGCTCCCCCGCCGCAGAGAGCGGGGAATACTCGCTTTCCAATTCAATCTAAACGTACTATTCTAAAACCTCTTTATCACTTAAATGAATACGCCCGATGAGGCAAGCATTCACGTTCGTAAACAACACGTTCTGTCCCGGCATGACATTTCAGACGATATCCTCAACCATATCGATCGGTAAATTCCTCCTCCGACATTGCGAGATAGATGAAAAATTCTATAAAACCAATGATTCCGGGAATCAACGTCCAGAAAAAGAAAAGAGAAAGGATACCCTGACCGACCTTGCCGAGGTAGAACTTATGTGCTCCGATCCCTCCCAGAAACAGGGCGAGCACCGCAGCGGTGATCCTGTTTCTCCTTCTGAGGGGGGTCAGGTCATGCTGAAGAGCGCCGCAGTTGGGACATACCGGCGTTCTTTCATATATTTTGACTCCGCAGGCATAGCAATACTTGCTGAAATCATGGCCCTCTTTTTCCATCATACCGCATCCTTAAAGACCGCTATCATCACTTCTGTGTTATCTGGCCATCTCTCAGATGCGACACATCATTCATACCGGAAAGTGACAGGAAACCGTCTTTCATGATAATCGAGGTCACATTGGTATTGTAGAGATTTCCGACCAATTCGAGCGCCTTTGCATCGGAGATACCCAGGGCTTCTTTTATATAGATTCCTATGGGATTCCCCGAGGTAAAGATTGCTATCCTATCATCCGTATCGTATTTACCGAGCTCCGACCTTGCATCCAGGACGAGCCGGCAATATTCCTTCCAGGACATACCGTCAAAATCGGGTATCTTTTCGTTAATCCACGAATTCATGATAATCTTCATAGAGCGATTAAAAAGATCTATCTTGTCGGGTGAATTTTCCTTGAGGGCTATCCTCGTTCTTTCAACGAGTGCGTAAAATTCAGGGTCCTTGTTCAGAAGGACAACCAGAAGCTTTTCCAGGACATCCAGTGAATCTATTTCATTGAATCTTTCATCTTTTCTTATCTCGGGAAATTTCAGACCCTTTGTTTCATAACTCGCCGCCACAGTCTCCACGGTCTGACGGTGCCTCTTTTGCGTTCCCGAATATACATAGTCAATCTTGAAATCACGGGCCGCCCACATCTCTCCCAGCATTCGAGACTGAATTTTCCCCAATTCGGATAACTGATCGTAATGCCCCCCATCGAGCGTTCCCTGGCCGTGCCGCACAAAAAACAGATAGCTCACATCTACTCTCCCTGTGTCGAATCAATAGGTTCTTCTACTGTATACATTCCATATTATCAACAACGATAAAAAGACGATTCCCAAAGCATTCGGGAAACTTATACCCTATCGGTTTTATTTTCAAGCACTTATTGCAGAGGAGCCTCCAATGAAAGAGAAATAACTTGACAGTATTTATTTGGTATGCCAAATATAGGCATATCAAACAATAACAGGGTTCTTCTATGTCTGACGATGACAGGTTCATCTACCTTGTATTCACGGCCCAGCAGAGACTTCGCAATTACCTGAAACAGGCACTTGCGAAGGAGGGGATAAAAATTACACCCGCCCAGACAGGCATCCTCGCACTGTTACTCGAAAATAATGGCAGGACCATGACCGAATTGAGCCAGGCCCTTTCGATCGATAATTCGACCATCACCGGGCTCGTCGACCGCCTCGAAAATGCAGGATTTCTCAAACGCCAACCGAAGGCTGAAGACCGCCGGATATCACTGATTTACATTACTCCCGAAGGAGATCGAGAAACCCGAAAGGCCATAATAACGTTACAAGAGGTCAACAAAGAGATAACGTCGGGTTTCTCAACAGATGAGATCGAGGCATTCAAAAGGGTCCTGAAAAGTTTTTTTACAAAATTCAACAGGTGAAGGAAAGCCATGGCAACACTGATAGACGAAGACTTGCTATCCCTGAAAGAAAAGGTATCGCAGTTTGCCGGAGAGCATATTGCCCCTCGAAGTGATCTGTATACCTGCGAGGGATTCCCCTTTGATATCTGGCACAAAATGGCGCAGGAAAATCTCCTTGGGCTCAGCATACCGAAGGAATTCGGGGGTTGTGAAAAAAGCTTCCTCGCCGTCGCCGTCGCCGGGGAGACCATGACGGGGTCCGGACACAACATGGGTCTCGCTCTCTCATGGCTCATACATCAATTGACGGCGCGCCTCTTCATCTTCGTTTACGGAAACAAGACACAGCGGGACATCTACCTTCCTCCAATGGCAAAGGGAAAAATCACCGCATCTCTGGCCATATCCGAGCCCGATTACGGGGCCCACCCCAGGCACCTGAAGACACGGGCAGAACGGAAGGGCGATTGGTTTGTGCTGAATGGCGAAAAAGCCTATCTGACCAATGGTCCCATCGCGAATCTCTACATCGTCCTTGCCGTCACCGGCACGGAAGGGGAGAGAAAAAGCTTTACGGCATTTCTCATTCCTGAGGATGCCCCCGGCCTCGTTCGGACCGGACCGATAAAGCTCCCTTTTTTACATCCCTCCCCCCACGGCGGAATTATACTGAATAACTGTACCATCCCCTCGACAAATATGATCGGGAGGGAGGGATCCGCAGACGAAGATATGTCGCTCCGCTTCAGACGGTACGAGGATGTCCTCCTGATGGGACCCATAGTGGGTGGCATGGAGGCCCAGACAACACTCCTCAGTAAAGACATAACGGCTCGAAAGATTCCCGTAACCGATGAGACGAGAGATACCCTCGGGACACTTCAAATATTTCTCGATACATTGAGAATCATGGCCTACGAGGGGGCACATATGCTGGATATCGGCAACTCAAAGGAAGAACTCATATCTCTTACCCTTTCCTTCAGGGAGATATGCACGATTTTCCAGGAGAAGATTGCCCCTCTACTGCCAGATGCATCGATCTCGAAAGGTACACCCCTGCCATTTTTAACCAATGATCTTGTGAGCATGCTCCACATCGCCAAGGATGTCGCGGCCATAAAGAGGAGGAAACTCGGAGATTCCCTCCTGGCGAAAAAAGAAAGGACACACCGTAAAGGACTTGTATCATAATGAATTTCTCACACACCTCTTTCGGACCCATTACCGTCGTTCCCGGAGAAAGCGGAAGCACTTTCCCCTACTGTACCTCGATCTTTATCAATGACGACGCCAGGGTACTCATTGATCCCGGTGCGGGACCCGGTCCCCTGGAAAAATTGAAAGCGGAAACCCATGTTGACATCGTCGTCAATACCCACTACCACTTCGATCATATCGCCTACAATTACCTCTTCGATGATGCGAAAATATTCATAAACGAGAGAGAAGGGGGCTGCTTCAGAAAAAGACAGGTTATCGGCTCGCTTCTCGGCTTGTCGGAGGTTTACGGCGATGAATGGGTCGATGGCTGGGTAGAGAGGATATCGAATCCCGACACGAAACCGAGCCCCTACTCGCCGCAGAACAACCACAAATGGTGGCTTTCATCGGCACGAATCGACGGCACCTATGCCTGGGGGGAGACCTTTAATTTCGGCAGGGTCACCATGCAGATGATCGGCACCCCGGGACATTCACACGGTTTCAGCTGTCCCTACTTCCCCGACTATGGTCTCGTCTATACCGCCGATATGGACCTGACCGACTTCGGTCCCTGGTACGGAGGCTCTGACGGGGACATCGATGCCTTTATCGAATCTGCCCGAAAAATAGCGGGGCTCGATGCCGAAATCTTTGTCACGGGCCACGAAAAGGGAATCGTAAAAAAGGGTGAGTTTACAGAGGGACTGGCAACCTTTCTTGAAAAGATAGGGAAACGGGACGAGAAAATCCTGGCCAGGCTCACCGAGGGCAGAACCCTTGACGAGTTAAGCGACATGGGGCTTATCTATAAAAAGAAATTTCTTGTGGACGACTGGATCTATATGTGGAATAAAATCATGATGAAAAAACACCTCCAGCGGCTGGTAAAACATGGTGCGGTTCTCAAGAAGGGTGAACGCTACATCGCCGCCCGCTGAAGAAAGTCCCCGAATATGAATGAAGAGCTACTGGCAAAGGGACGGAAGCTCGCCGAGGAAATCGCCTTGTCACTCGGTCCCCCCCGCTTCTATATGGAGAAAGAACGGGAGGTGGATATCTCCCACAGGGTCTTTGGCGAAGATCCCCTCATTCGGAAAGGCCTTCAAATAATGGAGGCCTCTGCGGGTTCTTACGGCCACGGACTTGCTCATGCACAAAAAGTTGCCGTCGACGCCGGCGCCATAATCATCAATGAAAGCCCCTCATCTGAAGGGAGAGAATATCCGAAGCGACTCCTGCTCCTTTCCCACCTGGCGGGACTTTTTCACGACATAAAACGATCGAGTCCCAATCATGCACAGGCAGGCGCGGAAGAGGCGGAAACAATCCTGAAAGACTTCGATATCACCGAGTACGAGAGAAGGGCGGTCAGGAACGCAATCAGAAATCACGAAGCATTTCAACTCCATGAAAAGATCGATGATCCCTTTGTAAAGCTGCTCTCCGATGCCCTCTACGACGCCGATAAATTCCGATGGGGTCCCGATAATTTCACCGAGATGTTATGGGATATCGTCATTCCACTCGATGTACCTCTCAAAAAGCTCCTCGAACATTTTATGCCGGGGATGAAGGGTATAGAAAAGATAGGAAAAACCTTTCGAACGTTGACGGGAAAAGAGTACGGCCCCGATTTTATCGATCGGGGCCTGAAGACGGGGTACCGATTGTACGAAGCACTCAATACCGATGAATTTCTGAAAGACTGAGAAGGAAAGTCCTCGGGCAGAAATCCTGGAAAATCGAAGTTTCCCCTATTAGATACGGAAGTTCGGAGAGGGCAGATCTTTCACCGTTACAAGGCCCGGTTTTGCATCGACCACTGCTGGCGTTGAATTGACTAAAATCGCGGCGGTAGCCTGATCTCCTGCAACGCCCCCTTCGATCCTCACAGTGACAGGGGGATTGCCTTTTATGGATATACTGTCGTGCGGGTCTTCGGCGCCAATATACATTCTGAGATCAAGTAATACCATGGTTCTGCCTCCGCTTATTCCCGTGGCAACGTTCTTGATACCCGCGATATCTCCTTCCTTCAGATCAAAATAATCGGTTTTTACCGGCTTTACGGCAAAGACGGGATCAATGGTAACCTGAACCTCATCGAGCGAAAACCCCACATTCCTGGCCACGAGCATGAGAGATTCCTCGATACCCACATGTCCCAGTGCCTTTTCCTCTACCTTGGCACGAAAGACCTCCGGTGTCATACCGGCACCGATTTTCTTCTGCAGGGGATACCTTCTCGTTCCCGCATCGACGATCCTTTCGACATGTATTTCATGCACATCCTGACACACCGCTGTCAGAAAAAGCGGGAGCGCATCCATGACAAATCCCGGGTTGACACCGGTGCCGAGTACTGTTACGCCCTTTTCCAGCGCCTTCTTCGTCAGCTTTTGTACCGCATCGGATTTTTCATCCAGGGGAAAGAGCAACTCCTCCGCAGAGGAGACAATATTACTGCCCGACTCAATAATCTCTTCGAGCTGCGAAAAGATTCCCTTTATCCGGGAGCCCGCCGTATGAATCACCACATCAGCCTTGACATTCGATAGAAGCTGGCGGGCATTATCGGTCACCACCACACCCAGATCATCGCTGAGATCGAGTATTTTCCCCAGATCCTTTCCAATCATATCCTTCGATATATCAACGGCTCCGACAATCTCCATGTTGGATTTTTTCAACACATATTTTGCCGTCTCAATCCCTATGGGACCCAAACCGTAATGGACGACGCGAATCTTTTTTGTCTTCATCTTCTGCTCCTTATTTCAATTATCTAAAATACTGTACCGGCGTGCCCGGTCAAACCTTGACCACACGTCCTCTTCTCCTCTGGATCAGGTACACTGACACCAGTATTATAAAACCGATCAAATTTAAATGTGGTTTGTTCATGAAAAGAAAAATGGTGGCAATTCCCGTGGCAATCCTCTCCAGTTTTGTCGATCTGTCTTTCAGGTATCCTATTATCGTTGCCCCCAAGGCAATCACTCCCATTACAAGTGCCGCAAATATCATGATAAACTGAATATAGTCAAAGTGTACGCTCGGATCGAGCAGTCTCGGCAACCAGAGAATAATGGGAGAATAGACGAAGGCAAAGGGAACATATACCTTTGCCAGAGAGAGACTGAACGCAGTAAATCCTGTCCTGAAGGGATCACCGCCCGATATACCTGAAGCCGCGTATGCCGCAAGGGCGACAGGAGGCGTCACATCGGCAAGAACGGCATAAAAGAGCACAAACATATGGGATATGAGCGGATGAATCCCCCATTGCAGTAGTGCTGGAGCGGCTATCATTGATGCGATAATGTACTGGGCGGTCGTGGGAATGCCCATGCCGAGGATGAAACAGGAAATCGCGGTAAAGACGAGCGTGAAAAAGAGCGTAATCGCATCGAGCGTCAGGAAATGGGCAAAATCGAGGGCACTCACGAAAAGCCCGACACCGCGAGCCAGTTCAATCACGGCAGCGGCAAATTTCAAACCGAGACCGGTGAGGGTTGTTGCACCCACAATAAAGCCCACACAGGCGCAGGCCGCGCCAATAGCAAGGGCATTTTTCGTTCCCAACTCCAGGGTATTCAGTATATCCGGAATCCTCATCTTGCTTTCTTTGTAAAAGACCCCTATGGCAATAACCCACATGTTTGCCCAGAATGCACAGAGCGATGGTTCTGTCTTAAATATCAAAAGGACGGCGAGCAACGAGGTCGTAACAATGCCGAAGAGCCATGACATCCTGTCCGTCTTTCTGAAAAGATATATCATTCCCCCGACGCAAATAAGAACCCACAATCCCAGCGATACCGGAGAGTAGGTAAAGGGATCCATCCGGAGCAATACCGAGGGAACAGACAAAATAACGCTGATCAGGAGAGGAAGCGTCCGTTTATGAATCTGCCCGATGGCCACAGAATAGATGATCCCCCAGAAAGCTGCAAGAAAGGGACTGCTCCCGGTAATGAGAAGATAGACGATAACAAAAAGGGGCGTCACGAGAAGACCGCGCTCCTTCAACACATCTTTTACCCTCGGAAGCATCTCCCGCGGAAGGCCGGTCAGCCCCTGCTTTAGTGCCTCGAAATGGACCATAGTCCCCACCGCGAAAAAGTGGAGAAACGAAGGGACAATAGCACAGGCGGCGATCTTGATATAGGGTATGGCGAGAAATTCCGCCATAATGAAGGCCGCCGCACCCATAATGGGGGGCATGAGCTGTCCTCCCGTCGAAGCTGCCGCCTCGACTGCCCCCGCAAACCGGGGAGAGTAGCCCACCTTTTTCATGAGGGGGATGGTAAAGGCACCCGTCGTTACGGTATTTGCTATAGAACTTCCATTGATCGATCCCAGAAACCCGCTGGAAATAACGGAAACCTTGGCAGGGCCGCCAACGGTTCCACCCGCAAGGGCCATGGCAAGATCGATAAAGAGCTGCCCCAGCCCCGTCTTGGAAATAAAGATACCGAAAAGAACAAAATGAAACACAAAGGTTGCAACGACACCGAGCGGTATGCCGAATATCCCTTCCGTTCCGAGGTACATATGCTCGATAATTCTATCGACGGAGTATCCTCTGTGCGCAAAGAAGCTCAATCCCGGGATATCGAGAAAGTAGGGTCCCAGATAACAGTTGATGAGAACGAGAACTGCAATTATGGGAAGGGGAGGCCCGATGCTGCGCCTGGCGCCCTCCAGGACAAGCAGGATAGCAAAGGCACCCACGACGAGGTCACTTTGAAGCGGCAGTCCCGCGCGGAACACCAGGCTGTTAAATTCCAGAAATATGTATAAAGAAACCGTTGATGCGAGCAGAACAAAAAAGACGTCGAAATAGGGGATATCATCCTGATCATACCTGAAAGATCCCACGATAATTGCATAACAGGCCTTGACCCACTGAAGTCCAAAGAGAAGCACAATACTCAGGAATACTCCAAAGAGAAAAACGCTCCAGAAGAGGAGGACTACGTTCGGGTCACGAAATATCTCCGCAAAGTGTATATGCCGGAAGCCGAGGTATGCGCCAAAGGAAAGCCCCCCTATCATAAGGGTATATAATGCAAAGTCGAGGTAGACGAAGGCCCTCGCCTCCAGAAATTCTCTCCTCTTAAAATAAACGATCAAGGAAAAAAGGGCCATGGTCATTACGATGACATGAGGTGTGGCAAGATCGAATATCTCCCTGAAAAGGGTTACAGCAAGGGAACTTCCGATAACACCGTATATAATATCGTAGACGCGGTATTTCCCGTCCCTTTCCTTTCCTTTTCTGATTGAATAGAGAAAAAACACAAGCGGCAAGACGAAGGCAAGATGGAAGGCCCTGTGCCTCCATTCCTGCAAGACACCGAATCCGGCTGTATAGATGTGAAATATGGAGAGCACTATCGTCATAAAAAAGGCAAGCTTCATCGTAATGCCCGTAAGCTGGCGAAACCGGAATTCCGGATCGTATTTGGAAATCACCTCTATGTTATCGGCAATATCATCAGAAGCAGTAATTTTCTCCAGTTTTTTCATAATCCCCTTATTCCTCTATTGCAGCAGGATTCTTGCCTTCATAAGCACAAATCGTACAACGGCCTCCTTCTTTATTGCGACCCCTAACAGAGTATTGCCCGCAAGAGAGTATAGTTTTGAAGTCTCACTCCCTATCATAATAGTATTGTCATACTCCTGGTTAACCCAGAGAGAAATCGAAGGAATTATTCGATTCATATTGGAAATGCGAAAGCTGTCCCCATCGTGATGGAATGTTTCGTTTTCAGAGGGAGCTACCGGGAGGCCGGTGTTACAGGAGGGAAAGGTTGTTTCATAAAGAACGATACGAAACGTTTCATCGATCCTGTAATAATCCCATACAGAACAGAGCTCAACCGAATGTTTATACCCTATGGAAAAACCATCCCCGGGGGATACAGCATGTACAAATAAAACCCTACCCTTCCTCAATTCCTCAATCTCTAAACAATGAACGGGAATAAAGGAAGCTGTCAAAAGAACTAAAAGAAAAGCGATGACAACTCTTCCCTTTTTCATAAAAACTGGGCACCGAGAGAAGAACCAAACGGTGCCCAGTCACCTCCTGTGATTAGAAAAATGATGCTATTTGATTAAACCCTTCTCCCTGTAATACTTGGCAGCGCCCGGGTGAAGCGGGATCGCCACACCGTCGAGGGCCGTTTCGATGGTAACGTCTTTACCCTTGGCGTGGGCCTGTGCCATAATGGCTGCTCCGCTCTCGGCCGGCGCAGGCTTTCCACCTGACGTACGCAGGACGTGCGTCCCCTCTTCCCAGAGGGCCTTTGTAAGCATGTAGACGACATCGGCGGGAACCTGGGAATCTACAACCCACTGGGCCATCGTCGTAATCGTGGGAACATAACCATCCACACCCTTGTAAGTCTTGGGCGGAATAATAACCTTTGCATAGAAGGGATTCGCCTTTATGATTTTCGCTATCGTTTCTTCATCGAGGGAAACTATGACAATATCCGTGGTCGTCGCAAGCTCCGTGATGGATGCCGTCGGCCACCCGGCAGTAACAAACGTAACATCAGCCTGTTTGTCTTTCAGCCTCTGGGATGCTCCCGCAAAGCTCAGCCAGTCAACATTCGAAAAATCATCATAGGTAAGTCCGAGGCCCTTAAGCACATTGAGGCAGTCTACCTCTGTTCCGCTTCCCCTGTCTCCGGGTACCAGCCTTTTCCCCTTCAGATCCTTTGCAGTCTTTATACCCGCGTCGGCCCGCGCAACAATCTGAATAGTTTCAGGATAGAGTGATGCTATTGCCCTCAAATTCTTTATTGGTTTCCCATCGAACTGGGCAACGCCGTTATAGGCGGCAAAGGCTACATTATTCTGAACAAAGCCTGATTCTATCTCATGGGCACCGATAAGATTGCAGTTTGCAACCGATGCATTTCCCGATTGAGCGGTCACGATAATATCAGGAAGCTTGGTGGAAAGTGCCTGAGCCAGGACACCGCCAAGGGGATAATAGGTTCCTCCTGTACCACCTGTTGCGATGGCAAAAAATTTCTTTGCCGCAAAGGTGGGACCTGCAAAAACCATGGACAAAGCCAACACCAAGGTAATAACAAGTAATAAATGCCTTTTTTTAACCATATCTCTCTCCTTTCATTCAGTTTTGAATTACGTTCCAAAGAACCTTATACGCCTCGTAACCCCTCACAAAAAAAACACAGACCAAAACATTAAAATATTACCTTATCGTTGTCAATGTTTTTTATGTTTTGTATCTATACGGTTAGGGTCTCCAGCCCTTCAGCCCCCATACCAGAGAGACGAGACCCATCGCACTGATCATCACAGAAACAAAGGCCGTCGCTTCCATCCCGCCGATTATCCAGACCGGTCCTCCAAGGAGTGCACCGGCTACCCGCCCTATACCGGCCGCCGCCACATAGCCGGACATCATCATCGCCCGCATTGCCGGCAGTATTTCGGTGCTAAGAGAAAGGCAGGTCACGATTGAAAATTCAACGGTCAGAAAAACCAGAAAAAGAAAACCCAGCGCCATTGTCAGCGTCGAGGAAAACAAGGGCAGCAAGGCATAGCAGACACCCGAGAGGACGAGCCCTATAACTGCCGAACGGCGCAACCCGAGCCGGTCGGAAAACGATGCCGTAAGCCCCTCACCCAAAAGTTCGGCCACACCGATAACCATCGTTGCCATACCGAGAGCGACGACGCTGAGGCCAAAGCCATTTTCAAGCCAGGCCCCGTAAATCACAAAGAAATTATCATTGGCGGCACTGATAAAAAACGAAAAGCCGAGCACACCGAGAGCCGCACGGTTTTTGGCGAATTGCCTCCAGGCACTCAGAGGATTAACTGAGCCCTGAACGCTCTTCCTTTTCCCGCTTTTGGCGGGTATCAATATTCCAAGAATTGCCAAGCCTACGAGCCCCGATCCACCTAAAACAAAGAATGGTGCCCTCCAACCCATAGACTCAATCAGAAGGCCCATAAGCGGGACACCGAGAAGCGCGCTCCCGGCCCAGGCGAATTCCATAATTCCGATTACCAGGCCCCGCCGTTTATAGGGCACGCGATCCCCTACATAGGCTTGTATGGCGGGATCAAAGATGTTTCTGCCCAGCCCTGCCATAAAAAGGGCGACAAGAACGACCCCGTAGAAGGGGAGGAACCCACCCGCAAGCATCCCCACCGACAGAAGTCCCAGACCGGCAAGAAGCATGATCCTGTATCCCCTGCGATCACCCACAGGCGCGAAGAAAGGCCCGAGTATCCCCGTAAATTGATTGACCGCTATAAGAGACGTCACCGCGGGGAGAGGAACTCCGAGCCCCCTTGAGAGCACGGGTGCAAAGGGATAGACAAATCGGCGGGCAGTATTGAAAACAATCCGGCAGAGTGTTGCGACGCCGATTCGTAAGACCAGTCTGGAATTGTGATTTTTCATTGCCTCTCTCATCCCTATGTTTTTATGACACTCAGGGGTGCGAAAGTGGGATGATAGGGAAAAGGCCGTCGCCTGTCAATGACAATTCGCCATTGCTTTCGCCTTGACAATTCCAAAATAAACCATATTTTATGATACAAAGCTCCATTATTTATGAACGGAGGAAAGGCAGAATGAAAGATCAGGTACAAAAAGAAATCGACAACATCAGGCCCAATCTTCAGGCAGACGGGGGAGATGTTGAGCTTATAGATGTAAGTGAAGACGGAATCGTCACGGTAAAACTTCTGGGTGCATGCCACGGCTGCCCCATGTCGCAGATGACACTGAAAATGGGTATCGAACGACGCCTGAAAAGCATTATACCCGAAGTGAAGGAAGTCGTTTCGGTATAGCGGACGATTTTTTGTCCCGCAGGACCGGCCGAACTTATCAGCGCCTCAGTTCCGGTGGGAGAGATTTCAACCATCCCACATCCATTACACCCCAAAGACCTGCAAGGATCGCCTCTGCGGTGTCATGCCTCAAAGATGTGGGTTTTCGCACACCGGACCAGATAATGACCCGGCGGGCCATTCTGCCCGATTTCTGTTTCGCTTCAGCACCGCTTCTCTGCTCCCGGGGATAGAGAAACTCTTTCCGCCACAGTTCGGCATTGATCTTGATGACCGGCACCGAGCGCCTTGCCGCCTCCCGTTCCCATATCTCGGCCAGTTCTCCACCCCCTTCAATGACAAGCAAGATAATATCGGAAATGCCGTCGAGCACGGCTGAAACACCGCGACGGAGGCGCTGGATTGTACCGAAGTTCCTCGACCGGTACCACCTGAGCTTTCCATCCCGGCCATAGAGTGCGAGGCCGGTCCTCACGCCAAGATCAACAGCAAGAAGCGATGCCATTGAATTCTCCCCACCGAAGATAAAAACCCCCTCCATGATACCCCAGTACAGTCATCATATGAATTTTTCCTGTCGTAGCATAAACGGAAATCGCAATATGGAACGCGGCATCGATACCAATACCAGGATTAAGTCCTTACCAAATCTATCAGACATCTTTTCTCAGCGCCGCAATGTCACACGGAGTATCTCGCCACGATGCCAGAGTCGCATTCGCGGTCCCCATGTTCCCGCTCCGCGGCTTACAATAACGGACATGCCCTCCACCTCGTATCGCCCCGCAAGAAGTGGATAGAAGATGCGAACCAGATACCCGAAGGGCCAGATCTGCCCGCCGTGGGTGTGCGCGGAAAGCATTAGACCCACGCCGGCCCTTGCTAATTTCTCAAACTCCCACGGTGTATGGGACAAAAAAACGGTCGTCCCGGGAGGACGACCCGCGAGAGCTTTAGAAACATGATCAACATCACTGCCGGAGCGTCGACTGGAGGTCAGATCATCTACCCCGGCTACAACGAAGCCGGGACTGACCTCGACCCACCGGTCGCGCAGCAGTTGAATCCCGGCCTCATCGATGAGCACACTATTTCCATCGCCACCGCCGTGAAACTCGTGGTTGCCCAAAACGGCCCAGACACCGAGGGGTGCGGAGAGACGGCCGAGCTCTTGAATCAGCGAACCCTGCGGCGTGCCATGCCCTTCGAAGAGGTCACCGAGCAGAAAAATGAGGTCGGGCTGCTCTGCCTGCACCTGGTCTACCCGTTTCGCAAGCCAGTTCTCTCCGAGTAGAGAGCCAAGGTGCAGATCGGACATGGCAACTATCACCGTTCCATCCATTTCTTGGGAAATACCGGGAAGGCGAACATCATAACTTACTACTGCCGGCGGCCGAAAACCCTGAATAAACGCTACTACTGAAAGTGACACCCCAAGCACAAGAGCCCACCCTCTGAGCGAAGGCGCGAAGCGGGAAAGGAGAAAGCCGAATCCTGTAACAAGATCGACCGCAAGGAGAGGAACACACAACAGGAAGAGTATGGCCATCCAGTTCATACCAAACAACTCAAGCACCGTAGCAAGGGTGCCCGATTCTCCATGGCGGAAAAGGATGGCAAACACAAAGATTCCCCAGAGGGCCACTCCAAACCATAGGAGGAGATTACGGTGCACGAAACGCTTCAGAAATGGGACGGAAGCGGCTCGCCCGAAGACGTAAATATGGAGCAATGTGAGAACGGAAATAAGAATATATCCAAACACGATTCCTCCTGCATATAACCGCCTCATTCTTTGCTGTCTGGCAGCCATTTTCTCTCTTCACTTATCGGTAAAATGGTCGTTTGTAAAGAATGAAAACCCATATCTGCCGACGATTCATAGTGACGAAGTGGTTTCATGATATACAAGGTCTTCATATATTCTACGCCATTGCCATTGCTGTATAAACTCTTTATTAAAGCTCCCCTCAACAAGTTGCGGGGAATCTCCGACTGTCAAGGAAAAGGAAAATGTTATTTATTATTCACTCGCTAACCCCGCTGCAAGCAACGGGGAATGCGCTCGCTGTTCAGTTCAAGGATTACAGGTTGCAGGAAAGGTAGAAATCTGAGATAGCTACTCTTGCAGGGCCATATGCTTCAGAAGGATACCGAATAACGATGAGATTCATGACCTTTAATCTTCGTTTCGAAAACGACAGTGACGGACTGAACGGGTGGTCATACCGGAGGAAATCCGTAGCGCGCCTCATCGAGAGACATGCTCCTTCCATACTGGGAACTCAGGAGGGAAAACACTCCCAGCTTTCCTATCTTCAGGCAAAACTGCCGGCCTATCGCATTCATGCTCCCGGGAGGATAGAAGACGATACTTCACAGTGTCCCACCCTCTTCATTCAAAACGCCGAGTTCGAGGTCGTGAGAGGAAAGGAAGAGTGGCTCTCGAAGACACCCGATGTCCATCTCAGCAAAGACTGGGGCAGTGCCTTCCCGCGTATGATGAGCTATGCGAAGCTTCGCGACAAAAAAACAGGAAGAATTCTGTGGGTGGCGGTTACCCACCTCGACCATATCGGGATTGAGGCCCGTTACAACCAGGCAAAAATTATTGCAGACTGGGCAGCAAACGTAGGGGAACCGGTTATCCTCATGGGAGACTTCAACGATAACCCCGGATCACCGGTTCACGAGGTATTGACCGCCCCGGAAACGACGCTCCGTGACACCTGGCAGATCCTCAAACGGAAGGAAAATTCAGAGAGTTTCACCAATCACGGATTTGACGGAATTCCTCAAAAGACCCGTATGGACTGGATCCTGGCAAGTCCTCATTTTCACGTCACTGAGGCGGCAATTATCAGGGACAATGTGGCGGGTCGTTACCCCTCGGATCATTTTCCCTATTGTGTGGATCTGGAGTGGGCGAAAAGCTGAACACACCAGGACTGCCTTTAGAAGCCACGACAATTCTACTCTGTTTTCCTTAGAGATATCCTTCCTCGACATACCAGGTATGGGCGTCCCTGATCATATCACTAATAGGCACGCACCGGAAACCGAGCTCTTCGATGGCCTTGGATGAATCGTACCGGGGGAAAACCGACATGTACCGTGCCTGCCCCGGGTTCAGCTCCGGCGGTTTGTTCGTAAATTGGGAGAGAAACTCCATGAGATAGCCGTATGCCACGGTCAAAAAGGGCGTCATCGTGAAGCGGGGTGGTTTTACACCAACCGCCTCCGCAATCATACGAAAGACGGTTTCGTAGCTCTCGCTGACTCCGCCGGTAATATACCGCTCGCCCCTCTTTCCTTGTTCAAGTGCGGTGATATGGGCCCGGGCAACCTCCTCGACGTGGGCCCAGGGTGCTCCGCCCGGCAGAAAGGCCGGCACCTTACCGTCTCTCATCTCCATAAACAGCCTGCCGAACTGCAGGGTGTGATCAAAGGGACCGATCATGCTCCCCGGACTGATCACCACAACATCGAGGCCCTTTTCTGAAAATTCGAGGACCCGTAATTCCCCCTCCCTTTTTGTATCGGCGTAATTATAGCCGGTGCCTCCGTAATTATAGACATCCCACTTTTCATCGGTGAGGCCGCCGGGATTGTAGCCGAGCGCATCCACGGTGCTGGTATGAACAAGCCGTTTTACCCCGCATTCAAGGCAGGTCCTGGCCACATTGACTGCACCCTCCACATTGATTCTCCGCTGACGATCGAAGCGGCGTTTCCAGAAAGAGGTATCACCGGCAACATGAAAGACCGCCTCCATCCCATCGACCAACCGCTTTACATCATCATAGACCGTAATATCGCCGGGAATGATCTCCACATCGAGATCTTCGATGTATTTCGTGCAGGAACCGGGAAGGCCCGTGGCCCTGATGTCGAATCCCTCCCTCACAAGACGGCGGACGAGATTTGTCCCGAGAAATCCGGTGGCACCGGTTACGAGCACTTTCATGACTGCCTCCCTTCCATACTTACTATCCTGCTTCAGAACGTACGAAAAAGGAAAATCGAGAAGACATTGGTTAATCGCCTACTATGTCATGCTATCATATGATTCTATTCTGAATACTCCCTGCATGACCATACAATTGTGACCACTCGTTCGTCATATCATGTCGTTAACGAATACGTAGTCTGACCCCACAATATCGCGTCTTCTGTCAAGGTAATGCTTTATAGACTGTTATAAACGCCAGGGATATGACAAAAAGTGAGAGTCCAATTTCCAAGCGGCGGGATTTCGCCTTTACTGACACGTTACTTCCAATCCGTACACCAATCAGTGAACCTCCAAGCACTACAATCGCAGGCAGCCAGACTATGTTGCCCCGATACCAGTAAATTAGCATCGCGGCAAATGACGTGAACATTGTGACAAAGAGCGACGTTGCAATTGCTTGATGAATATCAAGTTTTAAGGTTTTTAAAAATGACGGCAACAATGACCCCCCGCTTCCCCCTCGCATCCCCGTTATGAGATTTAAGAAAAACGGAACCCCTGTCATTACCACTCTGTTTGGACGTATTTTTTTATAGAGTGACGGAGCAATTCTATCGAGATAGATACCAAGCACTGTCGCAAGGGCTGTAGAAAAGAATATGAGGGCTAAAAAAAATGTCGGAATCAACCCAACAGAAAGGGCACCAACCACTGACCCTATACTGCCGCCAATAATGATATAAGCCGCAATCTTCGTTACGACATTTTTTCTGTGGGTCAGGGCACCGATAATCGACGCAAAAGGCAAGACAAACAGGTTTATTCCGAAAGCGCTTAATAATGGCAGTCCCGCAAGGTTCAGCAGTGGTATTCTCACTGCCCCTCCTCCAATACCAAACATTCCACTCATGACACCCGTGAAGATCCCGATGAAGAAATAGAGTGTTATATACGTGAAGTACGTCATCTTTTTCGAATAAATGATTGATAAAGCACATTGCGTTGAAATTGTGATGGAATCGGAGGGTTTCCGTTCCTTTTATTTCATAAGTTTCTCGAGTTCCGCCAGCGTCTTCTCTGCAATCATTTTCATATTTTCAAAATGCCTGACCGTTCTCACGAGGCACTTCTGCCGCTCCCGAGGATCACCAAGATATTCCTCACATGCCTCCATCAACGCTTCGGTCTTTACAACGTTTGCCCTCACTTCTTCCGGCACCTTGAGCCTGTCATGTTTTATGGCCTCTGTAGGACATATGTCATGACAGATACCACAGCGAATACAATCAGCCATCTCTATGTCGGCAACGTCATCGTTCATTACGATGGTATCCACAGGACATTCTTCGACACATAGACCGCATCCGTTACATAATTCTTCATCAACCCACGGCATTGTTAAGACCTCCGGCTTTTTCTATATCTTGACCACTCTTTTTTTCCTTTTTTTAAGGGAATCTCCCCGCCTACGGGGCGGGGCTACCCGGCAAGGAATAGTTTAAGGGTCTTGACTAGAACAGCACTATGAAATGTGCTAAAAGTCTAGTCATGTCAATAAGTAACAAGTATATAAAAAATGCCAAGATT